>NZ_JBXAOB010000018.1:0-117529 GCF_058802345.1 Pseudomonas sp. GW822-FHT02D10
AGAACCTCTGCCCACATCGCTTTAGTCACCTTGACTGGAGTTTTGGGGGATTTTAAACGAAGACCTTGAAAGGGCTGATCATCAGAACGACTCGCGCTCCTGATCGGCCGGTTGCTCACGGTCGGCCATAAAATCGGCAGTGACGTTATCGCCATCGAACCAGCTATCCCAGGCTTCACCTGCCGGCGTGATGATACGAGTGCGGCCAATGGCTACAACATTGACGCGTTTCACGTCTTCAGGCATTGCCACTGCCTTGGGCAAGCGGACGGCCTGGCTTCGATTGCTCATGAAAAGGGTGGTCTGTTCCATTGGAGTGTCCTCCGTATCGGGTGCGCTTAGAGCTCAAAGGATAGGTTGTGAGAGGGATATGTCAATGGGATATACGTTGAGCTGATGAAGGGTGGAGCCAGATTGTCGACGCAGCGATAACTCGTAAAAGAAACGGCCGCTGTCAGGGATGACAAGCGGCCGTTTTTGTTTTCGTAAGCTTCAGCGGCAGGTTATTCGGCTTTTGCCTCAGGCTCTTCCAGCGACTCGCGATAACTGTCCAGCGCAATCCCGAAGTCGGTGATGAACTGCGGCTCTGTCAGCCAGGCCTGGGCGACCTCACGGTCCACGCCATCGGTCCACATGCGGTAGTCGATCAGCATGTCGGCGGCCAGGTGAGTGGCGGCCATGGCCTCGTTCTCGGCGTTTTCCATGTCCAGCAGCTCTGGATGGTCGCTGATGATCTCGCTGAGGTTTGCCAGCAGGGTCAGCAGCATGTCGTTGCGGCCGATGGCTTCGGCGTCGCGCATTTTGCTGAACATCGCCAGGGTGTATTCCGGGATCGGCTCGCCGATTTCGCCCAGGTCATCGTCCAGCGCGGCGGGTTTTCTGCCGTGAATATTGATTTGCCTGGCTTTGATCTTGGCGCGTTTGGCGCGTTTCTGTTGCTTGTTCAGGGATGCCATGGGAACTCAGTTCGGTTTCTGTTGGGTTTGGGCCGCGATGGCGTCGGACGCCGCCACGTAGTCAGTCTGGAAGGCCGGTGATTCAATCCACGCCAGGGCGCCGGCTTCGTCCACCTCGGTGGACCATTGGCGATACTCGATCAGCGCGGCGAGGATGAAGTCCATCGCGCCTTCCTCGCCTTCCTGTTCGTACACCAGCTCCAGCAGCGGGTCTTCCAGGAAGGCCGCGCACATCGCTTGCTGACTGGTTTTTTCGGCGTCGATCATTTTTTTGAACAGTTCGGTCAGGTCCACCGATTCGAAGTCGATGCGATCGTCGTTCGGGTCCAGCTCGACCGGCGCGGCGGCCCGTTGAGTGCGGTTCTGCTTGGCTTTCGCTTTAGCGCGGGTAGCGCGTTTGTGCTGTTTGTTCGCGGATGCCATGGGCGTCGTTCCGTATTTCGTTGAGAGGGCAGGCCACTCAGCTGCGTGGCACTCGCCGCCCGGGGGTGTCGGGTGTCAGCTCGCCGTTTTGCAGCCATGACAATGCAATGGGCCATAGTGTGGCTTGGTATGGGCTGCGAAAAAAGGCGAAATGTCCGACTTCTTCTTCACCGATGTCTTCCGGGGCGATTCGCAAGTGGGTGTTTGTACTGCCGGTGAAGTAGTCGAGCAAGCGTTCGATGGCCGCAATGGTGCCGTAGGGGTCATCGCTGAGGCTGATGGCCAGGGTTTGTGCGGTGACATTGGCGAAGGGCAGTCGGCCGCTCCTGGCGTGGATGGCGCGACCGCTGGGACGCTTCTCGTAGCGGGCAGTGGGCGTGCTCCAATCGCGAACCACACCGGCGGGCGTGTCTTCCAGCCAGCCGAGGCGTTTGCCGGGGAAGTAGCCGCACACCAGCGTCATCAACGGCATCAGCAGGTGCCACTTGCCGAACATCCGCCAGCGATGGGCAGGCGCATAGTCGCGCCAGTAGGCGAACTGCGCGCCGACGGTCACCAGGCGCCGGATCACGTGCCCTGAAGCGCCCAATCCCGCCGCACAGCCGCCGAAGCTGTGGCCGACCACGTCGATGGGTTGGCCGGGAAACTCCCGCTGAGCGCGTTTGAGTATGGCTTCGAAATCCAGCGCGCCCCAGTCGGTCCATGAAGCCTGTAGCCCTTTCAGCGATGTCGGCCGAGACTCGCCGATGCCGCGGTAGTCATAGGTGATGACGTCGAAGCCGTTGGCGAACAGGTAATCGGCGAAGCGCGAGTAGTGCCGGCAGCGGACTGAGGTGGCGGCGTTGATGATGACGACCGGGCGCATTGCGTTCGCGAGGGCGTGTCGCCAGGTGAAGCCGCCAAGGGTGAAGCCGTCGGCGGCAGGTTCCTTGAAGGGCACGCTTTGCGTTTGTGCGGCTGACGATTCTGGCCTGAGCGTGGAGGGTACGCTTTGTAGATTCATGGGGCTGAGCCCTGGCGATGACGAGCCCAAGAATGAACTTCAACGTTAGCGTTGTGCAACGGTTTGGAATTGGCGGTCGCGCGATGCAATGCGTCACTTACTGGAGGATCTGATTCGGGTGTACTCAGTGTTTGCTCCGATTCGCACTGAGCTCAAGTTCGAATCGATCTAAAACCCTGATCCTCGATCAGCAATCAAAAATGGTGTAGCAGATAGGGTTCTGTGGAACCCGGGAGTCGTCATCATGAGGTACGTCCATTCATTCATACTGCCCCTCGCCGCTGTCGGCTTACTGGTGTCTCCAGTCATGTTGCGGGCCGCCAGCCTTGAGCCGATCGACAGTTCAGCCGTGCAGGTCCAGCAGCAAGAGCAAAACGGGATCACCTACCTGTCTGGCGGTATCGGCGAGGATGAGTCAAAGGCCATTCAGCAAACCAAGGGCTACAACCTGCACATGACCTTCTCCACCGGGGCGGAGAATAAATATGTTCCCGACGTAGATCTGGTCATTCAGAAAGCCCAAGGGCAAACCGTGCTGACCCTGACCCAGGCTGGTCCTCTGGTTTACGTTCAGCTACCCGCTGGCAAGTACACCGTTGTCGCAACGCGTAATGGTGAAGTGCTGCGTGATACCGCCGACGTCGGCAAAGGTGCTGCACGCAATCTGGTCTTCCACTGGAAGGCTAATAGCAATAGTTAGGGATGACGGCTTTTGCGCGGCGTCATCAAATCGCGGGCATAAAAAAACCCTGAATCTTGCGATTCAGGGTTTTCGGTATTTGGTGCCCAGAGACGGAATCGAACCGCCGACACGGGGATTTTCAATCCCCTGCTCTACCGACTGAGCTATCTGGGCAACGGGGCGCATTAAACGGGTTTTTCAGGGGGTCGTCAAGCAAGTTTTCAAAAAATATTTAATTATTACCGTCGCTTACGATCCAACCCCCGTTTTTACGGGATTACTCGGCAGGTGGAACGTAGCCTTCGGCCTTGGCGTATTCCTCGCCGGAGAAGTACTTGTCCATCTCGCCCTGAAGATATTTGCGGTCTTCGGCGTTCATCATGTTCAGGCGTTTTTCGTTGATCAGCAGGGTCTGGTGTTTTTGCCAGTCGGCCCAGGCCTTGGCCGAGACGTGGTCAAAAATGTCCTGACCTTTGGCGCCCGGGAATGGAGCGCGCTCCAGGGCGGGCAATTGTTCTTTGTACTTGCGGCACATGATGGTGCGGGTCATGACGACTCTCCTGCGTTCAATACGTCGGCCGCGCGCTTCAGCAGTTTTTTCACCGGGGCGGCAAGGCCCAGGCGCGGCGGGGTGGCGAGGTTATACCAGAGCCAGTCGGCCTCGGCCACGTGATGGCCAGACTCCTGGACCTGGACCAGCCAGGGTTCGATAGCCAGTTGGAAATGGCTGAAGGTGTGCACCAGGCTCGGCAGTTCAACGTGCTTGCCCAGTTCCAGCGAGTGTTGCAATGCCAGATGTTCCAGATCGCCGAGGTCGTCGAGTTCCGGCAGGCTCCACAAACCGCCCCACAAGCCCGTGGAAGGGCGTCGGTAAAGCAGAATGGCGCCGTCGCGGTTGGCGAGCATCGGCATCAGCGTGCGCTTCTGTGGCACGGTTTTGCGCGGTTTGGGGATCGGGTAGCGCGTCTCCAAACCGAGCATGTGCGCTTCGCAGCCCTTTTCCAGTGGACACAGCAGGCAACTTGGCTTGCTGCGGGTGCAGAGCGTAGCGCCCAGGTCCATCATCGCCTGGGTGTAGGCGTTGACCCGATCGTAAGGCGTGAAGCGCTCAGCGTTGGCCCACAGCTGTTTGGCAACCTTCGGTTCGCCGGGGTAGCCCTCTTGCGCGGTAAAGCGTGCCAGCACCCGTTTGACGTTGCCGTCGAGAATCGGGGCGCGCAGGCCCATGCTCAGGCTGGCGATGGCGCCTGCAGTGGACAGGCCGATGCCCGGCAAGTCGGTGAGCTTTTCCACATCCCGCGGGAACTCCCCACCGTACTCGGCAACGACGATCTTCGCGGTTTTTTGCAAGTTGCGCGCGCGGGTGTAGTAACCCAGTCCGGTCCACAGGTGCAGCACTTCATCTTCCGGCGCGGCGGCCAGGGCTTCGACTGTTGGCAACGACGCCATGAACCGGTCGAAGTAGTTCAGCACGGTGCTGACCTGGGTCTGCTGCAACATGATTTCCGAGACCCACACCCGATACGGGGTGATGCCCTGTTGCCAGGGCAAATCGTGGCGGCCATGGACGTCGTACCAGTCAAGCACCGCGGTTGAAAATTGCTCGGCTTTCATCGTTTGAACAGCCCCTTGAGGGCGTTTCTCAGTTCTGGACTGACTTTGTCGCCGAGTTTCTCATCGATTTTTTCACCGAGCTTGTCGCCGGCCAGCTTCCCCGCGACCTGACCGAGACGCTCATTGTCCAGACGACAGGCCTTGGCACCGAGCTCCAGCGGACCACGGCAGCGCAATGGCCACTCAATGCCGGCATAGCGCTCGTTGACCTGGCAGGCCGGGTCCGGCATGTCGCTCTTGTCACCTTCGACGATGATGCCGACGCGGTAGTCCATGCCCAGTACGCGCAGGTCGACGTCACCGCTACCGTTGACGGTCATGCCCGGGATGCGCACTTTCAGGTCCGGATTACTGGCCACGCCGTTACGGAACGTCAGGTTGCCCTTGAACTCCTGGAATGGCGTGTCCTTGCCACGCGGTTCGCCGCTGAGGGTTTTGTGGTTCAGGGTGGCGATGCCTTTGCACAGTTGTTGCTCAAGGTTGGCGTTGAGCAGCACGCCATTATTGATCGCGAAACTGGCCGTGCCGTTGAGGCTGTCGATCAGCGCTTTCTGGCTATTGCCGCTGGCGGTCAGGTTGCTGTTGAGCGTGACCAGGCCTTTGACCGGCGGGGTTTTCCCTTGGCTTTCGAGAATCTTTTCCGCCGGGACTTTGCTGATCTGCGTTTGCAGGCTCAGCAACGGCACGGGTTGACGTACATCCAGTGTGCCCTTGGCGTCGAAGTTGCCGTTGTAGAGATCGCCACGCAGGTTTTCCAGCGTCAGCAGGCCACCCTGGCCTGTGGCCTTCAGCGCGGCATTCTGGATCGGCAGCTTGTCGAGGGTCAGTTGGCCGAAGGTCAGGTCGGCATTCAGATCCAGTTTGCTCAGGCGTTCTGTTGGAATCAGTTTGTCGCTGCTCCAGGCGCCTTTGGTGGGGGCGTTTGGTAGCGGCGTGCTGCCGGCACCGGCCAACGCGTCGGCCTCGGTGCTGCTGACTTCAGACTGACGTGCCACTGCGGCGCTGTTGGCTTCGGCGGATGTTGGCGGCAGGTAGCGATCTGCGTCGAAGGTGTCGCCCTTGAGCTGCAAGCGCAACGATTGCTTGGCGAAATCCTCGACGGCGATACGCCCGCTGAAGCTGCTGTCGTCGACTTTCAGGTTGATATTGTCCAGCGTCACGCTGGTCGGGGTGCCCGCGAGACGGCTGACCAGTTCTACCTTGCTCAGGCTGCCCTCGGCCATGGCCGGGAGTTTCTGGCCGATGCTGTCGACAAACTTCGCCAGATCGAATTGGGCAATCGACACGCCGCCGCTGATCTGCGGGGTTTTGTCCAGGTCATTGACCTTCAGTTCGCCCAAGGCGCGCAACTGGTTGGCGGAGATCTTGATTCCGGTCCACTCGGCGACATTCGCCGCTTTATCCAGCAGCAGCTGGCCTTGTGCGGCAAAGGTGACGGCCTTGCCTTGCAGCGGTTCACCGGTGATTTCGCCGGAAAGCTTCATGTCTTCGAACTGGTAGCGCTGGAGGGCGCGTTCGAAACGCAGCTCGCCATTGAGTTCGCTGCGCACCCGCACGTCCGGCTGGTTGCTGGCCAGGAACGCCGTCAACTTGACCTGAATATTGGTCGCGTCGTGCACCGGGCCGGTGCTCAGCTGGATGCTTTCGGCGCTGAACTGCTTGCCGGTGCGCTCATCGTTGTATTCAACCCGAGCGTTGTTCACGGTCAGGCTGTCGATGTCGAGGCGAATCGGTTGGGCCGGTTTTTCCGGGGTGGCGGGTGTTTCGGCGGTCGGTTCGCTGGTGCCGCTGGCCGGCACACCAGCCTTGGCGGCGACAGGTGGGACCTTGCCGATGTCTTCCCAGTTGCCGTGGCCATCCTTGTCGCGGTTGAGGCGCAGGTTCAGGCCTTCGACACGGACATCGCTCATCTGCACTTCACGGCGCAGCAACGGTAGCACCCGCACGGACAGGCCAAGCATTTGCAGGTCGGCAAACGGCTGGGTCGGATTGGCCAGGGTCGCGACGCTGGCTTCGTGCAGTTCAAGGCCGAGCCAAGGGAACAGGCTCCAGCCGATATCGCCATTGAGCGTCAGCTCGATGTGGGCCTTGTCGCGGGCAATTTGGCGAATCTCGTCTTTGTAGTCGTTGGGATCGAAGAAGTGGGTCAGGGCAAAGCCCAGCGCCACAATGATCAGCAACAGCCCGAGAAGCACCAGACCCAGGATTTTGCCGAACGCTTTCATGGGCGAGTCCTTGTAGTGAGTCAATGTCGAAATTTAGCCAGGGAGTATAGCGCCCCGAAACCGACGACTGGTCGGTGATCGCGCTAGAGCGCGTCCAGCGGCAATTTGAGCTTGGCGGCCAGTGCCTGGGCTTCGAGGTGTCCGGCCGGGGCCAGCAGGTGCAACGTTGCTCCCGCGAGTCCAGCCATTTTTTTCGCTTCGCTGACCAGACGCTCGGCCACACCACGGCGGCGGGTAATTTTTCGCACGCACAAATGGGACAACTGCCAGATGTCCTGTTGCCGATGCAAGCGTGCCGCACCGAGCAGTCGGTCATTGAAGCGTCCGGCGATCAGCGAGCCGTCGCGCAGGCTGTTTTCAATCAGTTGCAGCTCATCGTTGAACGGAGCAAGCAGCCACTGTGGGGCGTCGTGGTAGATCTTCTGCAGGTCCTGCTGATCCTGATAGCTGGGTTCGTTCAGCGATTCGACAACGATGGGCATAAGGTTTCCTGTGAAAGGGTTGTCCGGGCATTACCCGGCAACGGGTGAAACGGCTTTTTTAGTGCGTGATCGGAACAGATGTCACATAAAAGGTGATGTCAGTCTGGTTTTTCTGTCACAGGCAAATGGTAACCTTTGCCCGTTCGTCGGTTCTTCTGCGACCTGATGTCGCGCCAATACGACGCTCTACTCAATAAAACGGTCATGCCTGCGTGCAACAAGGCCGTGAGTGAAGAGTGTCTGGCGAACCATACTAATAATTGGGGGAAACACAAATGAGCACGAGTACCGAGGCGGGCATTATTCCCGCCCAGTCAGCGTTCCTGTCCAAGGAGCGGATCATCGCCAGGCCCGGTTTCAACCGCTGGCTGGTTCCACCGGCCGCGTTGGCCATCCACCTGTGCATTGGCATGGCCTACGGCTTTTCGGTGTTTTGGTTGCCGCTGTCCAAAGCCCTGGGCGTGACCGCGCCGGTGGCTTGCGCGCCAGGCATGAGCTTCATCGCACAGATTTTCTCGTCCCAGTGTGACTGGCCGATCTCTATGCTCGGCTGGATTTACACGCTGTTTTTCATTTTCCTCGGCTGCTCGGCAGCGATCTGGGGCGGCTGGCTGGAACATGCCGGGCCACGCAAGGCCGGTGTCGTTTCGGCACTGTGCTGGTGCGGCGGTCTGCTGATTTCCGCGTTGGGGGTTTATACCCACCAGATCTGGCTGATGTGGATTGGCTCTGGGGTCATTGGCGGTATTGGCCTGGGGTTGGGTTATATCTCGCCGGTTTCGACCCTGATCAAGTGGTTCCCGGACAAGCGCGGCATGGCCACCGGCATGGCGATCATGGGCTTCGGCGGTGGCGCGATGGTCGGTGCTCCGCTGGCCGCTGCGTTGATGGGCCATTTCGCTTCGCCGACCGGCGTGGGCGTGTGGCAGAGCTTCCTGGTGATGGCCGCGATCTACTTCGTGTTCATGATCGGTGGTGCGCTGTCGTACCGCGTTCCGCCGACCGGCTGGAAGCCTGAAGGCTGGACCGCCCCGGCGAAAAAAGCCGCGAACGCGATGATCACTCACCGTCACGTGCACGTGAACGTTGCGTGGAAAACTCCGCAGTTCCGTCTGGTGTGGCTGGTACTGTGCCTGAACGTGTCGGCGGGTATTGGCATTCTCGGTATGGCGTCGCCGCTGTTGCAGGAAGTATTCGCCGGTAAATTGCTCGGCAACGATCTGACCTTCGGTCAGCTGGATGCTTCGCAATTGGCGTCGATCGCGGCAATCGCAGCGGGTTTCACCGGTTTGCTGAGCCTGTTCAACATCGGTGGCCGGTTTTTCTGGGCATCGTTCTCCGACTACCTGGGCCGCAAAAACACCTACTTCGTGTTCTTCGCCCTGGGTTTTTCCCTGTATGCGTTGATCCCGAACCTCGGCCATTTAGGCAACATCGCACTATTCGTTGCGGCGTTCTGCATCATTCTGTCGATGTACGGCGGTGGTTTCGCGACGGTTCCGGCGTACCTGGCGGACCTGTTCGGTACGCAGATGGTCGGTGCGATCCACGGTCGTCTGCTGACTGCCTGGGCTGCGGCTGGCGTGCTCGGTCCGGTGTTGGTCAACTACTTGCGTGAATATCAGTTGAGCATCGGCGTCGAGCGCGCTGCTGCGTATGACATCACCCTGTACATCCTCGCTGGCCTGCTGGTGCTGGGTTTCCTCTGCAACCTGCTGGTGCGTCCGGTGGCGGACAAATACTTCATGACCGATGCCGAACTGGCCACCGAACAGGCGCTGGGTCACGACAAAGGCGCGAACAGCACCACCGTGCTGGAGTGGAAAGCCTCCTCGGGCAGCGTGCCATTGGCCATTGCTGCATGGCTGGTGGTGGGTATTCCGCTGGCGTGGGGTGTTTGGGTGACGTTGCAGAAGACTGCTGTCCTCTTCCACTAATAAACGCATTACTCCTGTGGGAGCGAGCTTGCTCGCGATGACGACTTCACATTCAACATTGATGTTGAATGTCAGTCCGCTATCGCGAGCAAGCTCGCTCCCACAGGAGGTCAACAGCCATGCTTCGCAACGAATTCTGGCTTGTACTGACATGTATATCCCCGGCGGCATTGGGTTCAGCCCGTCAGGGATATCACCTCGTGTGTTTCTGTTTGGCGTCCGCGCCCCTATAATGGTTGCCTTTTTCGCCCAATGATTTTGCGGAGCTGGTGATGGCCGAACGTAAGGCGTCTGTCGAGCGCGACACTCTGGAAACCCAGATCAAAGCCTCGATCAACCTGGATGGCACCGGAAAGGCCCGATTCAATATCGGTGTTCCCTTCCTTGAGCACATGCTGGACCAGATCGCCCGTCACGGGCTGATCGACCTGGATATCGAGTGCAAGGGTGACCTGCATATCGACGACCACCACACGGTGGAAGACGTCGGTATCACGCTGGGTCAAGCCTTCACCAAAGCGATCGGCGACAAAAAAGGCATCCGTCGTTACGGCCACGCCTATGTGCCGCTCGATGAAGCGCTGTCGCGTGTGGTCATCGACTTCTCCGGCCGCCCAGGCCTGCAGATGCACGTTCCCTATACCCGCGCCACCGTTGGCGGCTTCGATGTCGACTTGTTCCAGGAGTTCTTCCAGGGCTTCGTCAACCACGCCAACGTCAGCTTGCACATCGACAATCTGCGTGGGCACAACACCCACCACCAGATCGAAACCGTGTTCAAGGCCTTCGGCCGCGCATTGCGCATGGCTGTCGAGCTGGATGAGCGCATGGCCGGGCAAATGCCTTCGACCAAGGGCGTTCTGTAATGCAGACGGTCGCGGTTATCGATTACGGCATGGGCAACCTGCACTCGGTGGCCAAGGCCCTCGAGCACGTCGGTGCCGGCAAGGTGCTGATCACCAGCGATGCCGATGTGATTCGCGAAGCCGACCGGGTGGTTTTTCCCGGTGTGGGCGCGATTCGCGATTGCATGGCGGAGATCCGTCGCCTCGGTTTCGACTCGCTGGTGCGTGAAGTCAGTCAGGACCGTCCATTCCTCGGCATCTGCGTGGGCATGCAAGCCTTGCTTGAACGCAGTGAAGAAAATGACGGCGTCGATTGCATTGGTCTGTTTCCAGGCCAGGTGAAGTTCTTCGGCAAAGGTCTGGTTGAGGACGGCGAACACCTGAAAGTCCCGCACATGGGCTGGAACGAAGTGAAGCAGACGGTGGATCACCCGCTGTGGCACAACATTCCGGACCTGGCGCGTTTCTACTTCGTGCACAGCTACTACATCGCCGCCGGTAACCCGCGTCAGGTGGTGGGCGGCGGTCACTACGGCGTCGACTTCGCCGCAGCGCTGGCCGAAGGCTCGCGTTTCGCCGTGCAGTTCCACCCGGAGAAGAGCCATACCCATGGCCTGCAATTGCTGCAGAACTTCGCTGCGTGGGACGGTCGCTGGTAATGGCCAAGAAGAAGCCGCCAATCTTGACGCTCACACCCGAGCAAGAGAACGAGGCCAACAGCAAGATCAAGCGCTTCATGGAAGACCGCTTCGAACTCGACCTCGGCTCGTTCGAGGCGGCTGAAATTCTTGAGCTGTTTACCCGCGAAATTGCTCCGCACTATTACAACAGGGCGATTTTCGATGTGCAGACGCACCTCAAAGAGAGGTTCGAAAGTATCGAAAGCGACTTGTGGGCGCTCGAGAAAAACTGATTTCCGAGCAACGCTGAAAAATCGAATTCAAAGGTTTGCCAGATGCTGATTATTCCCGCTATCGATCTTAAAGACGGTGCCTGTGTACGTCTGCGCCAGGGCCGCATGGAAGATTCCACAGTGTTCTCCGATGACCCGGTGAGCATGGCTGCCAAGTGGGTGGAGGGCGGTTGCCGTCGTCTGCATCTGGTCGACCTGAACGGCGCCTTCGAAGGCCAGCCAGTCAACGGCGAAGTGGTCACCGCGATCGCCAAGCGCTACCCGAACCTGCCGATTCAGATCGGCGGCGGTATCCGTTCGCTGGAAACCATTGAACACTACGTGAAAGCGGGCGTGAGCTACGTGATCATCGGCACCAAAGCTGTGAAAGATCCGGCGTTCGTTGCCGAGGCTTGCCGCGCCTTCCCGGGCAAGGTGATCGTTGGTCTGGACGCCAAAGACGGCTTCGTCGCCACCGACGGCTGGGCTGAAATCAGCACCGTTCAGGTCATCGACCTGGCCAAGCAGTTTGAAGCCGACGGCGTATCTGCCATTGTTTATACCGACATCGCCAAAGACGGCATGATGCAGGGCTGCAACGTGTCGTACACCGCAGCACTGGCCGCCGCCACGCGGATTCCGGTGATTGCGTCCGGCGGCATTCACAACCTGGGTGACATCAAGTCGCTGCTCGACGCCAAGGCGCCGGGGATCATCGGCGCCATCACCGGCCGGGCGATTTACGAAGGCACCCTCGACGTCGCTGAAGCGCAAGCTTTCTGCGATTCGTACAAAGGCTGAGGACTCACCATGGCACTGGCCAAACGCATCATTCCTTGTCTGGACGTGGATAACGGCCGGGTCGTCAAAGGTGTGAAGTTCGAGAACATCCGTGACGCCGGCGACCCGGTGGAAATCGCCCGTCGCTACGACGAGCAAGGTGCCGACGAGATTACCTTTCTCGACATCACTGCCAGCGTCGATGGCCGCGATACCACGCTGCATACCGTCGAGCGCATGGCCAGCCAGGTGTTCATCCCGCTGACCGTCGGTGGTGGCGTGCGTACCGTGCAAGACATCCGCAACTTGCTCAATGCCGGTGCGGACAAGGTCTCGATCAACACCGCTGCGGTGTTCAACCCTGAGTTCGTCGGCGAAGCGGCGCAGCATTTCGGCTCGCAATGCATCGTTGTCGCCATCGATGCCAAGAAGGTTTCACTGCCGGGCGAAACCCCGCGTTGGGAGATCTTCACCCACGGCGGTCGCAAACCTACCGGGCTGGATGCGGTGGAGTGGGCGAAGAAGATGGAAGGTCTGGGGGCCGGCGAAATCCTGCTGACCAGCATGGACCAGGACGGCATGAAAAACGGCTTCGACCTGGGTGTCACCCGGGCCATTAGCGATGCATTGGGGATTCCGGTGATCGCCTCTGGCGGTGTCGGCAATTTGCAGCATCTGGCTGACGGTATTATCGAAGGCCACGCCAGCGCGGTGCTGGCGGCGAGTATTTTCCACTTCGGCGAATACACCGTGCCGGAAGCCAAGGCTTACATGGCGCATCGCGGTATCTGCGTCCGATAAAGGCCAGTGGACAGCATGGCGGGCTCAGGGCAAGCTTGGGCACGCCATGGATTCCGGTAGACCGTCATGTTCAAGCGTCGTCTTCTCGTACTCGCCAGCACCTCGTTATTACTGGCTGGCGCTGTGGGTGCTGCAGAAAAAACCGACCCCGATCTGGTGCTGCTGACGGAAAACTTCCCGCCTTACAACATGGCGAAGAATGGCAAGAATTTCGCTCAAGAAGACAACATCAACGGGATCGCCGTGGACATCGTCCGCGAGATGTTCAAGCGTGCCGAAATCACCTACAGCCTGACGCTGCGTTTCCCTTGGGAGCGAATCTACAAACTCGCCCTGGAAAAACCCGGTTACGGCGTGTTCGTCATGGCGCGACTGCCGGATCGGGAAAAACTCTTCAAATGGGTCGGCCCCATCGGCCCGGATGACTGGATCATGCTGGCCAAGGCTGACAGCAAGATCACCCTGGAGTCGTTGCAGCAGGCGCGCAAATACAAGATCGGCGCCTACAAAGGTGATGCGATTGCCGAGACACTGGCCAAACAGGGGCTCAAGCCCATCGTGGTGCTGCGCGATCAGGACAACGCGAAGAAACTGGTCAACGGCCAGATCGACCTTTGGGCGACGGGTGATCCTGCCGGCCGTTACCTCGCTCGGCAGGATGGTGTGACTGGCCTCAAGACCGTGCTGCGTTTCAACAGTGCTCAGTTGTACCTGGCGCTGAACAAAGACGTGTCCGACGAAATCGTCGCCAAGCTTCAGGCCGCGCTGGATCAGTTGCGCAAGGAAGGCGTGGTGGACGACATCATGGCGCGGTATCTCTAAAGGCCGGCACTGGATCCTGTGACATACACAAAAAAATGTGGGAGCGAGCTTGCTCGCGATAGCGGTCCGATAGTCAACAAAAGCGTTGACTGTGATGGCCTCATCGCGAGCAAGCTCGCTCCCACATTATATTTATGGTGTTTTGCGGTCAGCGGTACACCCCATCCTTCCCGTGCCCAACCATCGCCTTGTTGCTGCGAATGCTGATCATCAACTTGATATCGATCCACTCAATGCCCTGAGCCTTGAGCTTGGGCAGCTCGTGCTCCAGTACCGCCAGGGTTTGCGGGTAAGGGTGACCGATCATCACTGCCGAACCCTGTTTGCGTGCCAGGCTAATCGCCGTCTGTAGCTGAGTGAAGATCGCCGCCTCGGTGCGCTCATCATCGAGAAACACATCCCGCGAGACGCTGGCCAGACCAATCTTTTGCGCCTCGGCAGCGGCGACTGTCTGAGCGCTGGTACGGCTGTCGACGAAAAACTTGTGTCGACGCTGCAACTCGCCCATCAACCAGGCCATGGCCGGTTGCTGGGCGGTCATGCGGCTGCCCATGTGGTTGTTGATGCCGCTGGTATAGGGCACGGCCTTGAACGCCGCATCCAGGCGCTTTTGCAGTTCTTCGATGGGAAGCTCGGGATGCCAGGCGAACGGGCCGGTGGCCGGGTCCATGGGCATGTGCAGCATGACGATCTTGCCGGCGCGGTGGGCCTCGCGGGCAAATTCGGCGGCGTGGGGAGTATCGGGCATGATTGCCGTGGTCACCGGCCCGGGCAGCGCCAGCACGCGGCGGTCGCGTGGCAGGTTTTGTCCCAGGTCATCGATGATCAGGCTCAGGTAAGCCTTGTGTGAGGGTGCTGCCGTCTCGGCGGACGCCGCGTGAGCAGCGCCCGTCAGACAGCACAGCAGACTGAGGATCAACCGCAAGCGCATCTCAGTGGCCGCGGGTAATGCTCAGACCTTTGAGCAGGCTCAGGGCCTGGGCCAACTGGTAGTCGTCGTCCTGTGGCATCGGTTTGGCTTTGCCACTGGACTTGGTTGGCTTGTCGGCGCCGCCGTTGCCATTGCCCAGGTGACCTTGAAGGTCGGCTTCCTTGAAGTATTCGCCGTCTTGCTCGTTGGTGATCTTGGCCTTGCGCACTTCGATGTCCGGCACGATGCCCTGGGCCTGGATCGAGCGCCCGTTCGGCGTGAAGTACAGCGCGGTGGTGATTTTCAGTGCGCGGTCGTTGTTCAGTGGCAGCACGGTTTGCACCGAGCCTTTACCGAAACTGGTGGTGCCCATGACCACTGCGCGTTTTTGATCCTGCAGGGCGCCGGCGACAATTTCCGAAGCCGAGGCGCTGCCGCCGTTGATCAGCACGACCATTGGCACCGCTTCGCTTTGGTCCTTGCCGGTGGCAGAGAAGCGCAGTTCGGAGTTGGCGATACGGCCCTTGGTGTAAACGATCAGGCCTTTGGTGATGAAGTGATCGACCACTTCTACCGCCGCTTGCAGCACGCCGCCAGGGTTGTTACGCAGATCAAGCACGATGCCGCTGAGCTTCTTGCCGTTGTCCTTGCGCAACTTGGCCAGGGCCTTGGAGACCTCTTCGCCGGTCTTGACCTGGAACTGGGTGATGCGGATATAAGCGTAGCCCGAATCCAGCAACTGGCTCTTCACGCTCTTGACCTGGATGGTCGCGCGGGTCAGCGTCACGTCGAACGGTGCGCCGCCATCGCGCACCAGCGTCAGGGTAATCTTCTCGCCGATCTTGCCGCGCATCTTGTCCACGGCTTCGGTCATGCTCTGGCCGCGGGTTGGCTGGCCGTTGATCTTGACGATGAAGTCGCCGGCCTGGATGCCGGCCTTGGAGGCTGGCGTGTCATCGATCGGCGAAACGACTTTGATGAAACCGTCTTCGGCACCGACTTCGATGCCCAGGCCGCCGAACTCGCCGCTGGTGCTTTCCTGCAACTCGGCAAAGTCTTCCGGCCCCAGGTAGGCGGAGTGTGGGTCGAGGTTGCTGAGCATGCCCTTGATGGCATTTTCCAGCAGGGTCTTGTCGTCAACCGGTTCGACATAGGCTGCCTTGATCCGGTCCATGACCTCGGCAAAGGTGCGCAACTCTTCCAGCGGCAATGGCGCCTTGGTGGTCGCGGCCGGGGCCAGCGGGGCCGGTTCAGCGGCAAACGCCAACGGCGCGCCGATCACCAGCGCGATCGTCAGGGCCAGCGAATTGAGGCGGGACAAATGCAGCATGTCGAACGAACTCCTAATGTAGGTGACTCAACGCCTATCCTTGCGCGCGGCACCATTGTGCGGGATCACTCGGGTGACCCTGCTGACGAATAGCGAAATACAGCGCAGGTGTGTCCTGACCACCACTGTTACCGACAGTGGAGATGGACTCACCGGCCTTGACCACGTCACCGGCCGCTTTAAGCAGCGTCTGGTTGTGGCCGTACAAACTCAAAAAACCATTGCCATGGTCGAGGATCACCAGCAAACCGGCGCCACGCAACCAGTCGGCGAACACCACGCGACCGCCGTGTACAGCATGTACCTGGCTGCCAGCGGAAGCGCTGATCATCACGCCGTCCCATTTGGTTCGAGCATCGTCACCACGGGTTTCACCAAAACGCGCAAGCAATCGACCATCAACCGGCCACGGAAGTTTTCCGCGGGCTGAAGCAAAGGGACCGCCGAAGGACTCGCCTGCACTTGAAACCAGTGCGCCGGGTATCGATTTGGCGGGTTTGCGTGGGGCGTCAGTGGCTTCAGCCTGGGCCTGAGCCTCACGTAAACGCTTTTTTTCGGCTTCCTGCTGGGCGATCAGCGCTTTTTGTCGCGCTTCTTCCGCCTCACGTGCCTGGCGGGCCAGGGTTTCTTCGATGGTTTTGAGTACTTTAGACAGGTCGGCCTGATCCTGCTCGCGGGCTTGCAGCTTCTGGTCGCGGGCTTTCACGTCGTCGTTGAGCTTGGCCAGGACTTGCTGACGCTCCTTGCGGACGTTGTCGAGTTCGTCGCGCTGGCTGTCGAGGCTGCTTTTCTGTACCAGCAACTGGGCTTGTTGCAGGGCGATGTCCTGCTCGACGTTGGCTAGCTGGCGCAGGGTTTCGTTGAAGTTCTTTAACTGCTCCAGGCGTGCCTGGCTCAGGTAGTCGTAATAGGTGAGGGTGCGGGCGAATTTTTCCGGGTTCTGCTGGTTGAGCAGCAGCTTGAGGTACTCCTGACGGCCGTTCTGATAGGCCGCGCGGGCCTGAATGGCGATCAGTCGTTGCTGTTCAATGCGCGCGCTCTGGAGTTTTTTTTTCTCACCATCGAGCCGCTGTATCTCGGATTCGCTTTTCTTCAGCTCTTTTTGCAGTGCATCGACCTGCTTCTCGAGCTTGCCCATCTCGGTCTCGGTGCCTTTGAGCTCCTTTTGTACACCGGACTTTTCTTCCTGCAACTTGCCCAGCAGCTTTTTCAGCTCGGCAATATCCTGACGCGTGGCGTCCAACTGTTGTTGGGTTTGCGCGCGCTCGTCGGCAAACGCCGGATGGAGCAGGCAGGTC
Organism: Pseudomonas sp. GW822-FHT02D10; assembly: GCF_058802345.1. Taxonomy (NCBI): domain Bacteria; kingdom Pseudomonadati; phylum Pseudomonadota; class Gammaproteobacteria; order Pseudomonadales; family Pseudomonadaceae; genus Pseudomonas; species Pseudomonas sp. GW822-FHT02D10. The sequence continues at coordinate 17,001 of NZ_JBXAOB010000018.1, forward strand.
AGGGCAAGGGCAATCAGGGCGCGGAGCATAGAGGCGGGCGACACCAGGGGAAAAAAGACAGCCTAGTATGCCCGGCCAAGGCTGCAAAAAAAACGTCCATTTCGGGCTGTGTGATAACTGGAGTGGCGCCAGCAGTCAGAACACTGCAAAACCATTGTGGGAGCGAGCTTGCTCGCGATGGCGTCAGCACATTCAACCTGGATGTTGACTGTCAGATTGCCATCGCGAGCAAGCTCGCTCCCACAGGGTTTAGCTGGGTCGGAACGATCAAACCAGGATCGATGTACCCGTCATTTCCGCAGGCTTCTCCAGCCCCAGCAGCTTGAGCATGGTCGGTGCCACGTCTGCCAGTACACCGCCTTCACGAACCTTGAGGTCGCGTTTACCGAAGTAGATGAACGGTACGGGTTCAGTGGTGTGGGCGGTGTGCGCCTGACCGGTGGATTCGTCGGACATTTGCTCGACGTTGCCATGGTCGGCAGTGATCAGTGCTTCGCCACCGACTTTTTCCAGTGCGCCAACGATGCGGCCGACGCACAGGTCCAGGCACTCAACGGCTTTCACCGCGGCATCGAACACGCCGCTGTGGCCGACCATGTCGCCGTTGGCGTAGTTGACCACGATCACGTCATAGCGCTGGTTTTCGATAGCGTCGACGATCTTGTCGGTGACTTGCGGTGCGCTCATTTCTGGCTGCAGGTCGTACGTTGCAACATGCGGCGACGGGATCAGGATGCGTTCTTCGCCCGGGAACGGTTCTTCGCGACCACCGGAGAAGAAAAAGGTCACGTGGGCGTATTTTTCGGTTTCGGCGATGCGCAGTTGGGTTTTGCCGTTTTTCGCCAAATAGTCGCCCAGCACGTTTTCCAGGCTGCCCGGCGCAAAGGCCGACGGTGCAGGAATGCTGCCCGCATATTGGGTCAGCATGACAAAACCGGCCAGTTTCGGCTGGCGAGCGCGCTCGAAGTCCTTGAAGTCGTCTTCAACGAATACCCGAGTCAGCTCGCGGGCTCGGTCGGCGCGGAAATTCATGAACACCACGGCGTCGCCGTCTTCGACTTTGACTGGCTCGCCAATGGTGGTGGCTTTGACGAATTCGTCGCTCTCGCCACGCTCGTAAGCCGCTTGCAGGCCTTGCTGGGCGGTGGCGGCGTTGAATTCGCCGTTACCGTCGACGATCAGGTTGTAAGCCTGGGACACGCGATCCCAGCGGTTATCGCGGTCCATGGCGAAGTAGCGGCCAATGATGCTGGCGATCCGGCCTTTGCCCAGCGTCTTGAAGGCTTCATCCAGCAATTCAATCGACGACTGTGCGCTTTTTGGCGGCGTGTCGCGGCCGTCGAGGAAGGCGTGCAGGTAGATCTTCTCGGCGCCGCGCTTGAAGGCCAGTTCGGCCATGGCGATCAGGTGATCCTGGTGGCTGTGCACGCCGCCTTCGGACAGCAGGCCCATGAAGTGCACGGCTTTACCGGCAGCAACGGCTTTATCTACCGCGGCGCAGATCGTCGGGTTCTCGAAGAACTCGCCATCGCGGATCGCTTTGGTCACGCGGGTGAAGTCTTGATACACCACGCGGCCGGCGCCGAGGTTCATGTGGCCGACTTCCGAGTTGCCCATTTGCCCGTCCGGCAGGCCGACGTCCATGCCCGAGCCCGAGATCAGGCCGTTCGGTACGGTGGCGTACAAACGGTCGAGGACCGGCTTTTTGGCCGCGAACACGGCGTTGGATTCCTGGCTTTCACTGTGACCGAAGCCGTCGAGAATAATCAGGACCAAAGGTTTAGGCGTGGTAGTCATGGATTCCACTCTGGCTTAAGTTAAAGGGGCGATGGAAAAAGGGAGTGGCAGTTTAAAGCGAAGTTCCGACCGCGTCACCGCCGGACGGGGTTTGGCCCACCATAGTGGCTGTGTATACTGGCCGACATTTTAACGCCCTGGAACCTCCTTGATGGTTGCTCACCTGATTGAATTTGCCACTAACCACTATCTGCTCGTCGGTATCTTCGTCGTATTGCTGGCGTTGTTGATCGCCCGCGAGATGAGCCGCGGCGGCCGCAGCCTCAGCACCGCTGAGCTGACCGCACTGGTCAACAAGGACGAGGGCGTAGTCGTCGATATCCGTACCACCAAGGATTTCGCCGCCGGTCACATCGTTGGCGCGCTGAACATTCCGCAGGACAAACTGACCGCTCGCGTTGGCGAACTGGAAAAGCACAAGGCCAAGACCATCATCCTGGTCGATGCCCTGGGCCAGCACTCCGGCACTCACGCTCGCGAGCTGCTGAAGTCCGGCTTTACTGCAGCCAAGCTGTCCGGCGGGATCTCCAGCTGGAAAGCCGACAATTTGCCGCTGGTGAAGTGATATGAAAAACGTCGTCGTCTATTCCAGCGATTACTGCCCCTACTGCTCGCGAGCCAAGTACCTGCTCGAGAACAAGGGCGTAGCCTTCGAAGAGATCAAGGTCGATGGCAAGCCGCAGGTGCGTGCCGAAATGGCCCAGAAGGCCGGGCGTACGTCCGTGCCGCAGATCTGGATCGGCAGCACCCACGTCGGTGGTTGTGATGATTTGTTTGCCCTGGACCGCGCCGGCAAGCTCGACGCGCTGCTCACGGCCTGACTAAACCCTTAAGATCAGCAAACCCTACAAGACCCCAAGATCAGAAAGGATCTGAGATGACTGACGAACAGAACACTGCTGCGAACGAAGAAGAAACTGCACCGCAATTCTCCTTGCAGCGCATTTACGTGCGTGACCTGTCCTTCGAAGCCCCGAAAAGCCCGGCGATCTTCCGCCAGCAGTGGGAGCCGAGCGTTGGTCTGGATCTGAACACCCGCCAGAAAGCACTGGAAAGTGACTTCCACGAAGTCGTGCTGACCCTGTCGGTGACCGTGAAGAACGGCGACGAAGTGGCGTTCATCGCTGAAGTTCAGCAGGCCGGTATCTTCCTGATCAAGAACCTCGACGAAGCCTCGATGAGCCACACCCTCGGTGCGTTCTGCCCGAACATCCTGTTCCCGTACGCTCGTGAAGCGTTGGACAGCCTGGTGACCCGCGGTTCGTTCCCGGCCCTGATGCTGGCTCCGGTGAACTTCGACGCCCTGTATGCGCAAGAAGTGCAACGCATGCAGCAAGACGGCGTACAGACCGTTCAGTAAGCGTTCGATGCAGCAACGAAAAAAGCGCCTTCAACGGCGCTTTTTTCATGGGGCTGGAAACCTACCCCCGTAGGAGCTGCCGAAGGCTGCGATCTTTTCGTTTTTCAAGATCAAAAGATCGCAGCCTTCGGCAGCTCCTACGTCGGGTGTCGGTATTGTCGGACTACTTGAAGCCGAGCTGGCGCCAGCCTTCGTACACGGCCACCGCCACGGTGTTGGACAGGTTCAGGCTGCGGCAGCCTTCGCGCATCGGCAGGCGCAGGCGCTGTTCGGCGGGCAAGGCGTCCAGCACCTCGGCTGGCAGGCCACGGCTTTCCGGACCGAACAGGAAGGCATCACCCTCGGCAAAGCTGGCGTCGTGGAACGGCCGCGAGCCCTTGGTGGTGAAGGCGAACAACCGCGGATGACCAAGGCTTTCCAGACAGCTGGCAAGGTCGGCATGGCGCTGCAGAGTGGCATACTCATGATAGTCGAGGCCCGCCCGGCGCAGGCGCTTGTCGTCCATCTCGAAACCCAGCGGCTCGATCAAATGCAGGTGGCAGCCACTGTTGGCGCACAGCCTGATAACGTTGCCGGTATTCGGCGGAATTTCTGGTTGAAAAAGGATGACGTGAAACATGCACGGCTCCGAAGGTAAAGATGGGCGGCATTCTACGCCTGAAGTGGACCCGCGACCGAAGCTATTCCCTCGGGTGATGGCCTCATTGGCGATCGTCGGTGTCATGGTCGGGATGATGATCGGTCGATTGACCACGCCCGACCCCACCGAGTTGCAGCAGATTGAGGTCGAACCGGATGGTTTGGTGGTGTGGTTCAACAACGAACCCAAGACTCACGGTGAATTCATCGACGGCAGTGTCGCGTTGCTGTTCGAGGCCGAAGGCAAGGCGCAGAAGGGCCAGTTGAAGCTCAACGACAAAGACGTGAACTGGCGGGTGCGTTTGAGTGATAAGGGGTTGTTGCTGACGCTGGTGGCGGCCCGGCCCCTGAGGGGTGAGTGGGCCGGCAGCGAGGTCAATGACCGCTGGCGGTTGGAGATCCATCTCCACGAGCAATAAAAGAGGGAATTCCCGGCCTGCCTGTACCAGGGTTCCCAAAACGGGAGGGGGTTGCGCGTTGCGTCGCAAGCCCCGGTGTAAAGAGGGAATCCCCGGCCTGCCTGTACCAGGGACCCCAAAACGGGAAGGGGTTCGTCGCGGTCTGCGTGATGAACCCCGGATGTAAAGAGGGGAATCCCCGGCCTGCCTGTACCAAGGTCCCCGAAACTGGGTAGTGATTGGACTATTGCAGGGGGCGTGCCAGGTTTTAATAAGTTGAAACGAAAAGCCCGCGTGCAGCGCTGAAAGCCCCGTGATTCGGGGCTTTTGTGTTTCTGTGGTTTGAGTTTTATTGCGGTTGCTGGCGGGATTTCGGGTCAATTGCCGTGCGCGATTGCGGGTCACGGTGCATTGGCGCGGTGCATGCTGACCCTAAAAGCATCGTCGGATCGCCGTCCGGAGCAAGCTCGCTCCCACAAGGGTTCAATGGTGTTCACACGATAGTGAAACACTGAAAATCCACTGTGGGAGCGAGCTTGCTCGCGATTGGATCTGGAGATCAGTGAAGAGCTAAAGGCTGCTTAACCCTCTTCCCCTTCATCATCATCCCCGCCATCGACCTTCATCCCCAATTCCTTGATCTTGCGGGTCAAGGTGTTGCGGCCCCAGCCCAGCAGCACGGCGGCGTCGCGGCGGCGGCCGGCAGTGTGCTTGAGGGCGGTTTCGATCATGATCCGCTCGAAGCTCGGCACCGCGCTGTCGAGCAGGCTCGACTGACCGCGCGCCAGTGCCTGGTCGGCCCACTGGCGCAGCGCTTGCTCCCAGTTGGTCACTGGTGCGGAGTCTTGCGGCAGGCTCAGTAGCTCTGGCGGCAGGTCGCTGATGTGCACTTCGCGACCCGAAGCCATCACCGTGATCCAGCGGCAGGTGTTTTCCAGCTGACGCACGTTGCCTGGCCACGGCAGGTTCTTCAGGTATTCCTCGGTTTCGCTTTTCAGCAGCTTCGGCTCCACCGCCAGTTCTTGCGCGGCGCGGGCGAGGAAGTGCTTGGCCAGGGTCGGAATGTCTTCGCGACGGTCCGACAGGCGCGGAATGTGGATGCGGATCACGTTCAGACGGTGGAACAGGTCTTCACGGAATTTCCCGGCGTGCACCAGGGTTTCCAGGTTCTGGTGAGTCGCGGCGATGATTCGCACATCGACCTTGACCGGCACATGACCGCCGACGCGATAAAACTCGCCATCGGCCAATACCCGCAGCAAGCGTGTTTGAGTGTCGGCCGGCATGTCGCCGATTTCATCGAGGAACAGTGTGCCGCCGTCAGCCTGTTCAAACCGTCCGCGCCGCAGGTTGGCCGCGCCGGTGAACGCGCCTTTCTCATGACCGAACAGCTCGGACTCCATCAGGTCCTTGGGGATCGCCGCCATGTTCAGCGCGATGAACGGCGAGGCCGCTCGCGGGCTGTGGCGGTGCAGGGCGTGGGCTACCAGTTCTTTACCGGTACCCGATTCGCCGTTGATCAGCACGGTGATGTTGGAGTGGCTCAAGCGGCCGATGGCGCGAAACACTTCTTGCATCGCCGGCGCTTCACCGATGATTTCCGGGGTGCGGGTCAGGGTGGGTGCGACCTCCAGACCTTGCTGTTCCTGGGCGTGCTGGTTGGCGCGTTTGACCAGCGATACCGCTTCATCGACGTCGAATGGCTTGGGCAGATACTCGAACGCGCCGCCCTGATAGGACGCGACAGCGCTGTCCAGATCGGAGTGCGCGGTCATGATGATGACTGGCAGCCGAGGGTGTTGCTCGCGAATCCGTGCCAGCAGGTCCAGACCGCTGGTGCCGGGCATGCGGATGTCGGAGATGATCACGTCCGGCTGCTGGCGCGCCAGGCGGCTCATCACGCCATCGGCGCTGTCGAAGCTTTGTGTGGTCATGCCTTCCTGTTGCAAGGCTTTTTCCAGGACCCAACGGATAGAACGGTCGTCATCGACGATCCACACGGTTTCACTACGGCTCATGTCGATGTGGCTCCTTGTTCCAGTGGCAGAAAGATCGAGAACGTGGTGTGGCCTGGATGGCTGTCACATTCGATCAGGCCCTGGTGCTGGCTGATGATGTTCTGGGTAATGGCCAGGCCGAGCCCGGTACCGTCCGGGCGGCCGCTGACCATGGGGAAGAAGATGGTTTCTTGCAGGTCCGCAGGAATCCCCGGGCCGTTGTCGATGATTTCGAGTTTGGTCACCAGGCGATGGCGCACGTGGCCGATGGTGAACTGGCGCATGGCGCGCGAACGCAACGTGATGCGGCCCAGGCGCAGTTCGTTCTGGCTGCTGATGGCCTGCATCGCGTTGCGCACGATGTTCAGCACCGCCTGAATCATCTGTTCGCGGTCGATCAATACATCGGGAATGCTTGGGTCGTAATCGCGCACCAAAGTGATGCAGCCTTGGCTTTCGGCTTCCACCAGATGACAGACGCGCTCCAGCACTTCGTGGACGTTGCACAGGACAAGCGACGGCAGCTTGTTCGAGCCGAGCATGCGATCGACAAGGTTACGCAGGCGATCCGCTTCCTCGATGATGACGTTGGTGTAGTCCTTGAGGCTTTCTTCCGGCAGCTCGCGGGCCAGCAACTGAGCGGCGCCGCGAATCCCGCCGAGCGGGTTCTTGATTTCGTGAGCGAGGCCGCGCACCAGCATCTTGCTGGTTTCCTGCTTGGACAGCTGCGCTTCTTCTTTGGTGATGCGCAGCAAGCGGTCGCGTGGGTGCACTTCGAGCAGCAGCATCGTGTTGCCATTGCTCAGGATCGGCGTCACCGCGTAGTCGACGGTCAGGGTCTGGCCGGTCAGGGCGGTGAGCATCGCTTCGCGCTTGGTGAACGGGTGCGCTTGCTCGACGGCCTGGCGCAAGGAGTTCAGGGCTTCGGTCGACTCGGTAAACAGCTCGCTGATGAATTGCCCATGGCTGCGCTGGCCGCTGATGGCCAGGAGCATTTCCGCCGCGGGATTCATGTACTCAAGGCGCAGATCGGCGTCGAGCAGAATGGTGGCGGTGGTCAGGTTGTCGAGTAGCAAGCGGTGCAGTGCGTCACTGATGGTCATTAGGACCTCTTTTGGAGCGGGGCAACTCAGGGCCGATCCCGGATTGCGCGCGCGGGTAAAGCGCTGATGCGGAGGAAAATGCAAAAACCAAACCAAGGCTCCGAAAAGAAGCGTTCAGGCCCTGAAACAGGCGTTTAACGCTCGATTGCACGGCGTTCTGCCAGCGTTCGCGGGTACTTTCGAACCAAAATGGGTTGGAATATGGGTAGGGTGCAGTACATTGCACCAATATAGTGCGCAAACCTGAACGGCGTTTAGAAGAAAGAAAAAATCCCGACTTTTTCTTCTTCAGGCTTGTCCGCGAGTGGACATTCCGGGCGTTGGCCGAAATCGGTCAGGGTGCAGGGTTTGACCTGACGCTTCTGCGCCAGAGAGATACGCAGCATGTGGAAGGGTTGATTAGCTGTGCGTTCGACGATCCGCCCGTGTTCGTCGAGGATTTCCACCGCCAGTTGATGGGTGCCGCGATCAATATTGCTTAAGGCGAACACCGGGCTCGGGCCAGGATCGGCGGTCGGTTGGCCGTCCAGTAACAACCGGTAGTGATGACCGCGTTGCAGGGTGGGTTCGTTGGTGACACTGACAATCAGCTCGCCTGCGCTGCTGCGCACCGAAGCGTCCGGCTCCGGTACGAGCACGCGAAGCATGTCGTAGCGAAACAATGGTTTTTCCTCAGGTTTCTTTGTGGCTGCTTGCGGTGCAGCGTCGGTGGGATTGGCCGGCATGCGATTGCCCGATACCAGCGGCACGCGCTTGGTGTTGCCGGCGCGCGGCTGGTCGGTGAACACCCGATTGCCCTGAGCATCGACGTAGGTGTAGACCTCGGCCAGCGCCGGCAGAGCGAACAGCCACAGGCACGTGGCGAACATCCAGCGCTTCACGGGGTGTGAACCCGCTGCACGGTGAAGGTAACCGTGGGGCTCTGCTGCACGAGGCTCTCTCCGGCGAGCACCTGCACCGCGAGACTGTGTTCGCCGCGATCGATGTTCACCAGTTGCAGGCGCGGCACGTTGCTTGGCTGGCCATAAGGTTGACCGTCCAGCAGCAATCGAAACAGATGCGGCCCTTGCAGGCGCGGCTGAATTTGCACGCCGACGGTGAAGGTGCCGTTGTTGGCGCGCAGGGCTCCATCGCTGGGCAGGCCGGTCAGTTCCAGTACCGAATAGGCAGAGATTTTGTCCGCTGGCGGGGCCGGTTGTTCGGGCGCTATCGGCGGTTGGTGTTCGACACTGTTGAGTGGCGGCAACTCGACGGCCTGGTTCTTCACGTCATCGGGCGGCTGATTGCTGTAGGCGGTATTGCCGCTGGCGTCGGTGTACCGGTAGATCTGCGCGGTGGCGGGCAGGGTGATCAGCAACAAGATAAACAGAAAACCACGACCCATAAAAACGACCGATAAATAAAAGCGTTGGGTTGCAGCATAGGTCAGGGTTACGTGTTGGCCCAATTCACTAACACCCTGACACGAAAGAGCGATCAATCTCGCGTAGGAGCTGCCGCAGGCTGCGATCTTTTGATCTTCAGAGGCGATAAAACCGCAAAGATCGCAGGCTTCGCCAGCTCCTACGGATGGGCGCTGCACAACTCTGCGGTAGCGCGTATCAGCGCAAGCTCACGCAGCGGCACTTGGGCCGCGGCTTTATTGGCCTTGGCCAGCCATAACGGGCAGTGTGGGTCGTTACGATACGGGGTGAAGTCGGCCAGTTGTTGCAACAGGCGTTTTTGTAACAGGTCGAGTTGCGGGCGGATCAGGCCATCGAGATCAGGGCGAGGGTCGTTGGGCGCTTTGCCTTGTGCGCGCCAGTCGGACAGGTGCGCGTACTGCACCAGTTTGTTGGCTTCGATCTGCGCCGAGAAGAACTGCTCGACGGCTTCATTGTTCAATTTATAGTCGGGTGCCTCGGCGATGGCGCCGGCAATGACTTCCCGTTCCCGTTGGCGATCCTCGACAGGCTTGCCGCTGTCCCACTTGCTCAGTGCGACCTTGTCGGCAATCGCCAGGCGTTCCTGGATGGTGCTGAGCAGCGGGGCGAGGGCGGCCGGTGCCGGGGCTGGGGCCGGGGCGGCAGCGCAGGCGGTGTTGGCGAGCAGGGCGGTGAACAGTGCAAGGCTCAGGCGTAGGCGCATGGGGTGTCTCGTCTTCATTCCGTGGAGGGGCATGATGTCTATAACAGTAGGCCCGATGACAAGTGTTCGCCCACAAAAAAGGCCTCCCGAAGGAGGCCTTTTCACGTTACGCCGCGTGCCGCGGCGTTACTGGATCAGCAGCTGTAGTACAGCTCGTATTCCAGTGGGTGTACGAAGGTGCGTACTTTGATTTCTTCTTCGCTTTTCAGGGCGATGTAAGCGTCGATGAAGTCGTCGCTGAAAACGCCGCCTTTGGTCAGGAACGCACGACCTTTGTCCAGCTCTTCCAGGGCTTCTTTCAGGCTGCCGCACACTTGTGGGATCTCTTTCGCCTCTTCAGGCGGCAGGTCGTACAGGTTTTTGTCAGCGGCGTCGCCAGGGTGGATCTTGTTCTGGATGCCGTCCAGGCCAGCCATCAACAGTGCAGCGAAGCCCAGGTACGGGTTGGCTGCTGGATCCGGGAAGCGTGCTTCGATACGGCGAGCGCGAGGGCTCGACACGTAAGGAATACGGATCGAAGCGGAACGGTTGCGAGCCGAGTAGGCCAGCATGACTGGAGCTTCGAAGCCTGGGACCAGACGCTTGTAGGAGTTGGTCGACGGGTTGGTGAAGCCGTTCAGGGCCTTACCGTGCTTGATGATGCCGCCGATGAAGTACAGGGCGGTGTCGGACAGGCCGGCATAACCTTCGCCAGCGAAGGTGTTCTTGCCATCTTTGGCGATGGACAGGTGAACGTGCATCCCCGAACCGTTGTCGCCGTACAGTGGCTTAGGCATGAAGGTCGCGGTGCGGCCGTAAGCATCAGCCACGTTGTGCACGCAGTACTTCAGGGTCTGAACTTCGTCAGCCTTGGCGACCAGTGTGTTGAACTTCACACCGATTTCGTTTTGGCCGGCAGTCGCCACTTCGTGGTGGTGAACTTCGATGACCAGGCCCATTTCTTCCATGGCGTTGCACATGGAGGTACGGATTTCGTGGTCGTGGTCGAACGGCGGAACCGGGAAGTAGCCGCCTTTGACGCCTGGACGGTGGCCTTTGTTGCCGCCTTCCACGTCCTGGTCGGACATCCACGAGCCTTGTTCGGAGTAGATCTTGAACATCGAACCGGAGATGTCGGACTTGAACTTCACTTCGTCGAAGATGAAGAACTCAGGCTCTGGACCGACGAAAACGGTGTCGCCGATACCGGTGGACTTCAGGTATTCCTCGGCGCGCTTGGCGATGGCACGTGGGTCACGGTCATAACCTTGCATGGTCGAAGGCTCGATCACGTCGCAAACCAGGATCAGGGTCGGCTCTTCGGTGAACGGGTCGAGGACGGCAGTGGTGTCGTCCGGCATCAGGATCATGTCGGAAGCTTCGATGCCTTTCCAGCCAGCGATGGAGGAGCCGTCGAACATTTTGCCTTCTTCGAAGAAGGCTTCATCCAGCGCATCACGGGCCGGCATGGTCACGTGGTGCTGAGTGCCTTTGGTATCAGTGAAGCGCAGATCAATCCACTTGACGTCATGATCTTTGATGAGTTGAACCGACTTCGACATAGTGTCCTCCGGGTGGCTTCGGGCGGGTAGTGGAGTGCCCTTAGAATGTGGGTGATGCCGGCGCGAATACTCTGCCATGGCAACCTGCCTCACAAGGGAGCAAATTGCATGCCAGTGCCCTGACTTGGGTTTTCTGCCCCAATATCACGCTTATAAAGGTGCAAAGCGCCTTAGAGCGGGAAATCTCGCCCCTTAATGTAGCGCTCAATTCCACAAATGACCCGTTTTGGTGCGCTGAAAACCTTCTGCACATTAACTGGTTAAACCTTGAGCAATTTCCGCTATAATCCGCGCCCCCCTTTTTCGGCTGGCCCTGCGCGCGCTGTTTTCATGAAACTAATCGTAAAAGTCTTCCCCGAGATCACCATCAAGAGCCGCCCGGTACGGATGCGTTTCATCCGTCAATTGGCCAAAAACATCCGTGCCGTGCTCCGCGATCTGGACCCGGCCGTGGTGGTGAACGGCGTGTGGGACAACCTCGAGCTGGAAACGCACGTCACTGACCCCAAAGCCTTGAAGGACATGACCGAGCGCCTGAGCTGCATGCCGGGCATCGCGCACTTCCTGCAGGTTGACGAGTACCCGTTGGGCGACTTCGACGACATAGTCGCCAAGTGCAAGCAGCACTTCGGTGAGTCGCTGGCCGGGAAGATTTTTTCGGTGCGCTGCAAGCGTGCCGGCAAGCACGAATTCAGCTCGATGGATGTCGAGAAATACGTCGGCAGCCAGCTGCGCCGTCAGTGCGGCGCCGCCGGAATCTCGCTGAAAACACCTGCAATCGAAGTTCGCATCGAAATTCGCGACAAACGGTTGTTCGTGATCCACAGCCAGCACAACAGCATCGGCGGTTACCCGCTGGGCGCGCTGGAACAGACCCTGGTGCTGATGTCCGGCGGTTTCGATTCTACCGTCGCGGCTTACCAGATCATGCGCCGCGGGCTGATGGCGCACTTCTGCTTCTTCAATCTCGGCGGGCGTGCCCACGAATTGGGCGTGATGGAAGTCGCGCACTTCATCTGGAAGAAGTACGGCAGCTCCCAACGCGTGTTATTTGTCAGTGTGCCGTTCGAGGAAGTGCTGGGAGAAATTCTCGGCAAAGTCGATAACAGTCATATGGGCGTAGTATTGAAGCGTATGATGTTGCGCGCTGCGTCGCGGATCGCTGATCGGCTGGACATCGAAGCGCTGGTCACCGGCGAGGCGATTTCCCAGGTTTCCAGCCAGACGCTGCCGAACCTGTCCGTGATCGACTGCGTGACCGACAAGCTGGTATTGCGCCCGCTGATCGCCAGTCACAAGCAGGACATCATCGACCTGGCAAACGAAATCGGCACCGCCGATTTCGCCAAGCACATGCCAGAGTACTGCGGGGTCATTTCGGTGAACCCCAAGACCCACGCCAAGCGTCCGCGTGTGGAGCATGAAGAGAAAGAATTCGATATGGCAGTGCTCGAGCGTGCGCTCGAGAACGCCAAACTGGTGCCGATCGATCGGGTGATCGACGAATTGGGCCAGGATGTGCAGGTTGAAGAAGTCAGTGAAGCGCTGGCTGGTCAGATCATCATCGATATCCGTCACCCGGATGCCGCCGAAGACGACCCGCTCGAGCTTGCTGGCATCGAGGTACAAGCGATGCCGTTTTATGCTCTGAACGCTCGTTTCAAGGAACTGGACCCTACTCGCCAGTACCTGCTGTATTGCGACAAAGGCGTGATGAGTCGCCTGCATGCTCACCATTTGCTCAGTGAGGGGCATGCCAATGTGCGCGTTTATCGACCGAGCTAAGAGCCCGGGGCTGTTTGCCTGTGGCCTGCGTCACCGGCCCCCCGACGCCGCCGTCAAGCTGTAACGGCAAGGCCTGACTCTACTGTAAATCGCTGCCAAGACTTGTCAGCACACCGAATCCTCTGATCGAGATACACAAGTGATCGAAAATCTACGCAACATCGCCATCATTGCTCACGTTGACCATGGTAAGACCACCCTGGTAGACAAACTCTTGCGTCAATCCGGCACCCTGGAGCGCAACGAGCTCAACGACGAGCGCGTGATGGACTCCAACGACCAGGAGAAAGAGCGCGGTATTACCATTCTGGCGAAAAACACCGCCATCAACTGGAACGGCTTCCACATCAACATCGTGGACACCCCGGGCCACGCCGACTTCGGCGGCGAAGTTGAACGTGTAATGTCGATGGTTGACTCCGTTCTGCTGCTGGTTGACGCCCAAGACGGCCCTATGCCGCAAACCCGTTTCGTGACCAAGAAGGCGTTCGAAGCCGGCCTGCGTCCAATCGTGGTAATCAACAAGGTTGACCGTCCAGGCGCGCGTCCGGACTGGGTTCTGGACCAGATCTTCGACCTGTTCGATAACCTCGGTGCTACCGAAGAACAGCTGGACTTCAAAGTCGTCTACGCCTCGGCCCTGAACGGTATTGCCGGTCTGGAACACACCGACATGGCTGAAGACATGACCCCGCTGTACCAGTCGATCGTCGACAACGTACCTGCGCCGAAAGTCGACCGTGACGGCCCGTTCCAGATGCAAATCTCCGCTCTGGACTACAACAGCTTCCTGGGTGTTATCGGTGTTGGCCGTATCGCTCGTGGTCGCATCAAGCCGAACACTCCGGTTGTGGCTATCGACGCCGACGGCAAGAAGCGTAACGGTCGTATCCTGAAGCTGATGGGTCACCACGGTCTGCACCGCATCGACGTTGAAGAAGCAGCTGCCGGCGACATCGTCTGCATCAGCGGCTTCGACCAGCTGTTCATCTCCGACACTCTGTGCGACCCACTGAACGTCGAAGCGATGAAGCCGCTGACCGTTGACGAACCAACCGTTTCCATGACCTTCCAGGTAAACGACTCGCCTTTCTGCGGTAAAGAAGGCAAGTTCGTGACCAGCCGTAACATCAAGGAACGTCTGGACAAAGAGCTGCTGTACAACGTTGCACTGCGCGTTGAAGAAGGCGACTCGGCTGACAAGTTCAAGGTTTCCGGCCGTGGTGAGCTGCACCTCTCGGTACTGATCGAAACCATGCGTCGCGAAGGCTTCGAAATGGGTGTTGGTCGTCCAGAAGTGATTATCCGTATGGTTGACGGCGTCAAGCACGAACCGTACGAAAACGTGACCATCGACCTGCCGGAAGAGTCCCAGGGCTCGATCATGGAACAGATCGGTATCCGTAAAGGCGACCTGACCAACATGGTTCCGGATGGCAAGGGCCGTGTGCGCCTTGAGTACAACATCCCGGCTCGTGGCTTGATCGGTTTCCGTAACGAGTTCCTGACCCTGACCTCCGGTGCAGGCATCCTGACCTCGATCTTCGACCGTTACGACGTGATGAAGTCCGGCGACATGTCCGGCCGTCAGAACGGCGTGCTGGTGTCGGTGGCTACCGGTAAGGCTCTGACTTACTCGCTGGAAACCCTGCAAGCTCGCGGCAAACTGTTCCTGGGTCACGGTGAAGACGTGTACGAAGGTCAAATCGTCGGCATCAACAGCCGCGACAACGACCTGGGCGTCAACCCAACCAAAGGCAAGAAGCTCGACAACATGCGTGCTTCGGGTAAAGACGAAACCATCGCACTGGTTCCGCCTATCCGCTTCACCCTGGAGCAGGCTCTGGAGTTCGTACAAGAAGACGAACTGTGTGAAGTCACTCCTAAGTCCATCCGTCTTCGCAAGAAGATCCTGGGCGAAAGCGAGCGTACCCGCGCTGCCAAGAAGTCCGGTAACTAAGTCATTTAGTTAGCTGACAAAAAAACGCCCCCGACCGCAAGGTCGGGGGCGTTTTTGTATGTCTGGAGTTTGGTGTTGCCTGGGCTGACGCCATCGCGAGCAAGCTCGCTCCCACAGTTGATCTCCATTGGCCGAAGATTTTGAATTCAGTACAAAACCCTGTGGGAGCGAGCTTGCTCGCAATAGGGCCCTGTCAGGCAGCGAGATTCTTGATTAAAACTTGTCCAGTGTCCGCGGATTGCTCTCGCGCACGACTTCTTTAGGCTTGTACGCGCAATACCCAGGCCGTGGGCCGATTTTCGGGTGATTACGGCAAGTATCCGGGCGCTTTTCATAAATAGTGCACAGACGGCTCTTACGATCCAGATACAGGCAATCGTTGTTGCTCATGCGCTGGAGGGTGAAGATCTCGGACTTCTGATTGTAGCGCTCGACGATCCCTTCCTTTTGCAGGCGCTTGGCGATGTTTTTTGGTGGTTCGCCGAGTTCGAATTCGTCGACGATGCCGATGCGGATCAGATCCTTGATCTTCACCTCGACCGGCAGCGTGCAGCAGCTGGACACGCACGAGCCGCACATCGGGGCAGAGTACTTGGCCCAGGTATCGAGACGGTCGATCTCCGCGGCGGCGATCAGGTTCGGCTTCATCATGTGGAATTACCAGCGTGCATCAGGGCGCGCGATCATACCGGGACTGGTGATTTTTTGAACGACCATTTGCCGGTTTTTTATGGCTACGCTGATTTTTTCGAACGATCGGCATGGCTTCTGCATCTTTTCAACCTGTAACGGCAAGGACCGAGGCTTGATTCAGGCTATTGCAAAAATCGCCGAACCAGTGCATTTGTCTCGTGTCAGACCGACTAGGCTCAGTCAATTCCATGCTCGCCCGAGGTCCTATCGATGACTCAAGAACCGCTTGTTCGCGAAGCTGAGGTGGCCGCATTTCGCGACGCCGTATTGACCAAACTTACCTATGCAGTGGGCAAGGACCCGGATCACGCCTTTGACCATGACTGGTTTGAAGCCATTGCCCTGGCGGCACGTGATCACATGGTCGAACACTGGATGGACCACACCCGGCAGATCTACCGCAAAGGCCAGAAACGCGTTTACTACCTCTCGCTGGAATTCCTCATCGGTCGCCTGCTCTACGACAGCCTGAGCAATCTCGGCCTGCTCGACGTGGCCCGCGAAGCGTTGACCGAGTTGGGCGTAGATCTTGAACGCATCCGTTTGCTGGAGCCGGACGCCGCGCTGGGCAACGGTGGCCTCGGGCGCCTGGCGGCGTGTTTCATGGAAAGCATGTCGACGCTAGGCATTGCTGGCCATGGCTACGGTATTCGTTATGAGCACGGCTTGTTCCGCCAGGCGATTGTCGATGGCTGGCAGCAGGAGCAGACCGAGCACTGGCTGGATTTCGGCAACCCCTGGGAGTTCGAGCGGCCGGAAGTGATCTACCCGATCGGCTTCGGCGGTAGCGTCGAGACCGTGGTCGATTCCAGCGGCAAGTCCAAACAGGTCTGGTCGCCTTCGGAAACCGTGCGGGCGGTGGCCTATGACACGCCGGTGGTCGGCTGGCGGGGCGCTAGCGTCAACACCTTGCGCCTGTGGCGCGCGCGGGCGATGGAAGATTTGCACCTGGAGCGTTTCAACGCCGGTGACCACTTGGGCGCGGTGGCTGAAGTGGCCCGGGCTGAAAGCATCTCCCGCGTGCTCTATCCGGCCGACAGCACCGAGGCCGGTCAGGAACTGCGGCTGCGCCAGGAATATTTCTTCGTCGCCGCGTCCTTGCAGGACCTGCTGCGCCGTCACCGCAATATGCACACCTCGGTGCTGACCCTGGGCGATCACGCGGCGATCCAGCTCAACGACACTCACCCCTCGATCGCCGTGGCCGAGTTGATGCGTCAACTGGTCGATGTGTACGACGTGGCGTGGGACGCGGCCTGGCAGATCACGGTCGATACGCTTTCCTACACCAACCACACACTATTGCCGGAAGCGCTGGAAACCTGGCCGGTGGGCCTGATGGAGCGGATGTTGCCGCGGCACATGCAGATCATTTACCTGATCAACGCCCAGCACATCGATTCGCTGCGGGCCAAAGGCATCCACGACTTCGACGTGCTGCGCGCGGTGTCGCTGATCGAGGAAGACAACGGTCGCCGGGTGCGCATGGGTAATCTGGCGTTTCTGGGTTCCCACAGTGTTAACGGGGTGTCCGGCCTGCACACTCAACTGATGCGCAGCACGGTGTTTTCCGAGCTGCACAAGCTGTACCCGGAGCGAATCAACAACAAGACCAACGGCATTACCTTCCGCCGCTGGCTCTATCAGGCCAACCCGGAACTGACCTCGATGATGGTCGATGCGCTGGGCCCGGACTTGTTGGATAACCCGGAACAGAAACTGATCGGCCTGGAGCCGTTTGCCGAGAAAGCGGCGTTCCGCAACAAGTTCGCCGAGCAGCGCCTGCACAGTAAAAAGGCTTTGGCCTATCTGATTCATGAACGGTTGGGGATCGCGGTCAACCCGGCGGCGATGTTCGACGTGCAGGTCAAACGGATTCACGAGTACAAACGCCAGTTGCTCAACCTGATGCACACCGTAGCGCTGTATCAGGCGATCCGCGCCGAGCCGGAAGTCGATTGGGTGCCGCGGGTGAAAATCTTCGCCGGCAAGGCGGCGGCCAGTTATCACCAGGCCAAGCTGATCATCAAACTGACTAACGACATCGCTCGAGTGGTCAACAACGACCCGACGGTGCGTGGTTTGCTGAAAGTGGTGTTTTTGCCTAACTACAACGTCAGCCTGGCGGAGAGCATCATTCCGGCAGCCGACCTGTCGGAGCAGATTTCTACGGCCGGTTTTGAGGCTTCCGGTACCAGCAACATGAAGTTCGGCCTCAACGGCGCGCTGACCATCGGCACCCTGGACGGTGCCAACGTGGAAATGAGTGAGCGCATTGGCGTCGAACACATGTTCATCTTCGGTCTGACTGCGCAGCAGGTTGAGGCGCGCAAGCAGAATCACGAGTTCCACGCCGCGCCGGACATCGCCGCCTCCCGTCGACTGGGGGATGTGCTGCAAGCGATTCGTGGCGGGGTGTTCTCGCCCGATGAACCGTCGCGTTATACCGGGTTGATCGATTCGTTGATCGAATATGACCGCTTCCTGGTCTGCGCCGACTTCGATGCCTACTGGAATGCCCAGGCGCGGGTTGAAGAGCACTGGCACGACTCGAAGGAATGGTGGCGCTCGGCGGTGCTCAACAGTGCGCGCATGGGCTGGTTCTCATCCGACCGGACCATTCGCGAGTACGCCACGGATATCTGGAAAGCGCTGGAGTAATATTTTGTAAATTATTCGTTGGCCTGACAAGATCGCAGCCTTCGGCAGCTCCTACGGTTCGTGTTCACCTAACATTGAGGTGAACGCGGCCGTTGTAGGAGCTGCCGAAGGCTGCGATCTTTTTGAGCGGGCTTAGGGATATCGACCATGCAATGGATTTTCATGCTGATTGGGCTGGTGCTGGGCTGGGTGCTCGATGAGTCTTTCATCGATGCGCTGATCGGCGCATTGATTGGCCTGGGTGCAGGCCAGGCGATGGTGCTGAGGCGCCTGAGTTCTCAAGCGCACGAGCAGCGTGGTCAGCTGGAGCGGGCGCAGGTTGCCCTCGGCGCGGTCGAGCAGCGGCTGGCGTTGCTGGAAACCCATGGCATCAATGCCGCCCCGACCCCCGTGCTATCAACGGCCCCCGAACCAACGCCCTCTCCTGAAGTCGTCTTTGATCAAGCGCCATTGCCGGCCGCACAGGAACTGGTCTGGGAGTTGCCGCCCGATTTCGAACCGGCACAAGCGAGCATCGCGTCTGGGCCCACAGATCTCTGGACCCAAGCCAGCGAACCGCAACCACCTGCCGAACCTCGTGGCCCGAATCTGATCGAGCGCGCCATCGCCGCCGCACGTAACTGGCTGTTTGGCGGCAACACCGTGCTGCGGGTCGGCGTGGTGCTGCTGTTCTTTGGTCTGGCGTTCCTGCTGCGTTACGCCACCGAAGGCATGGTGGTGCCGATTGAATTGCGTTACGCCGGGGTCGCTGTGGCGGCGTTGGCATTGCTGGGGCTCGGTTGGTGGCTGCGGCTGCGCAACACCAGCTATGCGTTGATCCTGCAGGGCACCGGCATTGCCGTGTTGTACCTGACGGTGTTCGCCGCCATGCGCCTGCACCCGTTGCTCGATCCGACGGCGGCATTAAGCCTGTTGGTGGCTGTGACGGTGTTCTCGGCGATTCTGGCAATCACTCAGGACTCGCTGGCCCTGGCCTGCGTTGCAGCGCTTGGCGGGTTTGCCGCGCCGATCCTGACCTCCACCGGCGCCGGCAACCATGTCGCGCTGTTCAGCTACTTCGCCTTGCTCAACGCCGGCATCCTCGCCATTGCCTGGTTCAAGGCCTGGCGGCCGCTGAACCTGATCGGCTTTGCCGGCACCTTCGGCATCGGTTTCGCCTGGGGCCTGCGTTCCTACACGCCGGAACTGCTGTGGAGCACCGAGCCGTTCCTGATTCTGTTCTTCCTGATGTACCTGGCGATCGGCTTGTTGTTCGCCCGGCGCAAATTGCTCGATATGAGTGACGCGCCGGAGGATGACAGCCGTGAGGCGTTGCTGCGCTGGTCGGCGCGCAAGGGTGACTACGTCGATGGCACGATGCTGTTCGGTCCGCCGCTGGTGGGCTTCGGCTTGCAGTTTGCGCTGATCCATCATTTTGAGTTCGCGGCGGCATTCAGCTCGCTGGCGTTGGGCGTTATTTACATGGGCCTGGCGCGTTTTCTCAGCGGCGGTCGAGCCCTGCTGCTAGCGGAAACCTGCCTGGCGCTGGGGGTGATTTTCGCCAGCCTGGCGATTCCCTTAGGCCTGGATGCGCGCTGGACGGCGGCTGCCTGGGCCGTGGAGGGCGCGGGGATCTTCTGGCTCGGTCTGCGTCAACATCGGCCATTGGCCCGTGCGTTTGCCTTGCTGCTGCAACTGGGTTCGGCGCTGGCATTCCTCAGCAAATTGAACCTGGGCGACAGCAGCCTGCTGGAGGGTTCACCGCTCGGGGCGCTGATGCTCGGGGTGGCGTTGCTGTTCAGTTTCTACCACTTGCGCAACGCTTCCCCTGAGCAAACCTCGGCCTGGGAGCGTAAAGGTTTACCGATGTTGGCCTGCGCTGGCCTGACGTTCCTCTATCTGCTGGCGCCGTTGTTCTTCTTCACCCACGGCACCGCGATCAGCTGGGCGTTAGCCGGTTTGGCGACGTTGTTTATCGGCCTGCGCCTGCAATCGCGGACCTTCCTGTTTACTGCGTTCGCGGTGCAACTGCTCGGCGGCGTGTTGTTCCTGCTGCGGCTGCATGGCGCCAGTGGTGAGGCAACGGCGGTGTTCAGTGCTGGCTGGAGTGGTTTGCTCACTGCGTCCTTGATAGGTCTGGCATTGATCGGCGGGATGCTGTTCGCCGCCCGCGACGACATAATGCGCAGTGACGTGCGGTTGCTGCGTGGGTTGTCGGTGGTGTTGCTGGCGGGATTGGTGCTGATCAATCTGGCGGTGCTGTTTGTCTTGCCATGGCAAACGGCGAGCGCGGTGTGGGCCGCCAGCGGCCTGTTGATCATCTGGCTGAGCCTGTACTTGCAGCAGCGGGTGAGTTTTGTCTTCGGACTATTGTTGCAGGTGATCGGCGGCGCGGCGTTCTTGATCGCCGGTCCCGAACTGCTTGGGCCGCTCGGCAGCGAAGGTTTACGGCCATTGGGCCACAGCGGTTTCTGGACGCCCATGGTGCTCGGGCTGGCGGCGATGGTCGGTGCCTGGCGCTTGCAGCTCGGTCATCATGCCAGCGCGTTCGACGCCTTGAGCTTGCGGCGTTTGTCCGAGTTGTTGCTGGTGTGGGGCGCGGCCTGGTGGGCGCTGGCGTTGGTCAGCGAAGTGCTGCGGTTTGCGCCGCTGAACCTGCAAGCCCCGCTGCTGCTGGGCATCGCGGCGCTGAGTGTCGCGTTGTGGACGTTGCTGGCCTTGCGGCTGAAATGGCCGGCGCTGGGCGTGCTCTGCACCTTGCTGATTCCGGCAGCGGCGCTGGTGTCGGTGGCGGCCTGGCATTCGCGTTATCACCCGGCGGCGAATCTCGGTTGGTTGGCGTGGGCGGCGGTGTTTGGGGTGCATTTCATCTCGCTGCGACGCTTGGCGCCGATGCTCCCGGTGCGAGTATTGAGTGCTGCTCACGTGTTGGGTTGCTGGCTGTTGATCGGCGTGTTGGCGCTGGAGCTGCGTTACGGCTTGCTGGTGTTGTCCGAGCAGTACAACGCCTGGCGCTGGTTGGGTTGGGCGATCCTGCCGAGCCTGTATCTGGTGCTGATGGCTGCGCCCCGCGCTTGGCCGTGGCCGATCTCGGCGTACGTCCGCGAATACCGCGTGTACGCCGCACTGCCGCTGGCCGCGCTGATGCTCGGCTGGTTCTGGCTGGCGAACATCGCCAGCGACGGCACCGCCGAACCGCTGCCTTACTTGCCGTTGCTCAACCCGCTGGAAATCGGCCTGCTGTTTGCCTTGTTCGGCGTTTATGTGTGGTCACGCAGTGCGGTCAGCCAACTGGCGGTTCGCGCCGATTACGCCGAGCGCGCCACGCAAGTGGTGGCCGGGGTTTCGCTGTTCGCCTTCTTCACCGCGCTGGTGATGCGCAGCGCTCACCATTGGGGCGGCGTGCCGTTTGAGCTGGATGCCTTGCTGGAGTCGATGCGGGTGCAGGCGGGTTTGTCGATCGTCTGGACCCTGATTGCCCTGAGCCTGATGATCGGCGGCCATTTGCGCCATCGTCGGGAAGTCTGGCTGGTCGGTGCGGCGCTGATCGCGCTGGTGGTCGCCAAACTGATTTTTGTCGAATTGAGCAACCGTGGCGGGCTGGCGCGGATCGTGTCGTTTATCGGCGTGGGTGTGTTGCTGCTGGTGGTCGGTTATTTCGCGCCGCTACCACCCAAACGTGCCGAAGCCGCACTTGAGCCTGAAAAACCGGCCAATGAATCTGAAGGAGTGTCGTCTTGAATCTGAAGTTGTCGCTGGGCGCTGTTGGACTCTGTGTGGCGTTGTCGGCTAATGCCCAGGAAGCCCCGGCGGACTTCACCACGCAGGTGCCCCTGAGTCTGAACGGCGAGGGGCCGTGGTATCGCCTCGAATTGCCGCTGGCGGTGCAATTGAATGCACGCCAGACCGATCTCAGCGACGTGCGGGTGTTCAACGCTGCCGGTGAGGTGCAGGCCTATTCGCTGGCGCGAGAGCAGGCGCAGAGCCGCGAAAATCGTGTGGTGAATGACGTCAAGTGGTTCCCGCTTTACGACTCGGCCTCTGCCCGCGAAGCGGTGCCGAGCGTGCGCGTGCAGTCGAACGCCAACGGCACGCTGGTGGAAGTTCAGCCATCGAGTCAGCTCGAAGCCGGCGAAGAAGTGCTGCGCGGCTGGTTACTGGACGCCAGCGTGATCAAGGCGCCGTTGCAGCAGTTGATTCTCGACTGGACCAGTGAAAGCGACGGCTTCCAGCGTTTCAGCATCGAGGCCAGTGACGACTTGCAGCATTGGCAGTCGTGGGGCGAAGGCCAGGTGGCGCGACTGTCGTTTGCCGATGAGCGGGTCGAGCAGCATGAAGTCAACTTGCCGGGGCAGAGCGCGCGTTATCTGCGCTTGTTGTGGAAAACCCCACAGGCAGCGCCGGTGCTGACTTCGGCGCAACTGCAAAGCGCCAGTTCCAGCTATCTGCCGCAGCCGTTGGTCTGGTCTGAACCGTTGGCCGGCAGCAGCACCAAGGCGGGTGAATACACCTGGCAGTTGCCGATGGGCTTGAGCGTCGAGCGGCTGCAGGTCGAGTTGAGTCAGGCCAACAGCCTGGCGCCGGTGACCCTGTCGGGGCGGCGCGAAAGCAGCTTGCCATGGCAGACCTTGAGCAGCGGTTTGCTCTACCGGCTGACGCAAAATGGTCAGGACGTGGTGCAGAACCAATTGCAGCTGCCTGGCCACGTGGTGCAGCAGTTGAAACTGACGGTCGATGAGCGCGGCGGTGGCTTGGGCGCACAAGCTCCGGCAGTGCGCTTTGCCGTGCGCTCGACGCAGGTGGTGTTCCTCGCTCGTGGGGCGGGGCCGTACACACTGGCGCTGGGCAGCGCGACGGTCAAAGCGGCGGGCTTGCCGCTGTCGACGCTGATTCCCGATTACAGTCCCAAGCGTCTGGCGACCTTGGGGCAGGCCAAGGTCGATGGCGGCGCGGTGGTGACTTCGCCTGTCACGGCGGTGACACCGATTGCGACCGGCACGAACTGGAAGAAGATCGGTTTGTGGGCGGTGCTCTTGCTCGGTGTGGCGGGATTGGCGGGTATGGCGTTCAGTTTGCTGCGTAAGCCACCTGCCGAGAATTGAGCGTGGGTGCTTTGCACCCAATCGCGAGCAAGCTCGCTCCCACAGGTATAGAGGCGCTCTTGTGGGAGCGAGCTTGCTCGCGATGGCGGCCTGTTTGCCGCCAAAAACTCTTAATCTGCCACTGTCCCTCACGCCACAACCCTCCCGATTCCAACTACGCTCAACCCCGCGCACGAACTCTATTGAGTGAATCTCGTCTGATAAGAGGAATTGCGCATCGACTCGCGTTAAACTGCGCGGGTTTTTAGTCCCCATTCCTCCGGAGCCTTCCATGTCCCGCGTTACCCTGAGTCGCTATTTGATTGAGCAGACCCGTAGCAACAACACGCCTGCCGATCTGCGCTTTCTGATCGAAGTCGTGGCGCGTGCCTGCAAGGAAATCAGCCACGCCGTCTCCAAAGGCGCCCTGGGTGGTGTTCTGGGCAGCATGGGCACTGAAAACGTGCAAGGCGAAGTCCAGAAGAAACTCGACGTGCTGTCTAACGATATCCTGCTCGAAGCCAACGAATGGGGCGGTCACCTGGCCGGCATGGCGTCCGAAGAAATGGACAATGCCTACCAGATCCCGGGCAAATACCCGAAAGGCGCGTACCTGCTGGTATTCGACCCACTGGACGGTTCGTCGAACATCGATATCAATGCGCCGGTTGGTACGATCTTCTCGGTGCTGCGTTGCCCGAACGAATACCTGAGCCAGAACGAACCCTTGAACGAAAAGGCTTTCCTGCAGCCAGGCACCGAACAGGTAGCCGCCGGTTATGCCATCTACGGCCCGCAAACCATGCTGGTGCTGACTCTGGGTGATGGCGTGAAAGGCTTTACCCTGGACCGTGAAATGGGCAGCTTCGTGCTGACCCATGAAGACATCAAGATCCCGTCCTCCACTCAGGAATTCGCGATCAACATGTCCAACCAGCGTCACTGGGAAGCGCCGGTACAACGCTACGTCGGAGAATTGCTGGCTGGCGAAGAAGGCCCGTTGAAAAAGAACTACAACATGCGCTGGGTCGCCGCGATGGTGGCCGACGTGCACCGCATCCTGACCCGTGGTGGCCTGTTCATGTACCCACGTGACAGCCGCGAGCCGTCCAAGCCGGGCAAACTGCGTTTGATGTACGAAGCCAACCCGATGTCGTTCCTGGTTGAACAGGCTGGCGGCGCGTCCACCAACGGTCACCAGCGTATTCTCGACATCAAGTCTGAAGGCCTGCACCAGCGTGTAGCGGTGTTCCTGGGCTCGAAAGAAGAAGTTGAACGCGTTACGGCTTACCACAAGGAATAAGCCATGACCGCGCCCTGGCAGCCGTTGCTCGAATGGTGGTTCGGTTCAGCCGACGACCCGAACGAAGTGGCGGCGCGACAGGGCAAGTTGTGGTTCGGTAAGCGTGACAGCCAGGACCTCGAAGCGCGAACGCGTTTCGGGGATCTGGTGGAACAGGCACTGGCCGGCGGATTGACCGAGTGGACGCAATGTCCCGAAGGTTGGCTGGCCCTGGTGTTATTGCTCGATCAGTTACCGCGAATGATCTTTCGCGATACCCCCAAATGCTTTGCAGGCGACCTGAGAGCTCAGGCTCTGGTGGCGCAAGGCATTGCTGCGGATTTCGATCGGCAGTTGCTGCCCATCCAGCGCGCGTTCATCTATCTGGTGTTCGAGCATTGCGAAAATCTGGCGGTGCAAAACGAAGCCATCTCGCGGTTTACAGAGCTGATGAATCAGCAATCCGAAGCTGATCGCGCGGTGTTTGCCGATAACCTCGATTACGCCGAACGGCATCAGAAAATCATTGCCCTGTTTGGACGGTTTCCCCATCGCAACGAGATTCTTGGACGTGAGAGCACGCCTGAAGAGTTGGCGTTTCTTTCTGGGCCTGGATCACGGTTCTAGCTATTCGTTGTTGCTGATTCCGCCATCGCGAGCAAGCTCGCTCCCACAGTAGATCTCCAGCGCGACAAAGATCCATGTGGGAGCGAGCTTGCTCGCGATGGGGCCTTCAAGGGCGCGTCAGATCCTGAAACTCCCCACCAACTGCTTCAACCGCGCCGCTTGCTGCTCAAGATCGGCGCACGCGCGCAGGGTCGATTGCAGGTTCTCAACGCCTTCCTGGTTCAGTGTGTTGATCTCGGTGATGTCGACGTTGATCGATTCGACCACGGCGGTTTGCTCCTCGGTGGCGGTGGCCACCGACTGGTTCATGCCGTCGATTTCGCCGATGCGCTGAGTCACGCTGCCCAGGCGTTCGCCGGCCTGGTTGGCAATGCCGACGCTGCTTTCACTCTGACGCTGACTGTCGGTCATGATGGCGACGGCCTCACGGGCGCCGACTTGCAGCTCTTCGATCATCTTCTGCACTTGCTGCGCCGAATCCTGGGTGCGATGAGCGAGGTTGCGTACTTCGTCGGCAACCACCGCGAAACCACGTCCGGCCTCGCCCGCGCGAGCGGCTTCGATCGCGGCGTTGAGGGCCAGCAGGTTGGTCTGTTGCGAGATGCTGGTGATCACTTCGAGGATCTGGCCGATGTTCACCGTGTTGCTGTTCAGCGTTTCGATGTTGCCGCACGAGTCGCTGATTTTTGCCGATAACTGCTGCATCGCCGCGATGGTTTTATCCACCACTTGCTGACCGTCTTCGGCCAGGCTGCGGGCGTCACTGGAGTGTTGCGAGGCAAGGGCGGCGTTCTGGGCGATTTCCTGGGCGGCGGCGCCGAGCTGGTTGATCGCCGCGGCCACGCTACTGGTGCGCGAGGCTTGCTGGTCGGAATTGAACATCGATGAGTTGGAGGCGCTGACGACTCGCAGGGCGACTTCGTTGACTTGACCCGTGGCCGACGACACTTCGCGGATTGAGGTGTGAATACGCTCGACGAAGCGGTTGAACGAGGTGCCCAGCGCCCCGAATTCGTCCTGGCCGTGAATGGTCAGGCGTTTGGTCAGGTCGCCTTCACCTTCGGCGATGTCATGCATGGCGCGGCCCATGGTCAGCAATGGCTGCATCAAGACGCGGATCAGCATGCCCAGCAGTGCGATGATGATCACCACGGCAATCACCATGGCGATGATCGCCGAGGTGCGGAATTCGCTGAGCATCGAGAACGCGGTGTCCTGGTCGAGCACCAGGGCCACGTACCAGTCAGCCGACGGCACGCCGTTGACGTGGGTGAACGAGATGAACTGCGTCTTGCCGTCCACCTCGACCTCCTTCATGCCGGGGCTGACCTTCGGCGCGCCAGCGGGATAGGCCTCGGCGAGGCTTTTAAGCACCAGTTTGCTGTCCGGGTGAATCAGGATCTTGCCCTCGCTGCTGACAATGAACGCGTGGCCGTGTCCGCCAAAGTTCAGCGAGTTGATGATGGCGCTGACGCTGCTCAGGTCGATGTCTGCACCGGCCACACCAATCATCTGGTTCTGATGCTGCACCGGGGTGGCCACGGTGATCACCAGCTTGCCCGAGGACGCAGCGATGTAGGGTTCGGTGACGATGGTCTGCTGCGCACTATTGGCGGCTTTGTACCAGCCACGGGCGCGTGGGTCGTAGTCCGCCGCGCGATTGCCGGCCGGTACCGAGAACATTACGCCGTCGGCGCCGCCGAAATAGCTCAACTGAAAGTTGCTGGTGTAGGCCGGCAGGCCGACGGCGCGTTTCAGGCTGTCCAACGCAGGGCCGTCGACGGCCACCTGCTGGGCCAGCGATTGCAGCAACTGAATGCGGCTTTCCAGCCAGGTCTGGATATTGCTGGTGGTCAGGCTGCCGAGTTCCTGCATCGAGGATTCGGTGCTGCTGCGCAGGGTTTGGCGCTGACGGTAGTCGTTGAACAGAATAAAACAGGCGAACGCTACCGCGACCACAAGGGCAGCAGCGAGCAGGATCTTGTGGCTGAACTTCATGTTTCTGGTCATTAAAGGCGCTACCGCGGGAGGACTGATCAACGAGGAGCGTCAAATTGCCACAGGAGAGGGCTTGGCGCTGCTTCTATGTCGACAGGCCAGCGCCAAAGATTAGGCAGTTTTTACAAAAACCGACGAAATACCGATCAGTGCAAAAAAATGCCTGAATTTGGGGCGAATTGCCGATTTTGCCATTCAAGAAATACCCGGTGCCGGTGGGAACCAGAAGGGGGTTTTCTCTTCTAAGCTTCTGGTTGGCAGCCATGCCTTCCCCTCTTTCCAGGAGTTACACCATGTCGCTGCGATCTATCGCCTTGCTGTCGTTTTGCGTGCTGTTGGCCGCGTGCAGCAAGATCAACCAGGAAAACTATTCGAAACTGTCGACAGGCATGCCCAAGGCCGAGGTCGAAACGTTGCTGGGTAAACCGGCTGATTGTGCTGGCGCACTGGGTATGTCCAGCTGCACCTGGGGCGACAAGAACAGCTTTATCAGCGTGCAGTACGCCGGTGACAAAGTGCTGATGTTTTCCGGGCAAGGCCTGAAGTAAACCGGGGCCAAACGCCCACGGGAGAAAAATAATGATGCGGTTAGTAATAGTTCTTTTGGCCGGTCTGTTGTTGGCCGGCTGCGCCACTTCTGGCGACGATGCGCTGGCGCCGAAAACGGTCCATAGCGTCAACCTCAAGCGTTACCAGGGTAAATGGTACGAGTTGGCGCGCATGCCCATGTACTTCCAGCGTAACTGCGCGCAATCCGAAGCCCATTACACCCTCAAGGCCGACGGTGACATGGACGTGTTGAACCGTTGCCTGACCCCTGAGTGGACATGGGAAGAGGCCAAGGGCACGGCAACACCGCAGATCCCCGGCAAGAACGACAAACTGTGGGTGAGCTTCGATAACTGGTTTACCCGGCTGTTGCCAGGCATGAGCAAGGGTAATTACTGGGTGCTGTATGTCAGCGATGACTACCAGACCGCGATCGTCGGTAGCCCCAATCGGCGCAACCTGTGGCTGCTGTCACGCAAGCCGGAAGTCAACGCCGATACCCGTGAGGAACTGCTGAGCAGGGCGCGTCAGCAGGGTTATGACACCACACGCCTGATCTGGCGGGTGTCGGACTCAAAAATGGCCCAGACTTCGAAATAACTAAGCTGATCTTGGATGAAATTTTCCAACGCCCCTTTTTTGGGGCGTTGTTATTTTCTTGTGGGCGACCTTATAACGACGCCCCGTAAGGTGACTCACGCATTACCGTGCAGCACTGAGAGGCGAGTCATAATGATGTTGCCAGATATTGAAAGTAAGTGCCTCATCTGCCGTGTTCAAACTTTGTACCCCACAACTGTAATGGGTGTTTTTTTGAGCTAACCTTTTTCCTGCGATAATGTGAGCGGCACACGGTTGATGGATGGACGGATCGGCGATACCAAAGTCGATCAAAGTATTGGCGGACTCTCCATTGAATGGGAGAATGATTTTGTGACCAGTTGATCTGACAGTGTAAATGTAAGTTTGGCTATGCTTACTGCTTTTTTGAAGGGAAATAATGCCTTCGTTTATCAGGTGTTCAAGATTTAGTTCGTCGTCAGGGGAAGTGACAGTAAATATAATTGTGCCGTCTTCAATGCTCTTGAATTCGATTGGTTTTATCGCGTGGTTTCCAGTGGCGCAAAATATAATATTGCAGGTTTTGTAAATTTCTTCGATATTTTTTGCAATGTTTTTTTCAGGGAGTTCGGTTAATTTTTTGATGTCCATATCATGGATCAGAAAGTTTTTTGAGTTTTTGGTTTGAAGTCTATACCTGATTCGCCCGCCGAGAGTGCCATGCCCGATGATGCCTACCCTGATATTTTCTTCGAATAGCATGACTCCGCCATTCTGCAAATACATTTCAGCAGCTAGTAATATGCTATCGGCCGATGCGAAATCACTTTTCCGTTTTAACTTCAGTTTGCCAATGGAGATAACAGGTCTGTCATCTATCGCCAATGAAGCGTATCTGCGCTCACCATTCAAGGCATACTCCGCAACGCCTGAAATGATATGAGGATCAAGGATTTTTAGAAGCTGAGCATTTAGTGCGAAGTACCCGCCATGATCCAGCAGTACGCAGCTTTTCTTGCCTATGGCCTCTCTTATTGTTTGTATGGTTTTGTTTGAGGCGTTTTGTATTTCGCTTTTGGAAATGTCTAGAACAGGATAACCTTCTTCTTTCAATAGCCTCTTGAGCGAAATGTTTGCCTTCTCAGTTGAGTTTTTAATGATTATTCCGCATAGGTCGAAATGGCGGGCAATACTTTCTATCATGGGGAATGTTGATTCATAGCCCGGACATACAAGGAGCACTCGTGGTTTATTTGAGTTCGCTCCTGATTGGGTAATGATGTCGCTATAAAATTCCAGTGCTTTTTTGTAAGTGGCCTTGCTTAGTCTGTTTAGTATAAGCATGTGGCTCCATTCCTTTGGCGATAAACAAGGCGTCGTCAGTATTTTGACAGGCTTTTATTGATGTTGTGATTGAGTTGGGGTTTTGTGTAGTAATCTGGGTGATGACGTGAAAGTAACGCGTTCGGTGTTTGACTTTGTGGCTTTAGAGTGTTGCTGCTTTGGCAGGCTGAAGTCCAGCTAGATGTTGTTCATATTTGTTGCTGTGTGGTGGCTGGCTTGTGCGGTTAAAGATCTTTTAACGCAGGTGAAGGGGCTTGAATATGTGGATGAGCAGAGGCAGGTGTTTACGTATGTTAGACTTTAAGTTCGGGTGTGTTCTGACAAGATTGGCAGTCAAGAGAGTTTGCATTAGTCAATCGATGGTGGGGCGGCTGTGGTATGCCATGGCTGGCCTGCGGTAGTAACCGCAGACCAGTCTTTTGCAGGGCTGTTGAGGGGAATGATGTGGCTCTTATCCCTCTAAAAATAATTACAGAAAAGACAGGTGGTCAGCCCAACAGGTCGCGCAGCACCTTGGTGAACGCGCGGTTACTGTCTTCTTCGCCCGCGTGATGCCCGTCGCGCACCACCCACTTGCCGTTGACCAGCACGTCGCGCACCTGGCGGTCGCCACCGGCAAATAACCAACGGTTCAGAATCCCGTCGCCATTGGCGGTTGCCAGGTAAGGGTCGTTGCCGTCGAGCACCAGCCAGTCGGCGCGTTTGCCGACTTGCAGTGCGCCAATCGGCTGGCCCAGTGCCTGTGCGCCACCGTCGAGTGCGGCGTCGTACAGGGTGCGACCGACCATCGGCTGATCGGCGCCATACAAGCGGTTGCGTCGCTGATCGCGCAGACGCTGGCCGTATTCCAGCCAACGCAATTCTTCCACCACACTCAGCGACACATGGCTATCGGAGCCAATGCCCATGCGCCCGCCTTGAGCGAGGAAGTCCACGGCCGGGAAAATCCCGTCGCCCAGGTTGGCTTCGGTGGTCAGGCACAGACCGGCGATAGCGCGACTCTTGGCCATCAAGCTGACTTCTTCCGGGTTGGCGTGGGTCGCGTGGACCAGGCACCAGCGCTGATCGACGTCGGTATTTTCATACAGCCATTGCAACGGACGGCGACCGCTCCAGGTCAGGCAGTCGTCGACTTCTTTTTGCTGTTCGGCGATGTGGATGTGCACCGGGCAGTGTTTGTCGCTGGCTGCCAGCACTTCGCTGATTTGCTGCGGCGTGACCGCACGCAACGAGTGGAAGCACAGGCCCAGTTGTTGCGCCGGTTGCTGCGCCAGCAGTGGCTGCAAACGTGCTTGTAGCTTCAGGTAGTTTTCAGTGCTGTTGATGAAGCGTCGCTGGCCTTCATTAGGCGCCAGCCCACCGAAACCGGAGTGGCTGTAAAGTACGGGCAGCAAGGTCAGGCCGATACCTGAAGCGCTGGCCGCCTGGCTGATTTGCAACGACAGCTCGGCCGGGTCCGCATAAGGGTGGCCGTTGTGGTCGTGGTGCACGTAATGGAATTCGGCGACCGAGGTGTAACCGGCCTTGAGCATTTCGATGTACAACTGGCGGGCGATAATCCCGAGTTGTTCCGGGCTGATTTTTCCGACGAGGCGATACATCAGGTCGCGCCAGGTCCAGAAACTGTCGTTCGGATTACCCGCCACTTCGGCCAATCCCGCCATCGCCCGCTGGAAGGCGTGGGAATGTAAATTCGGCATGCCCGGCAGCAGTGGACCGTTCAACCGTTCGGCGCCTTCAGCGCTGGCATCGGCCTGGATGTGGGTCAGCAGGCCATCGGCGCTGACCTCAAGACGTACATTGTTGGCCCATCCACTAGGCAGTAGCGCGCGTTCGGCAAAGAAGGCGGACATGGTTCAGCACCCCATCGTGTGTTATTTGTATATACATATACAGACGTTTGCCTGCTCGGTAAACTCCGGCAAGCTAGTCACTTCTATCAACGAACAAGGATTTCCTGTGCCGACTCCGCCTGCAGTCTCCCCGCTGAGTGCCAATCTGGGCGACAGTCCGGCGCCCTTGTACGCTCGCGTCAAACAGATGATCACCCAGCAAATCGACAGTGGTAACTGGCCGCCGCACTACCGTGTGCCGTCGGAAAGCGAACTGGTCAGCCAGCTGGGTTTCAGCCGTATGACCATCAACCGCGCCCTGCGCGAGATGACGGCTGACGGCCTGTTGGTGCGCATGCAGGGCGTCGGCACCTTCGTCGCCGAACCCAAAAGCCAGTCCGCATTGTTCGAAGTGCATAACATTGCTGACGAAATCGCCTCCCGTGGCCATCGCCACACGTGCAAGGTGATCACTCTGGAAGAAGAGGCCGCCGGCTCCGAACGCGCTCTGGCGCTGGACATGCGTGAAGGCCAGAAAGTCTTCCATTCGCTGATCGTGCATTTCGAGAACGATATTCCCGTGCAAATCGAGGACCGTTTCGTCAATGCGCTGGTCGCGCCGGAATACCTCAAGCAGGATTTCACCCTGCAAACGCCTTACGCCTATCTGAATCAGGTCGCTCCGTTGACCGAAGGCGAGCACGTGGTTGAAGCGATTCTTGCCGAGCCTTCTGAATGCAAATTGCTGCAAATCGAAAAAGGCGAGCCGTGCCTGCTGATTCGCCGTCGGACCTGGTCCGGGCGTCAGCCAGTGACGGCTGCTCGTCTGATCCACCCCGGTTCCCGTCATCGTCTGGAAGGGCGGTTCCATAAATAAAGAGCCATAAATAATAAGAGGCATGAATGAGTCAGTTGAACGTTTTTCGCGCGGCGAATTATCCGCGCATGCCGTGGAAAAACGGCGGCGGTAGCACTGAAGAAATCACTCGCGATACAGGCACTGGCCTGGATGGATTTGGCTGGCGCCTGTCGATTGCCGATATTGGTGAGTCGGGCGGGTTCTCCACCTTTGCCGGCTATGAGCGGGTCATCACGGTGCTGCAAGGCGAAGGCATGACCTTGACGGTCGACGGCCAGAACACGCGGCCACTGTTACCGCTGGACCCGTTTGCGTTCAGCGGCGAAAGCCACGTTTCCTGCACGCTGCTCGGCGGTGCGATTCGCGACTTCAACCTGATTTATGCGCCGAATCGATACCAGGCACGGTTGCAGTGGCTGAAGGGCGAGCAACGGTTTTTCAGTTCGACCGGAACGCTGCTGGTTTTCAGCATGGCTGACGCACTTGAAGTCAGGATCGATGGCCATGCGGCCCATGCTCTGGGTCGTCATGATTGCCTGCAACTGAACGGTAACACCGGGCTGCTGGATGTTTCCGTCAGCGGCCAGTGCTGTGTGATTGAACTGACAGCGCTCTGATTCAGCAGCTCTAAAAAGATCGCAGCCTGCGGCAGCTCCTACGGAACGGGTCATCCCTGTGTAGGAGCTGCCGCAGGCTGCGATCTTTTGCTTTTCGTCCCTTCGAAACCCGTTTCCCTGTGCGCACCAATTTGTTACCGAACGCCCCAGCGTGGCGCAAAACCGTGCTCAGGTAACAATTGTCACTCTTCGAAAAAATCCCGCCCAAAAAAAACGATCCCCGCCAAACCCTTGACCCAAGGGCTTTTCAGCCAGATTCAGCACTTTATTGAACCGCCAGCCAGAAAGTTGGCCGCTTGATTGCATATGCTTGTATGTACAAGTAAAGACGTATGCGTATGAGTCACGAAGACTCGACCATCGTCCACTGATTCGCCGGTGTGCACCGTTTGCACATTGGCTTGCTCGCCCACTGCCTGGGCTGGTTTGGATTGATTGCTGAGGAGTTTTTTTCGTGACTGACAATACCCAGAAACCAACGAAATACCGTGACGTTGAAATCCGTGCTGCCCGCGGCAACAAGCTGACCGCCAAGAGCTGGCTGACCGAAGCGCCGCTGCGCATGTTGATGAACAACCTCGACCCGGAAGTTGCCGAGAACCCTAAAGAACTGGTGGTTTACGGTGGTATCGGTCGCGCGGCACGTAACTGGGAATGCTACGACAAGATCGTCGAGAGCCTGACCAACCTGAATGACGACGAAACCCTGCTGGTGCAATCCGGCAAGCCGGTCGGCGTATTCAAAACTCACAGCAACGCGCCACGCGTGCTGATCGCCAACTCCAACCTGGTGCCACACTGGGCGAGCTGGGAACACTTCAACGAACTGGACGCCAAAGGCTTGGCCATGTACGGCCAGATGACCGCCGGCAGCTGGATCTACATCGGCAGCCAGGGCATCGTTCAGGGTACCTACGAAACCTTCGTTGAAGCCGGTCGCCAACACTACAACGACAACCTCACCGGTCGCTGGGTCCTGACCGCAGGTCTGGGCGGCATGGGCGGCGCTCAACCACTGGCCGCTACCCTGGCCGGCGCGTGCTCGCTGAACATCGAATGCCAACAAGTGAGCATCGATTTCCGCCTGAAAAGCCGTTATGTCGACGAGCAGGCCAAAGACCTCGACGACGCGCTGGCGCGCATCGCCAAATACACCAAAGAAGGCAAAGCGATTTCCATCGCCCTGCTGGGTAACGCGGCAGAAATCCTGCCGGAGTTGGTCCGTCGCGGTGTGCGTCCGGACATGGTTACCGACCAGACCAGCGCCCACGATCCGCTCAACGGTTACCTGCCAGCCGGTTGGACCTGGGAAGAGTACCGCGCTCGCGCCAAGACCGAGCCGGCTGCTGTGATCAAAGCCGCCAAGCAATCGATGGCCGTGCACGTCAAAGCCATGCTCGACTTCCAGAAAATGGGCATTCCGACCTTCGACTACGGCAACAACATCCGTCAGATGGCGCAAGAAGAAGGCGTCGAAAACGCCTTCGACTTCCCAGGCTTCGTACCAGCCTACATCCGTCCGCTGTTCTGCCGTGGAATCGGTCCATTCCGTTGGGCTGCGCTGTCGGGCAACGCTGAAGATATCTACAAAACCGACGCCAAGGTCAAAGAACTGATCCCGGACGACGCCCACCTGCACAACTGGCTGGACATGGCGCGCGAGCGCATCAGCTTCCAGGGTCTGCCGGCACGTATCTGCTGGGTGGGTCTGGGTCTGCGCGCCAAGCTGGGTCTGGCGTTCAACGAAATGGTCCGCAGCGGCGAGCTGTCGGCACCGATCGTGATCGGTCGTGACCACCTGGACTCCGGTTCGGTGGCCAGCCCTAACCGCGAAACCGAATCCATGCAGGACGGTTCCGATGCCGTGTCCGACTGGCCACTGCTCAACGCACTGCTCAACACCGCGAGCGGCGCGACCTGGGTTTCCCTGCACCACGGCGGCGGCGTCGGCATGGGCTTCTCCCAGCACTCGGGCATGGTGATTGTCTGCGACGGTACTGACGAAGCGGCCGAGCGTATCGCTCGCGTTCTGCACAACGACCCGGCGACCGGCGTTATGCGTCACGCCGACGCCGGTTACCAGATCGCCATCGACTGTGCCAAGGAGCAGGGTCTGAACCTGCCGATGATCACCGGTAAATAAACGAATGGGCCGCCTGTATGGGTGGCCCGATGCAAAACCCGTAGGAGCTGCCGCAGGCTGCGATCTTTTAGCGTCATGACAGACGCTGAAAATCAAAAGATCGCAGCCTGCGGCAGCTCCTACGGATGATCCGGAAAAACAATCCACAGAGGTTGAACCATGGCTAATGATGATCGTGCACGCAGTAAACCGTTGATCGAGAAACGTTCGATCGACTACATCCCGGAAGCGGAAAGACACGGTCGTCTATTGAGTCAGTTCACCCTGTGGTTGGGTGCCAACCTGCAAATCACCGCGATTGTGACGGGTGCTTTGGCAGTGGTGCTGGGCGGGGATGTGTTCTGGTCGTTGATCGGTTTGCTGATCGGCCAATTGCTCGGCGGTGGCGTCATGGCGCTGCACGCCGCCCAGGGCCCGCAACTCGGCTTGCCGCAAATGATCTCCAGCCGCGTGCAGTTTGGCGTGTATGGGGCGGTGATTCCGCTGGTGCTGGTGTGCCTGATGTACATCGGCTTCTCGGCCAGCGGATCCTTGCTGGCGGGGCAGGCGGTCGCGCAGTTGCTGCACGTCGAAGACTGGGTCGGCATCGCGCTGTTCGCAGGCTCGATCATGGTCTTCACCATGTTTGGCTATCGGGTGATCCACGGCATCGGCCGGGTCGCCAGTGTGCTGGGCGTGGTGGCGTTCATCTACCTGTTCTACAAACTGCTGGCCGGTAACGACATCGGCGCATTGCTAGGCAACAAGCACTTCTCGGTGGCGAGTTTCCTGTTGGCGGTGTCGCTGTCGGCGTCCTGGCAGATCGCGTTCGGCCCTTATGTGGCGGACTATTCGCGTTACCTGCCGCGCAGCACCTCTGCGTCGAAAACCTTCTGGGCCGTCGGCCTGGGTTCGGTGATCGGTGCACAGGCGTCGATGGTTTTCGGCGTGTTCGCCGCAGCCCTGGCCGGTTCGCAGTTCGCTCACCACGAGGTGTCGTTCATCGTCAGCCTGGGCGGTACCGGGATTGTCGCGGCGCTGCTGTACTTCGCCGTGGCCTTCGGCAAAGTCACCGTGACCACGTTGAACGCCTACGGCAGCTTCATGTCGATCGCGACGATCATCAGCGGCTTCCGTGGCAGCCGGCATATCGGAAGCGGCGTGCGCCTGCTGTACATCTTCATCATGGTGTCGCTTGCCGCTGCACTGGCATTGCTCGGCAAAGACTCGTTCCTCAAGGAATTCTCCGCGTTCATCCTGTTCCTGCTGGCGTTCTTCACGCCGTGGAGCGCGATCAACCTGGTGGACTTCTACTGCATCACCAAAGAGCGCTATGACATTCCGGCACTGTCCAACCCTGAGGGTCGCTACGGTCGCTGGAACATCATGGGCATCAGCATTTACGTGTTCGGCGTGTTGATTCAAATGCCGTTCATTTCCACCCACTTCTACACCGGCCCTCTGGTCGCGAGCCTCGGTGATACCGACATCTCGTGGATCATCGGCCTGGTGGTGCCGGCGGCGATGTACTACTTCGCCGCCAAGAAATGGCATAGCGCAGTACCTGATCGCCTGATACTCCCGGTAGAGCAGGGCGAGGCTGTAAAAGTGAAAACAAGTGGGGCGGATAGCGTTGCAGCAATCTGATTGGACGAAACTGGCGAAGATCTTCCTGAAGGCACATCCTGAGATCTGGCAGTTGTGGGTCACCACCGACGCTGCCAGGAAAATCAACGCGGAACTGTAGGCAGATACCTCCCGGCTAACCGAGAGGCTGGCCGGGACGTTCACCACATCCACTTGATTGAGAGTCTCCTATGTTTCCCGAAAGCTTTACCTTTTCCATCGCCGACTGGGTCAACGGTTGGGTCGATTCGCTGGTGACCAACTACGGTGATGTGTTCCGGCACATCTCCGACACCCTGCTCTGGGCCATCGTCAACCTCGAAGGCCTGCTGCGTGCGGCGCCGTGGTGGCTGATGCTGGCAATCGTGGCGGGTGTTGCCTGGCACGCGACCCGTAAGTGGGTGACGACGGCGGTGATTGTGGGTCTGTTGTTCCTGGTGGGCGCTGTCGGCCTCTGGGACAAACTCATGCAAACGTTGGCACTGATGCTGGTGGCGACGATTATTTCGGTGCTGATCGGCATTCCGTTGGGCATTCTCTCGGCGCGCAGCAACCGCCTGCGTTCGGTGCTGATGCCGCTGCTCGACATCATGCAAACCATGCCCAGTTTCGTGTACCTGATTCCAGTGCTGATGCTCTTCGGTCTTGGCAAGGTCCCGGCGATTTTCGCCACGGTGATCTACGCCGTACCGCCGCTGATTCGCCTGACCGATCTGGGCATTCGCCAGGTCGATCGCGAAGTGATGGAAGCCATCAACGCCTTCGGCGCCAACCGTTGGCAGCAACTGTTCGGCGTGCAACTGCCGTTGGCCCTGCCGAGCATCATGGCCGGGATCAACCAGACCACCATGATGGCCCTGTCGATGGTGGTGATCGCCTCGATGATCGGTGCCCGTGGTCTGGGTGAGGACGTGCTGGTGGGTATTCAGACCCTCAACGTTGGACGTGGTCTTGAAGCCGGTCTGGCAATCGTGATTCTGGCGGTGGTCATTGACCGCATTACCCAGGCCTACGGTCGTCCACGGCATGAGGTGAGCCAATGACCAGCGCGGCCAAGATCGAAGTCAAAAACGTTTTCAAGATTTTCGGTGACCGTTCGGCCGAAGCGCTGAACATGATCCGACAGAACATGAGCAAGGATCAGGTATTGGCCGAGACTGGCTGCGTGGTCGGCGTGAACGATCTATCGTTGAGCATCGCTACCGGCGAAATCTTCGTGATCATGGGCTTGTCGGGTTCCGGCAAATCGACACTGGTGCGTCACATCAACCGCCTGATCGACCCGACCAGCGGCGCGATCCTGGTGGACGGCGTGGACATCCTGCAATACGACATGGAAGCCCTGCGCGAATTTCGTCGGCACAAGATCAGCATGGTGTTCCAGAGCTTCGGCCTGCTGCCACACAAAAGCGTGCTGGATAACGTTGCCTACGGCCTGAAAGTGCGCGGTGAAACCAAGCAAGTGTGCACCGAGCGCGCGCAGCACTGGATCAACACCGTGGGCCTTCAAGGCTACGAAAACAAATACCCGCATCAGCTGTCCGGCGGTATGCGTCAGCGTGTGGGCCTGGCCCGAGCCTTGGCGGCGGACACTGACATTATTTTGATGGACGAAGCCTTCAGTGCCCTCGATCCATTGATCCGTGCCGAGATGCAGGACCAGTTGCTCGAACTGCAAAAGACTTTGCACAAGACCATCGTGTTCATCACCCATGACCTCGATGAAGCCGTGCGCATCGGCAACCGCATCGCGATCCTCAAGGATGGCCGGTTGATTCAGGTCGGCACGCCGAAAGAGATTCTGCATTCGCCAGCCGACGAATACGTCGATCGTTTCGTTCAGCGGCGTGCGGCGGTGGTTTGAAGATTTTGTGGTGACTGGGCTGGCCTCATCGTCGGAACGCCGCCCGGAGCAAGCTCGCTCCCACAGGGGTACGCGTTTCAATGTGGGAGCGAGCTTGCTCGCGATAGC
Source organism: Pseudomonas sp. GW822-FHT02D10 (assembly GCF_058802345.1). Lineage (NCBI taxonomy): Bacteria > Pseudomonadati > Pseudomonadota > Gammaproteobacteria > Pseudomonadales > Pseudomonadaceae > Pseudomonas > Pseudomonas sp. GW822-FHT02D10. The sequence goes on from NZ_JBXAOB010000018.1 coordinate 55,511, forward strand.
GTCAGTGAAGCTGCATCAATATTCAGGTTATACGGATGAGGTTGAAGATGTCCCAGGCTGAAAAAATCGTTATCACCGATGCTCCGTTGCGTTGGCAGGATGTGGTTGCGGTCGCACGCGGTGGCGCGGAGCTTGAGCTGTCGCCTGCCACCTGGGCGCGGATCAACAACGCTCAGGCCATCGTCCAGCGCATCGTCGCTAGCTGCGAGCGTGCGTATGGCGTCAACACCGGGCTGGGGGCGTTGTGCAACGTGTCCCTGCAAGGCGAGCAACTGAGCCAATTGTCGCGCAACACCTTGCTCAGCCACGCCTGTGGCGTCGGCGCGCCACTGGCCGACGAGCAGACACGGGCGATCATGTGCGCGGCGATCATCAACTACAGCCACGGCAAATCCGGCGTGCACCGGCAAGTGGTCGAAGCGCTGCTGGCTTTGCTCAACCGCGGCATTACTCCGCAAGTACCGTCCCAGGGTTCGGTGGGCTACCTGACCCACATGGCCCACATCGGCATCGCGCTGCTGGGTGTCGGCCAGGTCAGTTATCGCGGGCAGATCGTATCCGCGCAGCAGGCCTTGGCCGAAGAAGGTCTGAAACCTGTGCAACTGGGTGCCAAGGACGGTCTGTGCCTGGTTAACGGCACACCGTGCATGACCGGCCTGAGCTGCCTGGCGATTGCCGACGCCAGCCGACTGCTGCAGTGGGCCGACGTGATCGGTGCGATGAGCTTCGAGGCCCAGCGGGGGCAGATCGCCGCTTTCGATGCCGAAATCATCGCGCTCAAGCCGCATCCGGGCATGCAGCAGGTCGGTATCAACCTGCGCAGCCTGTTAGACGGCAGTGAAGTGATTGCCAGTAGCAAGGGCATTCGTACGCAAGACGCGCTGAGCATCCGTTCGATTCCACAGGTTCACGGCGCGGCCCGCGATCAACTTGCGCATGCAACCCGGCAGATCGAAACCGAACTTAATTCCGTCACCGATAACCCGATGCTGCTGGGCACTCCGGACAACTTCCGGGTGATGTCCCAGGCTAACCCGCACGGCCAGTCGGTGGCGTTGGCTGCGGACCTGCTGGCGATTGCCATGGCGGAAATCGGCTCGATTGCCGAACGTCGTCTCGACCGCTTGATCAACCCGCACGTCAGCGGTTTGCCGGCGTTCCTGGTGGCTAACCCTGGTGTGAACTCGGGGATGATGATCGTCCAGTACGTCGCCGCGTCGTTGTGTGCGGAAAACCGCCAATTGGCGCAACCGGCGGTGCTCGACAACTACGTCACCTCGGGTTTGCAGGAAGACCACCTGAGCATGGGCACCAACGCCGCGCTGAAGCTGCACCGGGCGCTGGAAAACTGCACGCAGATCCTCGCCATCGAGTATTTGCTGGCGGCCCAGGCCTTCGAGTTCCTCAAGGAACAGCGTTTCGGCGCTGGCACCGACACCGCCTGGCGCCTGCTACGTGAGCGCGTTGCGGCCTACGACCAGGACCGCTGGCTGGCGCCGGACATCGCCAGCGCAGCCTCGATTTTGAAAGACCCGATACTGCTTCAAAACGCTTTACCCGATTTGCACTGATTTCCACAAAAGCCAGCGTGCCAAGGCGCCAGCCCCCTAAAAAAGCGGGCAGCGACGGACAACGGAATCATCCGGAGCGTCTGGTTAGTTAACTGCTCTTAATATAAAGAGCATAAAAGCTCTCAAAAGGAGAATGAATGTGACTGCCCTGAACCTGAACCTTATCCCTGGCCAACTGAGCCTTGCCCAACTGCGTGCTGTTTATCAGCAACCGGTCCAAATCAGCCTCGACGACAGCGCGTCGGCTCAGATCGAAGCCAGCGTCGCCTGCGTGGAACAGATCCTCGCGGAAAACCGTACCGCGTACGGTATCAACACCGGTTTCGGCCTGCTGGCGTCGACCCGCATTGCCAGCGAAGACCTGGAAAACCTCCAGCGCTCGCTGGTGTTGTCTCACGCTGCCGGTGTTGGCGAGCCGATCAGCGACGCCTTGGTGCGTCTGGTCATGGTGCTCAAGGTCAACAGCCTGAGCCGTGGTTTTTCCGGCATCCGCCGGGTGGTGATCGACGCGCTGATCGCGCTGATCAACGCCGAGGTTTACCCGCACATTCCGTTGAAAGGTTCGGTCGGTGCTTCCGGCGACCTGGCGCCTCTGGCCCACATGTCGCTGGTGCTGCTGGGCGAAGGCAAGGCGCGTTACAAAGGCGAATGGCTGGAAGCGACCGAAGCGCTGAAAGTCGCGGGCCTCAAGCCGCTGACCCTGGCGGCCAAAGAAGGTCTGGCGCTGCTCAACGGTACTCAGGTGTCCACCGCCTACGCACTGCGTGGCCTGTTCGAAGGCGAAGACCTGTTCGCTGGCGCTCTGGCCCTTGGTGGTCTGACCGTTGAAGCGGTGCTGGGCTCACGCTCGCCATTCGACGCTCGCATTCATGCTGCCCGTGGTCAAAAAGGTCAGATCGATGCCGCTGCTGCTTACCGCGACCTGTTGGGTGAACGCAGCCAAGTCTCTGATTCGCACGAGAACTGCGAAAAGGTTCAGGACCCGTACTCGCTGCGCTGCCAGCCGCAAGTCATGGGCGCCTGCCTGACTCAGTTCCGTCAGGCCGCTGAAGTGCTGGCGATCGAAGCCAACGCCGTGTCGGATAACCCGTTGGTCTTCGCGGCTGAAGGTGACGTGATCTCCGGTGGTAACTTCCACGCCGAACCGGTTGCCATGGCTGCCGACAACATGGCTCTGGCCATCGCTGAAATCGGCTCCCTGAGCGAACGCCGCATCTCGCTGATGATGGACAAGCACATGTCGCAACTGCCGCCATTCCTGGTGGCCAACGGTGGCGTGAACTCCGGCTTCATGATCGCCCAGGTGACTGCGGCGGCTCTGGCCAGCGAGAACAAGGCACTGTCGCACCCGCACTCGGTGGACAGCCTGCCGACGTCCGCCAACCAGGAAGACCACGTTTCCATGGCGCCGGCCGCTGGCAAGCGTCTGTGGGAAATGGCTGAAAACACTCGCGGTGTTCTGGCTGTCGAGTGGCTGGCAGCCTGCCAGGGTCTGGACCTGCGCGACGGTCTGAAGACCTCGTCGAAACTGGAAAAAGCCCGCAGCACCCTGCGCGCCAAAGTACCGTTCTACGAGAAGGACCGTTTCTTCGCACCGGACATTAACGCCGCGAGCGAACTGCTGGCTTCGCGCTGCTTGAATGAACTGGTGATGGCGAAGTTGCTGCCTAGCCTGTAATGGCCCCATCGCGAGCAGGCTCGCTCCCACAAGGATTACGTTGAACCTGTGGGAGCAGCCGGGCGGCGTTCCGTCTGCTCGCGATTCGATTTTGCGTCGACAAGAATAACTAAGGACGAGAAATGCAAAAGCCAGAAAACGGCTTGAAACGCGGGCTATCGGCCCGACATATTCGCTTCATGGCGCTGGGGTCGGCAATCGGCACCGGGCTGTTTTACGGTTCTGCCTCGGCCATTCAGATGGCCGGTCCTGCGGTGCTGCTTGCCTACCTGATCGGTGGCGCGGCGGTGTTCATGGTCATGCGCGCCCTCGGCGAGATGGCGGTGCACAACCCGGTTGCAGGTTCCTTCGGTCAATACGCCAGCACCTACCTGGGACCGATGGCAGGCTTCATCCTTGGATGGACGTACGCATTCGAAATGGTCATCGTCGGCATGGCCGACGTCACTGCATTCGGTATTTACATGGGCTTCTGGTTCCCGGAAGTCTCTCGCTGGATTTGGGTATTGGGCGTCGTTTCCATCGTCGGCGGCTTGAACCTGTGCAACGTCAAAGTCTTCGGTGAAATGGAGTTCTGGCTGTCGCTGCTCAAGGTCGCGGCCATCGTTGCGATGATCCTCGGCGGCTTCGGCATCATGCTGTTTGGTATCAGCACGGCCCCTGGCCAAGTGACCGACATCAGCAACCTCTGGACCCAAGGCGGCTTCATGCCCAATGGCATGGGCGGTCTGATCGCTTCGTTCGCGGTGGTGATGTTTGCGTTTGGCGGTATTGAAATCATTGGCGTCACCGCAGGTGAGGCCAAAGACCCGCAGCACGTGCTGCCTCGTGCAATCAACGCCGTACCGTTGCGGATTCTGCTGTTCTACGTGCTGACGATGGTGGTGCTGATGTCGATCTTTCCTTGGCAGCAGATCGGTGGCCAGGGCAGCCCGTTCGTGCAGATCTTCGATAAGCTGGGGATCAGCTCGGCGGCCACCATCCTTAATATTGTGGTGATTACGGCGGCGATTTCGGCGATCAACAGTGACATCTTCGGCGCTGGCCGCATGATGTTCGGTCTGGCCCAGCAAGGGCACGCACCGAAGGGCTTCGCCCGCCTGTCGCGCAATGGTGTGCCGTGGATGACCGTGGTGGTGATGAGCGTCGCGTTGCTGCTGGGCGTGTTGCTGAACTACCTGATCCCGGAAAACGTGTTTCTGCTGATCGCGTCCATTGCGACCTTTGCTACCGTTTGGGTCTGGCTGATGATTCTGTTCACTCAGGTGGCCATGCGTCGTTCCATGACCGCCGAGCAAGTCGCGCAGCTGAAATTCCCGGTACCGTTCTGGCCTTATGCGCCGATGGCGGCGATTGCCTTCATGCTGTTTGTCTTCGGTGTGCTGGGTTATTTCCCGGATACCCAAGTGGCGCTGATCGTTGGCGTGGTCTGGATCGTGTTGCTGGTGTTGGCCTATCTGACGTGGGTCAAACCGGCGGCAGGGCAGGCGGCCCTGGTCGCGCGTGATCCTTCTTTTTCTCATCGATAACTAACGGAGGCCTCGGATGAAAACTCTCTGGCAACACTGCCACGTTGCAAGCATGGCGCAGGGCACTTACTCGATCATCGAGGATGCCGCCATCGTGACGTCAGGAGCGCACATTGAGTGGATCGGCCCACGTAGCGAACTGCCGTCCGGCGAATACCCCGAGGTCCATGACCTCGCGGGGGCCTGGGTCACCCCGGGCCTGATCGACTGCCACACCCACACGGTGTTCGGTGGCAACCGCAGCGGCGAGTTCGAGCAGCGTCTGCAAGGCGTGAGTTATGCGGAGATTGCAGCCGCTGGTGGCGGCATTGCCAGCACCGTGCGCGCGACCCGTGCGGCGACCGAGGACGAGCTGTTCGCCAGCGCGAAGAAACGCCTGAAAAGCCTGATACGTGATGGTGTGACCAGCATCGAGATGAAATCCGGTTATGGCCTCGACCTGGCCAGCGAGCGGAAGATCCTGCGGGTGATCCGTCGCCTCGGCGCTGAACTGCCGATCAGCGTGCGCAGCACCTGCCTGGCCGCTCACGCCTTGCCACCGGAATACGCCGACCGCGCGGACGACTACATCGACCATATCTGCGCCGAGATGCTGCCGGCGCTGGCTGCCGAAGGTCTGGTGGATGCGGTGGATGCGTTTTGCGAATACCTGGCGTTTTCGCCTGCGCAGGTCGAGCGGGTGTTCGTTGCCGCACAGACACTCGGTTTGCCGGTGAAGCTGCACGCCGAGCAGCTGTCGTCCCTGCACGGTTCCAGCCTGGCGGCGCGTTATCACGCGTTGTCGGCCGATCATCTGGAGTTCATGACCGAAGACGACGCCATTGCCATGGCCGCCTCCGGCACCGTTGCCGTGCTGCTGCCGGGGGCCTTCTACTTCCTGCGGGAAACCCAATTGCCCCCGATGGATGCCTTGCGCAAGCACGGGGTGAAAATCGCCATCGCCAGCGACCTCAACCCCGGCACCTCGCCGGCGTTGTCGGTTCGCTTGATGTTGAACATGGCTTGCACCTGTTTCCGCATGACCCCGGAAGAGGCTTTGGCCGGGGCGACCCTTCACGCCGCCACGGCACTGGGTATGGAGCACACCCATGGCTCGCTCGAAGTCGGCAAAGTCGCTGACTTCGTGGCCTGGCAGATCGATCGTCCGGCTGACTTGTCGTACTGGTTGGGCGGTGACCTGGAAAAACGCGTCGTGCGTCACGGCGTTGAAGTCGAGTTATAGGAGAGCAGTTGTGGATAAGGTTCTGAACTTCAAACAAGGCCGGGTGCCGCTGCTGATCAGCATGCCTCACGCTGGGGTGCGTCTGACGCCTGCGGTTGAAGCCGGGTTGATCCCCGAGGCGCAAAGCCTGCCGGACACCGACTGGCACATTCCCACGCTCTACGAATTCGCCGCCGAGCTGGGCGCCAGCACCCTGGCCGCCGAGTATTCGCGGTTCGTCATCGACCTCAACCGGCCGTCCGACGACAAGCCGTTGTATGTCGGTGCGACGACCGGCCTGTACCCGGCGACTTTGTTCGACGGCGTGCCGTTGTTCCGCGAAGGGCTGGAGCCGTCGGTCGAGGAGCGTGCGACCTATCTGGAGAAAGTCTGGACGCCGTACCACAGCACCCTGCAGCAAGAGCTGGCGCGGCTGAAGGCCGAGTTCGGTTATGCGCTGCTGTTCGATGCGCACTCGATCCGTTCGGTGATCCCGCACCTGTTCGACGGCAAGCTGCCGGACTTCAACCTCGGCACCTTCAATGGGGCCAGTTGCGATCCACAGTTGGCCAGCCAGCTGGAAGCCATCTGCGCCCGGCATCCAGACTACAGTCATGTGCTCAACGGGCGCTTCAAGGGCGGCCACATCACCCGTCATTACGGCAACCCGGACGAGAACATCCACGCGGTGCAACTGGAGCTGGGGCAGTGCACGTACATGGAAGAGGTCGAACCGTTCCGCTATCGGCCGGACCTGGCGGCGCCGACGCAAGTGGTGCTCAAAGAGCTGCTGCAAGGGTTGTTGGCCTGGGGACAGAAGCGTTTCGGGGTGTGAAGATCAAAAGATCGCAGCCTGCGGCAGCTCCTACGCGGAGTTGTCGGTGGGTATGCAATTTGTGTTGAACCACGATCCCGTAGGAGCTGCCGCAGGCTGCGATCTTTTCGGGCAGTCGCCACCGTGCAAGACACGGTCGCCTCAGGGCGCTTTTGTCGTTCAGACGCTGAGTAACGTTGTGGGCACGGTGCACGAAGACACCGGGCCCACAATAACCTGCTGCCGAGCGAGCCTTCCCGATGAAACGACTGTTCAACCGCTGTCTGTTAGTCCTTACCGGCACCGCACTTCTGAGCGCCAACACCTTTGCCAGCGAACCGGCCTCCTGCCAGTCCGTGCGCATGGGTGTGGTCAACTGGACCGATGTGATCGCCACCAGTGGCATGGCCGATGTCTTGCTCAATGGGCTTGGCTACGAAAGCAAGCAAACCAGCGCCGTGCAGCAAATCATCTTTGCCGGCATCCGCGACAAACGCCTGGATATCTTCCTCGGCTACTGGAAGCCGGCGATGGACAAGAACATCGCGCCGTTCATCGCCGCCAATCAACTCAAAGTCATGGACAAACCCAGCCTGTCTGATGCGCAGGCTACCCTCGCGGTGCCTGACTATGTCGCGGCGGCGGGTCTGAAAACCTTCGGCGATATCGCCAAATTCAAAGATAAACTGGGCGCCAAAATCTACGGTATCGAACCGGGCAGCGGCGCCAACACCACCATCAAAACCATGATCGAGACCAATCACTTTGGCCTCAAGGACTTCAAGCTGATCGAATCCGGTGAAGCCGGCATGCTTGCCGCCGTGCAGCGTGCGGTCAATCGCAAGGAGTTCGTGGTGTTCGTCGGCTGGACCCCGCATCCGATGAACATCAACATGAAGATCAACTACCTGACCGGCAGCGACGATGTCTACGGCCCTAACGAAGGTGCTGCGACCGTCTCGACCGTGACCGCGCCGGATTATGCTCAGCGTTGCCCCAATGTGAACCATCTGCTGGAAAACCTGACGTTTACCGCCGCTCAGGAAAGCCAGTTGATGGTGCCGATCATGGAGCGCAAGACTGCCCAGGATGTCGCCCGGCAGTGGCTGCGTGATCACCCTGAGGATCTTCAGCGTTGGTTGGCGGGCGTCAGCAGTTTCGATGGCAAGGACGGTGTGAAGGCGGTACAGGCCAGCCTGAAACTCTGAATGGCCGAGAACCTTATGCCTGACTATCCGATCTCTGCGCAGCTCTCGGCATTTGTCGAGAGAACCCTCAGCTTCAACAGCACTGACAGCAGCCTGAACGGGCTGCGTCAGGCCTACAGTCAAATGTGCCGGGCATTTACCCCTGCTCGGCCGGAGGGGCTGGAGGTTGCCGACTTCAGGCTGGAAGGTGTTTCGGTACGCGCCTACCAGCCAGCGGTTTCAGCGCCGGATTCGGGCTGGCCGTGCATTGTGTATCTGCACGGCGGTGGCTGGGTGGTGGGGGATCTGGATTCGCACGATTTCATCTGCGCCGAACTGGCGATGGTTCTGGGCGTGTTGGTGATTGCTGTTGATTACCGACTGGCACCGGAGCATCCATTTCCGGCGGCGTTCGATGACTGCCTGAGCGTATGGCGAGCACTGTGCGCGGGGGCGAGCCCGTTTGCGCTGGACGCTGGGCGGATGCTGGTAGCCGGTGACAGCGCCGGCGGCAATCTGGCCGCCGCGTTGTGTCTGGCGCTGCGTGACCGGGGCGAGCGCTTGCCCTGCGCGCAAGTCTTGATCTATCCAGGACTGGGCGGTGACGCCAGGCTCCCATCGCGCAGCGAATGTGCCAACGCGCCGCTCCTCAGCAGCAGCGACCTGGACTGCTATCACGCGTTGTACTTGCGCGGTGCGCGGCAACCGTCGGCCTACGCCATGCCATTGCTCGCTGATGATTTCAGCGGTTTGCCACCGACGATGATCGCCGTCGCGCAGTTCGACCCGCTGCGCGACGACGGCGTCAATTATGCCCAGCGACTTGAAGCCGCAGGGGGCGAGGTCGGTCTGTATTCAGGCAAAGGGCTGATTCACGGCTGTTTGCGCGGTCGCGGCCAGGTTGCGGAAGTGGATCTGCTGTATGAAAACCTGTTGGCGTATTTGCATCGGTTTCTTGTAAGCGAAGTCTGATTTTTCGCGGGCATGCTCATTGACGTAATTCGGGTTTATGATGCCGGACGGCAGAATAATAGAAGTCCCCCCAGGGATGACCTCGACCCCTTACGGAGCGCGCAATGCAGACTTTGTACCCACAGATCAAACCCCACGCCCGGCACGATCTGGCTGTCGATGAAACACACACGCTGTACGTCGACGAAAGTGGTTCACCGGAAGGTTTGCCGGTGGTGTTTATTCACGGCGGCCCGGGGGCGGGTTGTGATGCACAGAGTCGGTGCTACTTTGATCCGAACCTGTACCGCATTGTTACCTTCGATCAGCGCGGTTGCGGTCGTTCCACCCCGCATGCCAGCCTGGAAAACAACACCACCTGGGATCTGGTCGCCGACCTTGAGCGAATTCGCCAGCACTTGGGCATTGAAAAATGGGTGCTGTTCGGCGGCTCCTGGGGTTCGACCCTGGCGTTGGCCTACGCGCAAACCCACCCTGAGCGTGTGCACGGTCTGATTCTGCGCGGGATCTTTCTCTGCCGTCCGCAGGAAATCGAATGGTTCTATCAGGCCGGCGCGAGCCGTCTGTTCCCGGATTACTGGCAGGACTACATCGCGCCGATCCCTGCGGATGAGCGCGACGACCTGCTCAATGCTTTCCACAAGCGCCTGACCGGCAACGACCAGATTGCCCAGATGCACGCGGCCAAGGCCTGGTCGACCTGGGAAGGCCGAACGGCCACCCTGCGTCCGAACCCGATGGTGGTCGAGCGCTTCTCCGAGCCGCAGCGCGCGCTGTCGATCGCCCGGATTGAATGCCACTACTTCACCAACAACGCTTTCCTTGAGCCGAACCAGCTGATTCGCGACATGGGCAAGATCGCCCATTTGCCGGGTGTCATCGTCCACGGCCGTTACGACGTGATCTGCCCGCTGGATAACGCCTGGGAACTGCATCAAGCCTGGCCGAACAGCGAACTGCAGGTGATCCGCGATGCCGGGCATGCGGCGTCCGAGCCGGGCATCACCGATGCACTGGTGCGCGCGGCCAGCCAGATGGCCCGGCGTTTGCTTGATCTGCCGCCTGAAGAAGCGTGAAGGGCCTGTTACAGCGCGTGCGTGGCGCGCGCGTCGAAGTGGCGGGGGAAATTGTTGGCGCGGTAGACCAGGGTTTGCTGGTGCTGGTGGCGGTCGAACCGCAAGACACTCGGGCCAGCGCCGACAAACTCCTGCACAAGCTGCTTAACTATCGGGTATTCAGTGACGCCGAGGGCAAGATGAACCTGTCCTTGGCCGATGTCGGCGGTGGTTTGTTGTTGGTCTCGCAGTTCACCCTGGCCGCCGATACCAAAAATGGTTTGCGTCCGAGCTTTTCTACCGCGGCCCCACCGGCGCTGGGAGAAGAGCTTTTTGACTATATAGTGGCCAAGGCGCGACAGTTGCATGGCAAAGTGGCATCAGGGAAATTTGGAGCGGACATGCAGGTGCATCTGGTCAATGATGGCCCGGTAACCTTCCTGTTACAGACCTGAAAGCGCCTGAAACATCTTTTCAGGCGTGTTTCGGTCGAAAACAGGGGTTTTTCGCGATAAATACTTTGTTACCCCTGATGCGTTGTAACGCGGCCTACTAGATAATCCCGCGCTACGGGGATCAGCGTTCGTTGGCCCATTTTTGACTTAGGTAGAGACTTGTCCGGAACCGTTTGGGGAATCATTTAGGCCCATCGGAGTCGGAACAATGCTCGCCAACCTGGCACATAGATAGCTAGCCGTTGGTTTTTTGATCTGTTTTCGGCGAGGGTTGCTCGTGATTGTTAGTCCCTGTAATGCACCAAAATTGTCTGCCAAACGGTTACGAAACGCACTGGTGACGGGCTCTGCCTTGCTTTGCCTGCTCAGCGCTGGCCAGCTTTGGGCATTCAATCTGGATGATGTGTCGGCCAAGGCAAAAGAGAAGGCCGGGCAAAAATACGAAGCCCCGCGCAGCAATCTGCCGAACGAATTCCGTGACATGAAATTCGCGGACTATCAGAAAATTCGTTTCCTGACCGAAAAAGCCGAATGGGCCGATCAGAAAACCCCGTTCAAGCTGTCGTTTTATCACCAGGGCATGCACTTCGACACGCCGGTGAAGATCAACGAAATCACTGCCAACAGCGTTGAAGAGATCAAGTACGACCCGAGTCGTTTCGATTTCGGCGACGTGAAGTTCGATCCTAAAGCCACCGAACAGCTGGGTTATGCGGGCTTTCGTGTGCTGTACCCGATCAACAAGGCCGACAAGCAAGACGAAATCATGACCATGCTCGGCGCGAGCTACTTCCGCGTCGTCGGTAAGGGCCACACCTATGGCCTGTCCGCGCGTGGCCTGGCGATCGACACTGCGCTGCCGTCCGGCGAAGAGTTCCCGCGTTTCACCGAGTTCTGGATTGCACAACCCAAGCCGACCGACAAGCACCTGGTGATCTACGCCCTGCTGGACTCGCCGCGCGCCACCGGTGCCTACCGCCTGACCCTGCGTCCGGGCAGCGACACCATTGTCGACGTCAAGGCGCAGATGTTCCTGCGTGACAAGGTCAGCAAGCTGGGCATCGCTCCACTGACCAGCATGTTCCTGTTCGGCGCCAACCAGCCGTCGAAAGTCCTCAACTACCGTCGCGAACTGCACGACTCCAGCGGTCTGTCGATCCATGCCGGCAACGGCGAGTGGGTCTGGCGCCCACTGAACAACCCGAAACATCTGGCCGTGAGCAATTTCTCGGTTGAGAACCCGCGTGGTTTCGGTCTGCTGCAACGGGGTCGTGATTTCAGCCACTACGAAGACCTCGATGACCGCTACGACAAGCGCCCAAGCGCCTGGATCGAGCCAAAAGGCGACTGGGGCAAAGGCACGGTCGACCTCGTAGAGATCCCGACTGCCGACGAAACCAACGACAACATCGTTGCGTTCTGGAGCCCGGAAAAACTGCCTGAGCCAGGTCAGCCGCTGGACTTCGCCTACCGTCTGCACTGGACCATCGACGAAGCAGCCCTGCATTCGCCGGACAGCGCCTGGGTTCAACAGACCCTGCGTTCCACCGGTGACGTGAAGCAGTCGAACCTGATCCGTCAGCCGGACGGTAGCGTTGCTTACCTGGTGGACTTCACTGGGCCGTCCCTCAAGGCACTGCCAGAAGACGCGCCGATTCGCAGCCAGGTCAGTGTGGGTGACAACGCCGAAGTGGTTGAGAACAGCGTGCGCTACAACCCTGAAACCCAGGGCTGGCGCCTGACGCTGCGTATGAAGATCAAGGATTCGAGCAAGTCCACTGAGATGCGTGCTGCACTGGTCAAGGACATCGTAGTCCCTGAGCCGGTCAAGGCCCCGGTGGCGAACGCCAATTCTTCCGTTGCCAAGGCCGATAAAATCGCCGCCAAACAACAAGAGAAGCTCGACAAGAAAGACAAAGAAGCCAAGCAGCCTGCCGCTGCCGAAGCAGCCCCTGCCACACCTCCTGCCCCGGATGCAGCCACGACTGAACAAGTGCTGACCGAGACCTGGAGCTACCAGTTGCCAGCCGATGAGTAATTCCCAAGTACAGCCAGAGACTCTCAGCGAGTATCTGGCGCACCTGCCGATGACGGATGAGCAGCGCGCTACACTGGCGGGCTGCAACTCCTTCAGCGAGCTGCATGAACGCCTGTCGTCTTCGACCTTCGACGCGCCGAGCGAGGCTGCGCAAGCCTCGGTTGGCCGTCGGCTGACCCTCAACTCCGCCGAGGAGCTTGAAGAGGCCGAGATGCTGGCGCTCGACGCCAGCGGTCGGGTTTGCCTGAAGGCAACCCCACCGATTCGTCGGACCAAAGTCGTGCCGGAGCCATGGCGTACCAATATCCTGGTGCGTGGCTGGCGTCGGCTGACCGGCCGCACCAATCCTCCGGCGCCGCCGAAGGATGAGCGCGTGCTGCCGGCGGCTCGCTGGCGCACCGTCGGCTCGATCCGCCGTTATATTCTGCTGGTGTTGATGCTGGGCCAGACCATTGTTGCGGGCTGGTACATGAAAGGCATCATGCCGTACCAGGGCTGGTCGTTCGTCGATCTCAACGAAGTCCTGCACCAACCGCTGATCCAGACGGCCACGCAAGTGCTGCCGTATGCCTTGCAAACCAGCATCCTGATTCTGTTCGGGATTCTGTTCTGCTGGGTGTCGGCCGGTTTCTGGACGGCACTGATGGGCTTCCTCGAGTTGCTCACCGGGCACGACAAATACCGCATTTCCGGCGCGAGCGCCGGTAACGAGCCGATTCCCAAGGACGCTCGCACCGCGTTGGTGATGCCGATCTGCAACGAAGACGTACCGCGAGTGTTCGCCGGTTTGCGCGCGACCTTCGAGTCGGTCGCCGCCACCGGTGATCTGGACCGTTTCGACTTCTTCGTCCTCAGCGACAGTAACGACAGCGACATCTGCGTGGCCGAGCAGCAGGCCTGGCTGGACGTCTGCCGCGAAGCCAAGGGCTTCGGCAGGATCTTCTATCGCCGCCGTCGCCGTCGTGTGAAACGCAAAAGCGGCAACCTCGACGACTTCTGCCGTCGTTGGGGCGGTGATTACAAGTACATGGTCGTACTCGACGCCGACAGCGTGATGAGCGGCGAATGCCTGACCAGTCTGGTGCGCTTGATGGAAGCCACGCCGGACGCCGGGATCATTCAGACCGCGCCACGTGCCTCGGGCATGGATACGCTGTATGCGCGCATGCAGCAGTTCGCCACTCGGGTATACGGTCCGCTGTTCACCGCCGGCCTGCACTTCTGGCAGTTGGGCGAATCCCACTACTGGGGCCACAACGCGATCATCCGCATGAAGCCGTTCATCGAGCACTGCGCCCTGGCGCCGTTGCCCGGTAAAGGCGCGTTTGCAGGGGCGATCCTTTCCCACGACTTCGTTGAAGCGGCGCTGATGCGCCGTGCTGGCTGGGGCGTGTGGATTGCCTACGATCTGCCGGGCAGCTACGAAGAATTGCCGCCGAACCTGCTCGACGAACTCAAGCGTGACCGTCGCTGGTGTCATGGCAACCTGATGAACTTCCGGTTGTTCCTGGTCAAGGGTATGCACCCGGTACACCGTGCGGTGTTCCTGACCGGCGTGATGTCCTACCTCTCGGCGCCGCTGTGGTTCTTCTTCCTGGTGCTGTCGACGGCGCTGCTGGCGGTCAACACGCTGATGGAGCCGCAGTACTTCATGGAGCCGCGACAATTGTATCCGTTGTGGCCACAATGGCACCCGGACAAGGCCGTTGCGTTGTTCTCGACGACCATCGTGCTGTTGTTCCTGCCGAAGTTGCTGAGCATCATCCTGATCTGGGCCAAGGGCGCGAAAGAGTTCGGTGGCAAGTTCAAGGTGACGCTGTCGATGCTGCTGGAGATGTTGTTCTCCATGTTGCTGGCGCCGGTACGGATGATTTTCCACACCCGTTTCGTACTCGCCGCGTTCCTCGGCTGGGCTGCGACCTGGAACTCGCCACAACGTGACGACGACTCCACGCCGTGGAGCGAAGCGGTGCGTCGCCATGGTCCGCAAACCTTGCTGGGCTTCTTCTGGGCCTTGCTGGTGATCTGGCTGAACCCGAGCTTCCTCTGGTGGCTGGTACCGATCGTCGGTTCGTTGATGCTGTCGATCCCGGTGTCGGTGATCTCCAGCCGCGTGAAGCTGGGCCTCAAATCCCGTGACGAAAGCCTGTTCCTGATCCCCGAGGAATACGCACCGCCACAAGCCTTGCTGGCGACCGATCAGTACACCCACGAAAACCGTTGGCACGCGCTGAACGACGGCTTCATCCGTGCGGTGGTCGATCCACAGCAGAATGCCCTGGCGTGCGCGCTGGCGACTTCGCGTCACGGTCAGGCCGAGCCGATCGAGTGGCTGCGTATCGAACGGGTTCGTCATGCGCTGAAAGTCGGCCCGGCAGCACTCAACAATAACGAGCGTCTGGCGCTGTTGAGCGATCCGGTGGCGTTGGCTCGCTTGCATGAGCAGGCCTGGAGCGAAGGCCACGCCGAGTGGCTGGATACCTGGCGAGCGTCGGTGAAAGCCGACCCTCATGCGCCGCTGTTGCCGCTCAAACCGGCAATGCCCCAGGCGCTCCCGGCCTGATGAAAAAGCCCCGCTTCGTTTAGAAGCGGGGCGCCTTCGAAAAGATCGCAGCCTTCGGCAGCTCCTACCGGGTGTACATCCGTAGGAGCTGCCGAAGGCTGCGATCTTTTGTTTTTCCACCTCCCCGAAACAACATTTCCCACCCACCCCCTTGTGCAAACGGACGAGTGCGTTAGCATCGCCACCCTCTTTGGCGTGCCCGGACAACTTTTTGTCCGTAACTGTCGGTTTTCAAACGAAAATCAGCTTTTTGCACGCCTCACAACACGATGGGTTATAGGGGACTTGGTGATGAAGAAGTATCTCTCGATGCTGCTGCTCGGCGTCACGGCACTGGTGGCAGTCAACGCGGCACATGCCGCCGGCGCCATCGACGACGCGGTCAAGCGCGGCACGCTGAAAGTCGGCATGGACCCGACCTACATGCCGTTCGAAATGACCAACAAGCGCGGTGAGATCATCGGATTCGAAGTCGACATCCTCAAAGCCATGGCCAAGGCCATGGGCGTCAAGCTGGAGTTGGTGTCCACCGGTTACGACGGGATCATCCCGGCCCTGATGACCGACAAGTTCGACATGATCGGCAGTGGCATGACCCTGACCCAGGAACGCAACCTGCGCCTGAACTTCAGCGAACCGTTCATCGTGGTCGGCCAGACGTTGCTGATCCGCAAGGACCTGGAAGGCACCATCACCTCCTATAAAGACCTGAACACCGCCGACTACCGCATCACCTCCAAGCTCGGCACCACCGGCGAAATGGTCGCCAGGAAGTTGATCTCCAAAGCCAAATACCACGGCTATGACAACGAGCAGGAAGCCGTGCTCGACGTGGTCAACGGCAAGGCTGACGCCTTCATCTACGACGCGCCTTACAACGTCGTGGCGGTGAACAAGGTCGGCAACGGCAAGCTGGTGTTCCTCGACAAGCCGTTCACCTATGAGCCGCTGGCCTTCGGTCTGAAGAAGGGCGACTACGACAGCATCAACTTCATCAACAACTTCCTGCACCAGATCCACGAAGACGGCACCTACGATCGCATCCATGACAAGTGGTTCAAAGACACCGCCTGGCTCAAGGATATGGAATAAGGCCCGGTCAGATAGACCGCGTCGCCTCAATCGCGAGCAAGCTCGCTCCCACAGTGGATCGGTGTGAACACAACATTTGTGTCCAGCGCAGATCCTGTGGGAGCGAGCTTGCTCGCGATGACGGCTTCCCTGGCAACACAGAATTCGGAACTTTCAAAGCAAATGAAACAGAAAAAAGCCCAATGGCCCTGGCACGTATTAACCGTGCTGGTGCTGATCGGCATGGCTGGCGCCTTGTATTACGCCACTTCGCTGATGTCCTACGAATGGCGCTGGAATCGCGTGCCGCAGTACTTCGCCTATCACGCCGAAGAGACTCAGCGCGCGGCGGACATTTCCACCGTCAGCGAACTGGTGCGCACAGGCGACAAGGCTGAAGTCACCTTGCGCAACGACGCCGGGGTCGAGCAACACCTGACCGTCGATGACAACAGCCTGAAAGTCGCCCGTGGCGACGATGTGGCGGAAGGCGACGTAGTCGGCGTAACCCGGCATTGGGCGGCAGGACCGCTGTTGTGGGGCCTGTGGACAACGTTGTGGCTGTCGCTGGTGTCGGGCGTGCTCGGGCTGCTGATTGGCCTGGCAACCGGCCTCTGCCGGCTGTCGAGCAACCCGAGCCTGCGCGACCTGTCGACCGTCTACATCGAACTGGTGCGCGGCACACCGTTGCTGGTGCAGATCTTCATCTTCTATTTCTTTATCGGCACGGTGCTCAACCTGTCCCGCGAGTTCGCCGGGATTGCCGCATTGTCGCTGTTCACTGGCGCCTACGTGGCAGAGATCATTCGTTCCGGCGTGCAATCGATTGCCCGTGGGCAGAACGAAGCCGCGCGCTCGCTGGGTTTGAGCGCAGGCGAATCGATGCGCCACGTGGTGTTGCCGCAAGCGCTCAAGCGCGTGCTGCCACCGTTGGCCGGGCAATTCATCAGTCTGGTCAAGGACACTTCGCTGGTGTCGGTGATCGCGATCACCGAGCTGCTCAAAAGCGGCCGTGAAGTCATCACCACCTCGTTCTCGCCGTTCGAAATTCTCTTCTGCGTGGCGGCTCTGTACCTGTTGATAAACCTGCCGCTGTCGAAAATCGCCAGCCGGCTTGAGCGGAGGCTCGCGCAAAGTGATTGAAGTCCGCGATCTGGTAAAAGTCTTCGACACCCGTGGCCAAGTGGTCCGCGCGGTGGACAACGTCACCACCCGAGTGGCCAAGGGCGAAGTGCTGGTGGTGATCGGCCCGTCGGGTTCCGGCAAGTCGACCTTCCTGCGTTGCCTGAATGGGCTGGAAGCGTTTGATTCGGGCTCGGTGAGTATCGACGGCTTGCAACTGGCCGACCCGAAAACCGACGTCAACGCTTACCGCCGTGAAGTCGGGATGGTGTTCCAGCACTTCAACCTGTTCCCGCACATGACCGTGCTGGAGAACCTCTGTCTGGCGCAGAAAGTCGTGCGCAAGCGCGGCAAGCAGGAACGTGAGGCCAAGGCCCTGGCATTGCTGGAAAAAGTTGGCATCGCGCAGAAGGCCCACGAGTTCCCGTCACGCCTCTCCGGTGGTCAACAGCAGCGCGTGGCGATTGCCCGGGCGCTGGCCATGGAGCCGAAGGTCATGCTGTTCGATGAGCCGACCTCGGCGCTGGACCCGGAAATGGTCGGCGAAGTGCTGGACGTGATGAAGACCCTGGCCGTGGAAGGCATGACCATGGTCTGCGTCACCCACGAAATGGGCTTTGCGCGGGAAGTGGCGGATCGGGTGCTGTTCTTCGATCACGGCAAGTTGCTGGAAGATGCCTCGCCGGCCGAATTCTTCGACGCGCCGAAAGACCCGCGAGCGCAGGCGTTTTTGCGGCAGGTTCTGTAACTTCAGTGCCTGTCAGACCGCTATCGTCGGAACGCCGCCCGGACCAAGCTCGCTCCCACATTGTTCCTGTGTGAAGCACAAATAGTGCACACACCGAAAATCCACTGTGGGAGCGAGCTTGCTCGCGATGGCATCACCTCGGTCCCGAGCGGACCGAGACCTGTTTATCCCCTCAAACCCTGAACTTGCCCACCAGCATCTGCAGATGGGTGCCCAGTCGCGCCAGTTCGATGCTGGAGGCGGCGGTTTCTTCGCTGGCGGCGGAGGTCTGGTCGGAGACGTCGCGCACGTTCAGCACGCTGCGGTTGATCTCTTCGGCCACGGTGCTGGTCTGCTCGGTCACGGCGGACAGCTCTTCGGCGGCGCTGGCGATCTGTGTTACGCCTTCGCTGATGCCACCGATCAGTTCGCGCAGGCTGACGGTCATGCTCTGCATGGCGCGTTGCAACTGGCCGAGTTCATCGCGACGTTGGGAAATGAGGTTGTGAGCCAGGTCCCCGGCGGCTACGCGCTCGGCGACTTTCAGGGTCTGGTTCAGCGGGATGACGATCTGTCGGGTGATGGCCCAGGCAGCGAGCAGGCCGAACGCCAGCGCCAGCGCGGTCGCCAGCAGCAGGGACTTTTCGACCTCCGCTACGCGGGCGACGGCGTAGTCGGCGGTGGCGCCAGGGGGGGGTTAGAACAGGCGCGAAAGCAGGGCCGTGACGGCGGTTTCAACCCGCAGGATGCGATCGCCGAGCTGTACCGGTTGCAGGCCGGCCTTGGTCAGCAGGTCGATTTCGTAGGGGATCCAGCCACCTTCCGGGCCGATGGCCAGGGTTACCGGTTCGTCCAGCCCGCGGGGGCAGGGCGGGTAATGACCGGGGTGGCCGATCAGCCCGAGGGTGCCGTCGGCGATGGCCGGCAGGCGGTCTTCGACGAAGGGCTTGAAGCGCTTTTCGATGACGATTTCGGGCAGCACGCTGTCGCGAGCCTGTTCGAGACCGAGGATCATTTGCTCGCGAATCGCCTCGGGTTCGAGGAACGGTGTCTGCCAGAAGCTTTTCTCGACCCGATAACTGTTCACCAGCACGATTCGCGGCACACCCATGGCGGCCACTGTCTGGAACACTCTGCGCAGCATCTTCGGCCGTGGCAGGGCCAGCAACAGGGTCAGCGGCAGTTTGGCCGGTGGTGCCTGATCGAGGGTGACGCGCAACTCGGCTTCATCGGTGTCCAGGCGCAGCAACTCGGCTGAACCCATCAAGCCGCCGATGCGCCCGACCCGCAGGCTGTCGCCGACCGCCGCACGATGCACTTCCTGCATGTGGGTCAGCCGGCGATCACGCAGGATCACCCGGTCGGCCGCGATGAAATCGGCTTCTTCGAGGAGCAGCAGGTTCACGGCT
This sequence comes from Pseudomonas sp. GW822-FHT02D10, assembly GCF_058802345.1. Classification (NCBI taxonomy): domain Bacteria; kingdom Pseudomonadati; phylum Pseudomonadota; class Gammaproteobacteria; order Pseudomonadales; family Pseudomonadaceae; genus Pseudomonas; species Pseudomonas sp. GW822-FHT02D10. The sequence goes on from NZ_JBXAOB010000018.1 coordinate 74,903, forward strand.
GAGTCGCTGGCGGCTGGTCGTTGTGATCGTCAGCCGGCTGGTCGTCCGTGTGATCGCTACGTTTGCTGATCAGGCTGCCAAACAGGATGCCGATCTCGAACAACAGCCACATCGGCACGGCCAGCAGGGTCTGCGAGAAAATGTCCGGCGGGGTCAGAATCATGCCGACCACAAAGCAGCCGATGACCACGTATGGACGGATTTTCTTCAGGTATTTGACGTCGACCACGCCGATCCACACCAGCAGCACCACGGCCACCGGGATCTCGAACGCCACGCCGAAGGCGAAGAACAGCGTCATCACGAAATCCAGGTAACTGGTGATGTCGGTCATCATTTCCACGCCCGCCGGAGTGGCCGAGGCGAAGAACTTGAAGATCAACGGGAACACCAGAAAGTAGGCGAACGCCATGCCGGTGTAGAACAACAGGATGCTGGAGACCAGCAGTGGCACCGCAATGCGTTTCTCATGCTTGTACAGGCCCGGTGCGATGAAGCCCCAGATCTGATGCAGGATCACCGGGATCGCCAGGAACAGCGAGACCATCATGGTCAGCTTCAACGGCGTCAGGAACGGCGAGGACACGTCGGTGGCGATCATCGTCGCGCCGGCCGGCAAGTACTGGCGCAGCGGTATCGAGACGAAGGTGTAGATCTGCTGGGTGAAGGCGAACAGCCCGGCGAAGATCAGGAAGATCGCCGCGACGCAGCGCAGCAGGCGAGTACGCAACTCGGTGAGGTGCGAAACCAGCGGCATGTGCTGGTCGGATTCCGGGATATCGCTCATGGGGCTCGCGGCGGTAGTGTTGGGTCGTGGGGAGCCGGCGCAGTTGGCACGGCGGCAGGCGCAACAGGGTCTACAGGCGTTGCAGGTGCGGCAACCACGGGCACAGCGGGTTCAACCGGTGCGACCGCTGTAGCGACAAGGGCCGGCTCGATGGTCGTCGCAGGTGCTTGAATCGCCTGCTCGGCCACCGTCTCGACCGGCGTCGGCTGCTGGGTCGGGTTGAGGATTTTGCGTGCCTCTTGCTCCAGCGACAGAATGTGTTCGTTGTGCAGTTGCCGACGAATCTCGTCGGCACCGATTTCACGTTCAACTTCCGTTTTGATCGCATTGAAGCTGCGCTTCAGGCGTCCGATCCACAGGCCGGCAGTGCGCGCAGCACCCGGCAGACGCTCGGGGCCCAGCACCAGCAGGGCAACGAGGCCGACGAGCAGCAGTTCAGAGAAGCTGATACCGAACATTAGTCTGTGCTCACGAGTCTTTGCGGGTCGGCTCTTCGACTTTATGGGCCTGCACGTCGATGGTGTGCGGCTCTTTCAGGGTCGAAGCCTGTGGTTGCACCGGCGATGTTGGCTGTGCAGCGGTAGGCGGAACGACGGGTTCAGCAGGCTTTTCTTCGTCGTTCATGGCTTTGCGAAAGCCCTTGATCGTTTCGCCGACGTCAGTGCCGAGGTTTTTCAGTTTCTTGGTGCCGAATACCAGTACCACCACAATCAGAATGACGATCCAGTGTTTCCAGTCAAAAATGCCCATGTTGCTGCTCCTCTCTAATCGTTATTCAGGCGGACGGGCGCGAGGCTTTCTCGACGTGACCGGACAAGCCGAAGCGGCGGTCCAGTTCATCGAGCACAGCCTGCGGATGCTGCCCCAGTTGGGCGAGCATGACCATACTATGGAACCACAAGTCAGCGGTTTCATAGATTACATCACTGCAATCTCCGCTGATGGCGGCGTCTTTGGCAGCAATGATGGTCTCGACCGATTCTTCGCCGACTTTTTCCAGAATCTTGTTCAAGCCCTTGTGGTAAAGACTGGCGACATAGGAGCTGTCAGCGGCAGCGCCTTTACGCTCTTCCAGTACCTGGGCCAGGCGGGTCAGGGTGTCAGTCATGTTTGTGGTCCGAATAGATGGCATGCGGGTCTTTCAAGACCGGATCGACAGTCTTCCAGTCACCGTTTTCATAGACGCGGTAGAAGCAGCTTTGACGGCCGGTATGACAGGCGATGTCGCCGATCTGCTCGACCATCAGAATGATCACGTCGGCGTCACAGTCCAGGCGCATCTCATGCAGGGTTTGCACGTGACCGGACTCTTCGCCCTTGCGCCACAGCTTGCCACGCGAGCGTGACCAGTAAATGGCGCGGTTCTCGGCGGCGGTCAGTTCCAGCGCTTCGCGGTTCATCCAGGCCATCATCAGTACGCGCCCGGTTTTGTGATCCTGGGCAATCGCCGGCACCAGGCCGTCGCTGTCCCATTTGATCTCGTCCAGCCAATCTTTCATCTTCGACTCCGACAGCGGGTTCAACACTTCAGTAGTGGAACCCTGGCGTTGAAACAGTGTGCCAGTGCTTGGGGGCTCTGGCTATCGGCGAACGATCAGATACAAACCTACGGCCACCATGATTGCGCCGGGCCAATGGCCGAGCCCGTCCAGGGGGCCGCCGGCCAGCAGGATTGCGCCGCCCGCCAGATGCGCGGTGCCGAGCAGGCGCAGGAACCAGTCGTCCGAGCGATGGTGCCAGGCCGGTGGCGGGTTGACGACGTGGGGCTGCGACATGCGATCGAGCAGGTCGCGGGTCATGTTGGCCAGGTGCGGCAGTTGCTCGACCTGGTTGTGCAGGTTGCCCAGCAAGGTTTTCGGGCTGACGCGCTCGCGCATCCAGCGTTCGAGGAACGGCTGCGCGGTGTTCCACAGGTCCAGCTCCGGGTACAGCTGACGGCCCAGGCCTTCGATGTTGAGCAGGGTTTTCTGCAAAAGAACCAGCTGCGGCTGCACTTCCATGTTGAAGCGTCGCGCGGTCTGGAACAGGCGCATCAGCACCTGACCGAAGGAAATATCTTTTAACGGTTTTTCGAAGATCGGTTCGCACACCGTACGGATTGCTGCTTCGAATTCGTTGAGTTTGGTTTCCGCCGGCACCCAGCCCGAATCAATGTGCAATTGGGCCACGCGACGGTAGTCGCGCTTGAAGAACGCGAACAGGTTGCGCGCCAGATAGTCCTGGTCTTCAGGCGTCAGGCTGCCGACGATCCCGCAGTCGATCGCAATGTACTGCGGGCTCCACGGCTGCACGGTGCTGACGAAGATGTTGCCCGGGTGCATGTCGGCGTGGAAGAAACTGTCGCGGAACACCTGGGTGAAGAAGATCTCCACGCCACGTTCAGCGAGCATTTTCATGTCGGTGCGCTGGTCGGCGAGGGTCGCCAGGTCCGTGACCTGAATCCCGTAGATACGCTCCATCACCAACACTTTTGGCCGGCACCAGTCCCAGTAGACTTGTGGCACGTACAGCAGCGGCGAGCCGTCAAAGTTGCGTCTCAGCTGGCTGGCGTTAGCCGCTTCGCGCAGCAGGTCGAGCTCGTCGAAGATGGTTTTCTCGTAGTCGCTGACCACGTCCACCGGGTGCAGCAGTCGCGCGTCGGCAGAGAGTTTTTCCGCCGCACGGGCGAGGATGAACAGCCAGGCCAGGTCTTGCGCGATGACCGGCTTGAGGCCTGGGCGGATGACCTTGACCACCACTTCTTCGCCGCTTTTGAGCTGTGCCGCATGGACCTGCGCGACCGAGGCCGAGGCCAGCGGCTCGATGTCGAATCGGCTGAACACATCGCTGATCTTCTTGCCCAGCTGTTCTTCGATCAGCTTGACCGCCACCTGCGAGTCAAACGGCGGCACACGGTCCTGCAACAGCATCAGCTCATCGGCGATGTCTTCGGGCAGCAGGTCGCGGCGGGTGGAAAGAATCTGCCCGAACTTGATGAAAATCGGCCCCAGGTCCTGCAAGGCCAATCGCAAGCGCGCGCCCCGGCTCAGGTCCAGGGTTTTACGCGGGAACCAGCGCCACGGCAGCGCATAACGCAGCGCCAGCAGGAACCACGGCAGTGGCAGGGCGAACAGCAGGTCATCGAGGCGGTAGCGGATCACGACGCGCTGGATGCGCAACAAACGGCGGACGGCAAGCAGCTTCATGCGTTATCGCTTGGATCAAGGGATCGGGAAAGACGCTCGAAGCGCGCCTCAAGACGTTCCAGATCGAGTTTGATCTGGTCCAGTTCATTAAACCGCGCTTCGGCTTCGCGCTGGCCGACGAGGGCGCGCGATTCTTCGGCGAGGTATTCGGCAAGATTCTGGTTCACGCTGGTGAAACATTGCTGATACCAGCGTGCGCGGCTGCGCAAGTGACCGCCCAGCAGTTGCGTGGCGACCGGGCCGAGCCAGCGCGAGAGTTCGTATTCCCAGTCCAGCTCCAGACTCTGAAGGACGGATGCCAGCTCCAGCAGCACGCCACTGTCGCCGTCGAGTTCAACGGCAGGGTCATGCAGGACCGACGTCTTGTCCTTGCTCAGGGCCAGCTTGAGCAGGCTGGCGGCCGGTGCGCGCAAGGTGCAGTCGGCATCCGCGGCCCAGTGCGCCGCCAGCATCAGGCCTTCGTCGCTGGGCACAATGAACATCTGCAACGCCGGGCTGCGGCAATCGACGGCAATCACCTTGCCGTTCAAATGCGCCAGACGCGGCAGCGCCGTGCTGTCGAGCCGCAATACCCGGTTGAGGCCGAGTTCGACACTGGCGAGCAGGCCGGCGAGCAACATCAGGGCTTGATGCCACGGTGCAGGGCGACGATGCCTGCGGTCATGTTGTGGTAGGTCACGCGGTCGAAGCCGGCTTCAACCATCATCGACTTCAGGGTTTCCTGGTTCGGGTGCATGCGGATCGATTCGGCCAGGTAGCGATAGCTTTCCGAGTCATTGGTGATCAGCTTGCCCATCAACGGCATGAAGGCGAACGAGTAGGCGTCGTAAGCCTTGGACATCAGCGCATTGGTCGGCTTGGAGAACTCCAGCACCAACAGGCGACCGCCCGGCTTGAGCACCCGCAGCATGGAGCGCAGGGCGTCTTCCTTGTGGGTGACGTTGCGCAGGCCGAACGCGATGGTCACGCAGTCGAAGTGGTTGTCCGGGAATGGCAGCTTTTCAGCGTCGGCCTGAACGAACTCGACGTTGCCGGCCACACCCAGGTCCAGCAGGCGGTCACGACCGACCTTGAGCATGGATTCGTTGATGTCGGCGAGCACCACCTGACCGGTCGGGCCTACCAGGTGCGAGAACTTTCGGGTCAGGTCGCCGGTGCCGCCGGCGATGTCCAGCACGCGATTGCCGGTGCGAACGCCCGACAGTTCGATCGCGAAACGCTTCCACAGACGGTGCATGCCGCCCGACAGGAGGTCGTTCATCAGGTCGTATTTGGCGGCTACCGAGTGGAAAACCTCAGCGACTTTTTCCGCTTTCTGGCTTTCCGGAACGTTTTTGAAGCCGAAGTGAGTGGTGGGTTCGGCATCGCTGCCTTTGCGCTGATCAGTCATATCGCTGTCACCAAAAGAGAATGCGCGACATTCTAATCCCGCAGGCATGCTTTGTCTTGGCAAGGCTGAAGGTAAGATAGGCAACCGCCGGGACGTTTTGACGCAGCAGGGGTCAGAATGTTTGAGGCAAGTCCCGATAAAGCAGGAGTCATTCAGTGGCCCATATTAGTGTTGAGCGTGCCCATGGCCTGGGTAAGGAAGCAGCCCGCGAGAAGGCTGACAAACTGGCAGAAAAACTGGCTGCGCAATATGGTCTGGTACCTCAATGGTCGGGCGACACCCTGAACCTCAAGCGTTCCGGAGTCAAAGGCGCGGTGTATGTAGGCGACACCTCGATCAAGATCGATGTCGAACTGGGTCTGTTGATGTCAGCAATGAGTGGCACCATCAAGTCGGAAATTGAAAGAGCGCTCGATAAAGCCTTGGTCTGATTTGCGATTGTCATGTGGGAGCGAGCTTGCTCGCGATGGCGGAGTATCAGTCAGCATCAATGTCGAATGACGAACAGCTATCGCGAGCAAGCGAACGTCGCCCGGCTCTTCCCACAGTAGTACTGCGTCATCCGCATTGTTTGTGTCAGTTGTTAGGGTGCCGTTTCTAATTTTTCTCATTACGTTGTGCCTGAGCCCGACGCTTGACGGGCAGTTCCTCAAACCTTCTGCGCGTGAGGTGCACCATGGCCAAAGTTATTTTGAAGAAAAAAACTGACGTTCAGCCAACTGCTTTGAACGAAGTGAAATCCTATGCCCGCAAGATCTGGCTGGCAGGCCTGGGTGCCTACACCAAGGTCGGGCAGGAAGGCAGCGAGTACTTTCAGGAGTTGGTAAAAGCTGGTCAGACTGTTGAAAAGAAAGGCAAAAAGGTAGTTGCCGAGAAGCTTGAAGCGGCCAATGCCGAGATTGATGAAGCCAAGAGCGAAGTCAGCACGTTCAAAGGCAAAGTCGAAGTTCAACTCGACAAAGTCGAGAAGGCTTTCGACACGCGTGTCGCAAGTGCCTTGAATCGTATCGGCATTCCGTCTAAACATGACGTTGAGACACTCTCTGTCAAGCTCGATGAGCTGACGGCATTGCTCGAACGCGTCGCGCGTAAATCTTAAGGAGAACGGGATGGCTGGTAAAAAGAACACCGAGAAAGAGGGCAGCTCGTGGATTGGGAAAGTCGAAGACTACTCCCGCAAAATCTGGCTTGCTGGTTTAGGCGTGTACTCGAAGATCGACACTGACGGCAGCAAACTCTTCGAGTCATTGGTTAAAGATGGCGAGAAAGCCGAGAAGCTCACCAAGAGCGCTGTCGGCAAAACGGTCGACGCTGCCAAAGACTCCGCTCAATCGGCCAAGTCGCGTATCAGTGGTGTCAAAGATCGCGCGCTGGGCAAGTGGGACGAACTGGAAGGGGCTTTCGACAAGCGCCTGAACAGCGCCATTTCGCGTCTTGGCGTGCCAAGCCGCAATGAAGTCAAAGCGCTGCACAGCAAGGTCGATACCCTGACCAAGCAAATCGAAAAACTCACCGGTGCCAAGGTTGCGCCTGTTGCAGCTAAAACCGCAGCAGCCAAACCCGCCGCTAAAACTGCCGCCAAACCTCTGGTCAAAGCTGCCGCTAAACCGGCTGCCAAACCAGCGGCTAAAGCGCCAGCCAAACCTGCAGCGGCCAAGCCAGCAGCCAAGCCTGCTGCTGCGAAGAAGCCGGTAACCAAAAAGCCTGCAACTGCGAAAGCTGCCGCACCGAAACCAGCAGTGGCCGCCGCCAAACCGGCAGCACCGGTCAGCTCGGCGAACTCCGCCGCAGCGCCAACCCCTGCTGTGACCCCGACTGTAACGCCAGCCCCATCGGCGCCAACCAGTCAGTCCTGATCAATCCGGGACACGCAAAAACGCCCGGCCTGCGAAGGTCGGGCGTTTTTGTTTGGGAGTGCATTCTAAAAAACACCAAAGAACCAATGTGGGAGCGAGCTTGCTCGCGATGAGTTCGTCACATTCAACCTGATGTTGGCTGTTAGACCGCTATCGCGAGCAAGCTCGCTCCCACAGGGTTATTCGTGCTCTTCCAGATACTGCAACGCCAACTGCTCGGTCGCGAGTTTTGCCGGTGGCAGCAAGTGCGGCGCCACCAGCATCATGATCTGGTAGACCACCACTCGCACTTCCCCTTCACGATCGAGAATCCGCTGATAGTCCAGGGAAAACAGCAAGGTCATGGTGATCTGTTCCACCAGTTGTCCCAGTGCCTGGGTATCGCTGACCAGTTGCCCCTGAGCCTTCAACTGCGCCAGTAACGAAGCCAGTGTGCGCTTGAGGGAGTTGAGCAAATTGCGGATGCCCTTGGCCAGTTTCGGCAGGCGTCCGGCCAGGTTCGACAGGTCCTGGAACAGGAAGCGGTAGTGCGCCAGGCGTTCGACGATCAGGTGCAGGAACAGCCAGTAATCTTCCGGTGCCAGTTGCACGTCCGACGGTGGGTCGAGCAGCGGCGTCAATTCGCTCTGAAAACGCTCGAACAGGCCAAGAATCAGCGGCTCCTTGCCGTGAAAATGGTAGTAGAGATTGCCGGGGCTGATCCCCAATTCATTGGCAACTTCCATGGTGGAAACATTCGGCTCGCCCTTTTGGTTGAACAGCAGCAGGGCACATTCAAGAATCCGGTCGCGGGTTTTCATCCAGTCTTCTTAGTGATTCGTCAGGCCACGGCCGACACTTGCGGCCGTGGCACGGGGAGAGTTCAGCGCACGCGCACGTAGGTGCCCGGCGCCGCCTCCATCGGTGGATAATTCTGGTTGCCGAGGGCCATCAGGGTTTCGTGCTGAGTGCCGGAACGTTCCTGAATCCAGCCCAGCCATTGGGTCCACCAACTGCCGTCGACATGTTTGGCGTCGTAGTACCAGGCGCGTGGATCGCTGCTCAGTTTCGGATTGTCGACGTAGTTGGCCTTGGGGTTGCTCGGTGGGTTGAGGATGCTCTGCACGTGGCCGCTGTTGGACAGTACGAAGCGCCGCTCACCCCCCAGCAACAGTGTCGAGCGGTACACCGCATCCCAAGGCGTGATGTGATCGTTGATTCCGGCGACGCTGAAGCTGTCGACGTTGACTTTCTGCAAGTCGATCGGCGTGCCGCAGACTTCCAGTCCGCCAGGATGGGTCAACGGGTTGTGCTTGAAGAAGTCCAGCAGGTCGCCGTGGAAGGCAGCCGGCAGGCGAGTGTTGTCATTGTTCCAGTAGAGAATGTCGAACGCTGGCGGCTCTTTGCCCAACAGGTAGTTGTTGACCCAGTAGTTCCAGATCAGGTCGTTGGGGCGCATCCAGGCAAAGACCTTGGCCATGTCGCGGCCTTCGAGCACGCCTTTCTGGTAGGAGCGACGCTTGGCTGCCTCCAGGGTCTGCTCGTCGGCGAACAGGGTCGCCGGGGTTTCCAGTTGGCTGTCGAGCAGGCTGACCAGATAGGTCGCGCTGGAGACTCGCCGCAGTTGCCGCTTGGCTTGCAGATGTCCTTGCAAGGCGGCGATGGTCAGGCCCCCGGCACAGGCGCCCATCAGGTTGACTTCGCGGCTGCCGGTGATCGCCCGGCAGACATTCAGCGCCTCTTCCACCGCTTCGACGTAACTCGACAGGCCCCATTCGCGATGCCGCACATCCGGGTTGCGCCAGCTGATCATGAACACTTGCAGGCCGTTCTTCAGCGCAAACTGGACGAAGCTGTTGTGCGGGCTCAAGTCGAAAATGTAGTACTTGTTGATCTGCGGCGGCACCACGAGCAGCGGTTTGGCGTACTGCTTTTCGCTCATCGGCTTGTACTGGATCAGCTCCAGCAGTTCGTTGCGAAACACCACGGCGCCGGTGGTGGTGGCAACTGTTTTACCGACCTCGAACGCGTGCTTTGTGACCTGGCTGGGCAGGCCATTGTTGTGCATCAGGTCGTCGAACAGGTGGCTCAGACCACGCACCAGACTTTGACCGCCAGAGTTGAACAGCTCTTTGACCGCCAGCGGGTTGAGCAAGGTATTGGAAGGCGAGACCGCGTCGTTGAGCAGGGTAAAGGCAAATTGCGCACGTGCACGGTCATCCGCGGACATTCCGCTTTCATCGATCCATTTTTTGACCTGTTTCTGCCAGCTCAAGTAGGCCTGAAGGCCGCGCCGGTAAAACGGATTCAGGCTCCAGCTCGGGTCGGCGAAGCGGCTGTCCGAAGGGTTGGGCTGGTGCAGGGTTTCGCCCAGTAACACCCGGCCCAGTTGCCCGCCCAATGCCAGTGCGTGTTTGGCACTGTGCACCGGGTGGCGCAAGCCATGGGCGGCGACGCTGCGCAGAGTGGAGAACAGATCCCGGCCGCGCAGACCGGTGATCGCACTCTGAGCATTGATGAACGCGGCGGGTGGAGGAAAGGCGCCCGGCGCTTTTTTGTCTCGCATGAGTCAACACTCCTTCGTCAAGCCATCAACAAGTACATCAATTCCGAATAGACACCATAGTCGCTCCGGACCTCCCTTGCGGCTCTCGACACTCCCGTCGACGTACGCAGTACGTCAAGTGCCGCCGAATGACGCCGGGTGCGGATGCATCACCGCCCGTTGGCGTTCTTCCTGGAGAAATTTCATGATGATCGGTGCGACGGCCTCGGCCCGGGTGATCAGGAATAAATGACCGTCGTCGATTATGTGTAGCTGGGCATTGGGAATACGCCAGGCGAGTATGCGCATATTGATCAGCGGAATGAGCGGGTCATCATCGCCGGCCAGTATCAGGGTCGGCTGATTGATTTTGTGCAGCCAGTGAATACTGGTCCAGCCCAGGCCCGCGAACAGCTGCCAGTAGTAGCCGAGTTTGCCTGCCGAACGCACTTTGCTCGCGTGCTCCGCCGCCAGGTTCGGATCACGGCGGAACGAACCGCCGTAGATCAGCGGTGCAATGCGAATCACGTGGGATGGCTGGATGTAGCGTCTTGGGCTGGCCATCATCCACAACACTTTCGGTTTGCCCGGCACCATCACCATGCCCGCCGCCGTCGCTGCCAAAACGAGCTTCTTGCAGCGCTCGGGGTAGTCGAAGGCGAACTGTTGAGCGAGTGCTCCGCCCCACGAAACGCCGACCACGTTGACTTGTCCGTAATCGAGATAGTCGAGCATCCGCGCGGTCAGTTTGGCCAGGCCGGGAAAGCGATAGGGGTGGTTAGGCGTCGATGAGCCACCGACACCGGGGACGTCGAAGGCGATCACTTCCAGGTCCGGGTCCAGCGCCTGGACGAACGGAAACACCAGCTCCAGGTTGGCGCCGATGCCGTTGAAAATCAGCAGGGGCGTCAAGTGAGGCTTGCCGGGGCGTACCGCGGTGCGGATGGTTTGACCATCCAGGTCGACGGTACGAAATATGAACGGTTGCGGCATGCTTCAGGCCCTGTGGGTCACTATCTCTAAATCATCCCCAATCCCCTGTGGGAGCGAGCTTGCTCGCGATAGCGGTGTGTCAGCCAGCATATGTGTCGAAGCTGCCACCGTCATCGCGAGCAAGCTCGCTCCCACATGAGGGCAAGGTGTGTCAGTTAGCGTTCATGCACATAAGTCCCCGGTGATGCTTCACCTGCCGCATAGGTCTTGTTGCCGAGTACGGTCGGGGCTTTTTTCAGTTTGCCCGAACGCTCGGCCTGCCAGGCCTGCCAGTGCAGCCACCAGGAGTCAGTGTGCTTGGTTGAGTTCTCTAGCCAGTCGTTGGCATGGGTCGGCATGTCGGTGCAGGTCATGTAACGGGATTTCGGATTGCCCGGCGGGTTCAGAATGCTCTGGATATGGCCGCTGCTGGACAGCACGAATTCGACCTTGCCACCGAACAGTTGTGCCGACTTGTAGCACGACTTCCACGGTGTGATGTGGTCGTTGGTACCCGCCAGGGAGTAGACGTCGGCCGTGACCTGCTTGAGGTCGATGGGCGTGCCGCACACTTCCAGTGCATCGGGACGGATCAGTGGGTTGTTTTTGAACAAATCGATCAGGTCGCCGTGGAACGCCGCAGGCAACCGGGTGGTGTCGTTGTTCCAGAACAGAATGTCGAAGACCGGCGGCTCGTTGCCCAACAAGTAGTTGTTGACCCAGTAGTTCCAGATCAGGTCGTTGGGGCGCATCCAGGCGAAGACCTTGGCCATGTCGCGACCTTCGAGCACACCGGCCTGATAGGAATGGCGCTTGGCGGCTTCGAGGGTTTGTTCGTCGACGAACAGCGCGACCTGGGAATCAAGGGTGGTGTCGAGCACGCTGACCAGCAGGGTCAGGGCGTTGACCTTCTTCTCGCCGATCGCTGCGTAGTGGCCCAGCAGGGCGGTGCAGGTGATGCCGCCGGAGCAGGCGCCGAGCATGTTCACGTCTTTGCTGCCGGTGATCGCGGTGACCACGTCGACCGCTTCCTTGAGTGCTTCGATGTACGTCGACAGACCCCATTCGCGCTGGGCCTTGGTCGGGTTGCGCCAGCTGACGATGAAGGTCTGCACATTGTTGCGCAGGCAGAAGCGCGCCAGACTTTTGTCCGGGCTCAGGTCGAAAACGTAGAACTTGTTGATCTGTGGTGGCACCACCAGCAGTGGGCGTTCGAGTACTTGTTCAGTGATGGGACGGTACTGGATCAGCTCCAGTACATCGTTGCGGAAAACCACCGCGCCTTCGGTGGTGCCCAGGCTCTTGCCTACCTCGAAGGCGCCCATGTTGACCTGGCTTGGCATGCCGCCGTTGTTCACCAGATCCTTGGCCAGGTGGGAGAGGCCATCGAGCAGGCTTTTACCGCCGGTTTCGAAGAAGCGTTTGACGGCAGCAGGGTTGGCCGCGCTGTTGGTCGGGGCCATGGCTTCGGTCATCAGGGTGATCACGAAGTGCGCGCGGGCGATGTCCTGCTCGGACAGTTTGCTGTCGCCGATCCAGTCGTGGAGTTCCTTGCGCCACGCCAGGTAGGTTTGCAGATAGCGTTTGTAGAGCGGGTTCTGACTCCACGCCGGATCGTTGAAGCGACGGTCATCGTTTTCTGGTTGCAACTCGGATTTACCGAGCATCACGTTTTTGAGCTCAATGCCAAAATGCGCGACATGCTTGACGCTGTGGATGGGTTGTTTGATGGCCTGGGTCAGCACCATGCGGGCAGAGGTAAGCAGATCCTTTCGACGCAAGCCGATGACCGGATTAAGCCCCAGGGTATTTTCCGAGGCTTGATATTTCAGGTCATCGTTATTCTTGTTACTCATCTACGACGCTCCATTGTCCTGAGGCGAGTACCTGAGTGCTGCTGTGTAGTCACACAGCCAATGCCAGGTACGCGCTCGGGTGACCGTTAGTTGCACATCACTGCTTTTTTTAAAACAGGGAGCGCTGCACAGAACTTGCCAGCTCCATTGGTTACCCGAGTTTAATTTTTTTCGCAAGCAGGCCAATCGTTGGCGCTGCGGCCCAGCATTCAAACAGATGAAATTAGAAAATGCCCTCTAAAGAGTGTGAGCCTTGACCTAGAGCATCAGCTTGACGACCGACACGCTTGGATCGCGGGATTTTCCGGCGGCTTTGAGCTCGGCAAGATAGTCGTCCCAGAGTGCGTCATATCGTCGCGCCAGTTCGTACAGATATTCCCAGGTGAACAGGCCGCTGTCGTGGCCGTCATCGAAGGTCAATTTCAGTGCGTACTGACCGGCCGGTTCTACCTTGTTCAGGCCTACGCCGATCTTGCCAAATTGCAGGATAGGTTTGCCATGGCCCTGGACCTCGGCGGAAGGAGAGTGCACGCGCAAAAATTCTGCGCTCAGGTGATAGACCTCATCGGGCGCGTATTTCAGCTCCAGGGTTTTCGAGGCTTTGTGCAGTTTGATGTCGGTGGGGAGTTTGGTCATGACCTGTAGTCCATCTGTGTGGAACGCTCTGTAGGAGCTGCCGCAGGCTGCGATCTTTTGATCTTCGGCGTTAGCCGGGAAAGATCGCAGCCTGCGGCAGCTCCTACAGTGGTTACGTTCTCACGGGAGAGAAGGTGACCTACAGGATATAACGGGACAGGTCTTCGTTCTGCGCCAATTCACCGAGGTGGCTGTTGACGTAGTCAGCGTCGATGCGGATCGGCTCTTCGCTGTGGGTGCTGGCCAGATCGCTGGCGCTGAACGACACCTCTTCGAGCAGACGCTCGAGCAGCGTGTGCAGGCGACGGGCACCGATGTTCTCGGTCTTCTCGTTGACCTGCCAGGCGATCTCCGCCAGACGCTTGATACCGTCCGGCTGGAACTCGATGGTCAGGCCTTCGGTTTTCAGCAGTGCGCAATACTGCTCGGTGAGTGACGCGTGCGGCTCGCTGAGGATGCGCTCGAAGTCTTCCGGGGTCAGGGCCTTGAGTTCGACGCGGATCGGCAGACGGCCTTGCAGTTCCGGCACCAGATCGCTCGGCTTGCTCAGGTGGAACGCACCGGAGGCAATGAACAGGATGTGGTCGGTTTTGACCATGCCCAGTTTGGTGTTGACTGTGCAGCCTTCGATCAGCGGCAGCAAGTCGCGCTGTACGCCTTCGCGGGACACGTCGATGCCGCCGGAGTTGCCACGCTTGGCGACTTTGTCGATTTCATCGATGAACACGATGCCGTGCTGCTCGACCGCTTCCAGGGCCTTGGCCTTGAGCTCTTCGTCATTGACCAGGCGGCTGGCTTCTTCGTCGCGCACCAGCTTCAGCGCTTCCTTGACCTTGAGCTTGCGGCTCTTGCGCTTGCCCTTGCCCATGTTGGCGAACAGGCTCTGCAACTGGTTGGTCATTTCTTCCATGCCTGGCGGCGCGGAGATATCGACGCCGGACACTTCGGCGACTTCGATTTCGATCTCCTTGTCATCCAGCTGACCTTCGCGCAGGCGCTTGCGGAACAGTTGGCGGGTGTTGGAATCACTGGCCGGTGCGGCGTCTTCGTTGCTGAAGCCCATGCGTGCCGGCGGCAGCAGTGCGTCGAGGATGCGCTCTTCGGCGGCGTCTTCGGCGCGATGGCGAACCTTGGTCATTTCCTGTTCGCGCAGCAGCTTGATCGCCGCATCGGCCAGGTCACGAATGATCGACTCGACGTCACGGCCGACATAGCCGACTTCGGTGAACTTGGTCGCTTCGACCTTGATGAACGGTGCGTTGGCGAGCTTGGCCAGGCGACGGGCGATTTCGGTTTTACCGACACCGGTCGGGCCGATCATCAGGATGTTCTTGGGCGTTACTTCAACGCGCAGCTCTTCAGGCAACTGCATCCGGCGCCAGCGGTTACGCAAGGCGATGGCAACGGCGCGTTTGGCATCGTCCTGGCCGATGATATGGCGACTGAGTTCATGGACGATTTCGCGGGGAGTCATTGGCATGGTAATGGGTGGTCCTCAAGCAAAAATGAATGCCGTGGCGTGATGGCCGAAACAGGCTTATTCGCTGAGATCCTGCTCCTCAATGGTGAAGGTGTGGTTGGTGAATACACAGATGTCGCCGGCGATGCCGAGCGCGGTTTCGACGATTTCGCGGGCCGACAGATCGGTTTTCTTCAGCAGGGCGCTGGCGGCGGCCTGGGCGTAGCCGCCGCCGGAACCCATGGCGATCAGACCTTCTTCGGGTTCGACCACATCGCCGTTGCCGGTGATGATCAGGGAGGCGTCTTTGTTGGCGACCGCAAGCATTGCTTCGAGGCGGCTGAGGGAGCGGTCGGTGCGCCATTCTTTGGCGAGTTCGACAGCGGCGCGAACCAGGTGACCCTGGTGTTTCTCTAGCTGGCCTTCGAAACGTTCGAAGAGGGTAAAGGCGTCAGCGGTGGCGCCGGCAAAACCGGCGATGACCTGACCGTGGTACAGGCGACGAACTTTCTTCGCGTTGCCTTTCATCACGGTATTGCCGAGAGAAACCTGGCCGTCGCCGCCCATGACGACTTTGCCGTGGCGGCGAACTGAAACGATGGTGGTCAAGGGAAGAGTCTCCACGCAGCGGGGCGAAAATGCCTTATGCCAACTCATATGGGGGTGGCGGGGCGTTTTTCAACTGCAGGGGACAAGCGGCGTAGGAGCTGCCGAAGGCTGCGATCTGTTGATCCTGCTGTTGGCTCTTGTCCTGACAATCATCCTGAGACCCTGAGAAGATCGCAGCCTGCGGCAGCTCCTGCGGGGATTTGTGTCTCCTGCGGAGCTGCGGTGGCAGCTGATCAGCGGCTTTGGCGTTGTTGTAACAACAGGTTGCTGAAGCCGCTGCCAGCCAGTTGTTTCTGGGCGGTGGTCAGCTGTTCGCGGTTGCTGAACGGGCCGACCAGTACGCGGTACCAGGTCTCGTCCTTCACGGTGCCGGACTCCACCGCAACCGCCTGACCGAGCAGAATGATCTGTGCACGAACCTTGTCGGCGTCGGCTTGCTTGCGGAACGAACCGGCCTGCAGGAAGAACTTGGTCACCGGTGCCGCTTTTGCCACCGGTGGCGCTGGCGGCGGGGTGACGCCGCTCAGGGCTGCCTGGGCGCGCGCGGTGTCGATCTTCGCCGCTTCTGCCGGGGTTACCGGCGCAACGGGCGCGGTCTGCGGCGTCGGCAGGGTTTTCTCCGGCACGGCATCCGGCGGCACGATGACTTCCGATTCCGGCAGCAAGGTGTAGAAGTCGTACTTCGGCTTCACCGGTTGCGTCGGGCTCGGCGGGGTCTTGTTGGCCTCGGCGATCTTGCTGGCTTTCTGTTGCTCCACCTTCTCGCGTTTGACCGTTTCGCTGCCTTTACCCGGCTCCAGCTTCATCAGGAACACGATGAAGGCGCCTACGGTCAGGCCGATGGCCATCCATAGCCATCCCGGAATCGGCTTTTTTGCAGGAGCTTGGTAACGGCTGGCGCCACGCTTGGGTGCTGGTTTTTTCTTGGCAGCCAACTTACATACGCTCCAGAGTTTCCAGACCCAAGAGTTCCAGGCCTTGCTTAAGGGTACGGCCGGTCAATGCGGCGAGGCGCAAACGGCTCTGCATCTGTGCCGGGGTTTCGGCGCTGAGGATCGGGCAGTTCTCGTAGAAGCTGGAGAACAGACCGGCAACGTCGTACAGGTAGGTGCAAAGAATGTGCGGCGTGCCCTTGTCGCAGACGTTATTCAGCACCTCACCAAACTGCGCCAGCTTGGCGGCCAGTTCGTGTTCGTGAGCGGCTTCGAGGACGATCTGCCCTTCGACTTCGCTGAAGTCCTCGCCGAGTTTGCGGAATACGCCGGCCACGCGGGTGTAGGCGTACAGCAGGTACGGTGCGGTGTTGCCTTCGAAGTTCAGCATCAGGTCGAAGTTGAAGCTGTAGTCGCTGGTGCGGTGCTTGGACAGGTCGGCGTATTTCACCGCGCCGATGCCCACGACTTTGGCGATGTTGCGCAGGTCGGCTTCGGCCAGCTCAGGGTTCTTTTCCTTCACCAGCGTATAGGCGCGTTCCTTGGCTTCGTTCAGCAGGTCGATCAGCTTCACGGTGCCGCCATCACGGGTCTTGAACGGACGGCCATCAGCGCCGTTCATGGTGCCGAAGCCCATGTGCTCCATTTCCATCGGATGGGTCACGAAGCCGGCCAGGCGCGCCACTTCGAACACTTGCTGGAAGTGCAGGGCCTGACGCTGGTCGACGAAGTACAGCGCGCGATCGGCTTTCAGCACGCCACTGCGGTAGCGCACGGCTGCCAGGTCGGTGGTGGCGTAGAGGTAGCCGCCGTCGGCCTTGACGATGATCACGGGCAGCGGGTCGCCGTCAGCGTTCTTGAATTCATCGAGGAACACGCACTGGGCGCCGTTGCTTTCGACCAGCATGCCTTTGGCCTTGAGGTCGTTGACCACGTTGATCAGGTCGTCGTTGTAGGCGCTTTCGCCCATCACGTCGGCCATGGTCAGTTTGACGTTCAGCAGTTCGTAGATTTTCTGGCAGTGGGACAACGAAATGTCCTTGAACTTCGTCCACAGCGCCAGGCATTCCGCATCACCGGCTTGCAGCTTGACCACCAGGCCACGGGCGCGGTCGGCGAACTCTGCGGATTCGTCGAAGCGTTGCTTGGCGGCGCGGTAGAAGTTTTCCAGGTCCGACAGTTCGTCGCTGGTGATCGGGTTTTCCTGCAGGTACGCCATCAGCATGCCGAACTGGGTGCCCCAGTCGCCGACGTGGTTCTGACGGATCACCGTGTCGCCAAGAAACTCCAGCACCCGTGCCACGCCGTCGCCGATGATCGTCGAGCGCAAGTGACCGACGTGCATCTCTTTGGCCAGGTTCGGGGCCGACAAGTCGACCACGGTGCGCTGCACGGAACCTGCCTTGCGCACGCCGACTTGGGCGTCGGCCAGCGCCGCGTCCAGGCGCGAGGCCAGGGCTTGGGTGTTCTGGAAGAAATTGAGGAAACCTGGACCGGCGATTTCGGTTTTGCTGACGTTTTCGTCAACCGGCAGCGCGGCGATGATTTTTTCCGCCAGATCGCGCGGTTTCATGCCGGCCGGTTTAGCCAGCATCATGGCGATGTTGCTGGCGAAGTCGCCGTGAGTCTTGTCACGGGAGTTCTCCACCTGAATCGCCGGCGTCAGGCCTTCAGGCAACACACCGTCGGTAACGAGTTGGGTGAGGGCTTGCTGGATCAACTGGCGAATGGTGTCTTTCATGGTCTTCTCTATCAACCGCAGAGCGGCGGCGCATCAATGCGCAGGTGGAAAAACTGGGCATTATCCGTTGCGAAGTCGGGCTTGCCAACCATAGCAGGCAGGTTATGGATATGTGGTGACTATTCGGCCGTCATCGCGAGCAAGCTCGCTCCCACAGTGGATCTAAGGTGTTCATACATTTTGTGTTCGCCACGCCCCCTGTGGGAGCGAGCTTGCTCGCGATGGCAGTCGCCGAATCAATACAAATCAACAGGGTCGACATCCAAAGACCAACGCACCGCCCGCCCGCTCGGCATCTGCTCCAGCGCCAACAGCCAGGCACTCAGCAGCCGATGCAGCGGTGCCCGTGCCGTGGCTTGCAACAATAATTGCGCACGATAACGTCCAGCCCGACGCTCCATCGGCGCCGGCACCGGCCCCAGCAATTCGATGCCGGTTAGATTGTGCTCATCCAACAATCGCTCAGCCTCGCTGCAGGCTTCATCGAGGAAGCTTTCGGCCTGCCCCGGTTTGTGTGCTTCGGCCCGTAACAGCGCCAGGTGCGCGAACGGCGGCAGCCCGGCGGAACGGCGCTCGCTCAAGGCCTGCTCGGCAAAGGCGAAATAACCTTGCTCGGTCAGCTGTACCAACAGTGGGTGGTCAGCCAGGTGGGTCTGGATGATCACTTTGCCCGGCTCTTCGGCGCGACCGGCACGCCCCGCGACCTGCGCGATCAACTGGGCCATGCGTTCGCTGGCGCGGAAGTCGCCGGAGAACAATCCGCCGTCGGCATCGAGAATCGAGACCAGCGTCACCCGTGGGAAGTGATGCCCTTTGGCGAGCATTTGCGTGCCGACCAGAATGCACGGCTGACCTTTCTGAATGGTCGCGAACAGCTGATTCATCGCGTCCTTGCGCGAAGTGCTGTCGCGGTCGACCCGCAACACCGGGTAGTCCGGGAACAGAATGCCCAGACGCTCTTCGGCGCGTTCGGTGCCGGCGCCCACCGGCCGCAAATCGACTTTGCCGCAGGTTGGGCAGTGCCGAGGGACACGCTCGACGTAGCCGCAATGGTGACAACGCAGCTCGCCGGAGCGCTGGTGCACGGTCATGCGCGCATCGCAGCGTTGGCATTCGGACATCCAGCCGCAGTCGTGGCAGAGCAGAGTGGGCGCAAAGCCGCGACGGTTGAGGAACACCAATACTTGTTGGCCGGCGGCGAGTGTCTGGCCAATCGCCTGTTGCATCGGGCCGGAAATGCCACTGTCCAACGGCCGACTTTTGACGTCCAGACGCAGGAAGCGCGGTTGTTTTGCCCCGCCAGCGCGCTCGTTCAGGCGCAGGAGTCCGTAACGGCCGGTGTAGGCGTTGTGCAGGCTTTCCAGTGACGGCGTCGCAGAGCCGAGGACAATCGGGATGTTTTCCTGCCGCGCTCGCACCAACGCCAGATCGCGAGCGTGATAGCGCAAACCTTCCTGCTGTTTATAAGAGCCGTCGTGCTCTTCATCGATGATGATCAGCCCGGGGTTTTTCATGGGTGTGAACAGCGCCGAGCGGGTGCCGATAATAATGTCGGCCTCGCCATCCCGGGCAGCGAGCCAGGATTCCAGGCGTTCGCGGTCATTGACCGCCGAATGCACCAGGGCGATACGCGCATTGAAGCGCTGCTCGAAGCGCGCCAGGGTCTGCGGTCCGAGGTTGATTTCGGGGATCAGCACCAGCGCCTGCTTGCCGGCCTCAAGGGTTTCGCGGATCAGCTGTAAATAGACTTCGGTCTTGCCGCTGCCGGTGACCCCGGCCAGCAAGAACGCGTGGAAACTGTCGAAGCCTGCGCGGATCGCTTCATAAGCGGCGCGCTGTTCCGGGTTCAGCGGCAACTCCGGTTGCGCCAGCCAGTGTTCGTGACGCTCGCTCGGCGCGTTTTTGCGGATATCCACCTGCACCAGTTCTTTGGCCAGCAGCAGGTCGAGGCTGTCTTTGCTCAACATCAACTTGCTCAGCAGTTGATGGGCGACGCCGTGAGGATGCTGGGCCAGCGTCGCCAGCGCCTCGCGTTGACGCGGAGCGCGGGCGATGCGCGGATCATCCAGTTTCGCGCCTGGGGTGATCGACCAGAAGCGTTCCTGGCGCGCCTCGGCCAGTTCCCCCTGACGCAACAGCACCGGCAGTGCCCAGCTCAAGGTGTCGCCGAGGCTGTGCTGGTAATACTGGGAAGTCCACAGACACAGCTTGAACAGCGCCGCGGGTAGCGGTGGCGTGGAGTCGAGCAGGGCCAGTGCCGGTTTGAGCTTGTCGGCCGGAACTTCGCTGTGGCTGGTGACCTCTACCAGTATCCCGATCATCTCGCGGCGGCCGAACGGCACCCGCAGCCGCATGCCCGGATGCAAATGCGCGCGCAGGACTCCCGCCGGGGCACGGTAGTCGAACAGGCGGCGCAGGGGCGAAGGCAGGGCGAGGCGCAAAATGGCGTCGGGCACGCGGGGGGATCTCATTGAACGGGCGGCAAAGAAGGGTCGGAGCCTAGCAGACGGTCGGAGTGAGGCATAGCTTGCGTGATTGCAAAGGTCTGGTAGAATCCGCGGCCTAATTACGTGCGGTATTCAACAATAGTGTTGAGTGGCGGCACGCTAGCCCGAGGAAGACACCATGAAAGCCGATATCCATCCAACATACGAAATCACCGCAGTTACCTGCAGCTGTGGCAACAAGTTCGAAACTCGTTCGAACCTGGCCAAGCCTCTGGCGATCGACGTATGCAACGAGTGCCACCCGTTCTACACCGGTAAGCAGAAGACTCTGGATACTGGCGGCCGTGTACAGAAGTTCGCCGATCGTTTCGGTGCTTTCGGCAAAAAGGCCTAAGGCTGATCATTCTGGAGAGTCGTTTCGGCTTCTCCAGATTGAGAAAAAAGGCGCCCCTCGCGGGCGCCTTTTTTATGCCTGCGATTTGGCTTCCCGGCGGCAGCCGCCTGTACTGAAAGCAGATCAGACCAGTGGCTTGGGTTTTTCCGTGCTCAGCGCTCTTGTGAGCAAGGCTCAATGCAATCATGGCGACATCCTGATCGATTTTCAGGATTCGGTTGTATTGCGTGTTGCATCCAATCTGTTCGACCGGGTGGGGCTGAAGTGGCCCAATGGCAAGCAGATCGAGGTGCGTGGCGGGGTGCTCGAGTGCGCGGGGCGCGGTGGTTTGGAGTCCGGCCAGGCGCGCTGGTTGTTGCCGTTGACTCATCCGGCCATGCTTAAAACGGCGCCTTAAGAAAAAATTGTCGACATTTTTTAAAGTGATTGTGAACAGTAAGGCCCTTGTGTTCCGTGGCTCTTGGCCCAAGGTCGTAGGGCTGGGCCCTTGACAGGGGTGACCGGTCAGTCTTGTGGGGACTTTGCGACGCGAGTATCCTCGGCGGTCCGTCGTTCAACAGTAAAAGCGGAATGCCCACATGTCTGATTTGAAAACTGCCGCTCTCGAATATCACGCCCATCCTCGTCCAGGGAAGCTGAGTGTCGAGCTCACCAAGGCCACCGCTACCGCCCGCGATCTGTCGCTGGCCTATAGCCCCGGCGTAGCCGAACCAGTACGCGAAATCGCCCGCGATCCTGAACTGGCCTACAAATACACCGGCAAGGGCAACCTGGTGGCAGTCATTTCCGATGGCACCGCGATTCTCGGCCTGGGTAACCTTGGCCCATTGGCTTCCAAGCCGGTGATGGAAGGTAAAGGCGTGCTGTTCAAGCGCTTCGCCGGTATCGACGTGTTCGACATTGAAGTCGACTCCGAAAGCCCGCAAGCCTTCATCGACACCGTCAAGCGTATCTCCATCACCTTCGGTGGCATCAACCTGGAAGACATCAAGGCACCTGAGTGCTTTGAGATCGAACGTGCTCTGATCGAGCAGTGCGACATTCCGGTGTTCCACGATGACCAGCACGGCACTGCGATCGTGACCGCTGCCGGCATGATCAATGCCCTGGAAATCGCTGGCAAAACCCTGCCGGAAGCCAAGATCGTCTGCCTGGGTGCCGGTGCTGCCGCCATCTCCTGCATGAAGTTGCTGGTGAGCATGGGTGCCAACATCGAAAACATTTTCATGGTTGACCGTACTGGCGTGATCCACTCCGGCCGTGACGACCTGAACCAGTACAAAGCGGTGTTCGCTCACGCTACCGACAAGCGCACCTTGTCCGATGCGCTGAAAGGCGCTGACGTGTTCGTCGGTCTGTCTGGCCCGAACCTGCTGAGCGCTGAAAACCTGCTGCTGATGGCTGCCAACCCGATTGTTTTCGCGTGCTCGAACCCGGACCCGGAAATCGCCCCGGAACTGGCTCACGCCACCCGTAACGACGTGATCATGGCTACCGGCCGTTCGGATTACCCGAACCAGGTGAACAACGTATTGGGCTTCCCGTTCATCTTCCGTGGTGCTCTGGACGTTCGCGCCAAGCGCATCAACGAAGAGATGAAAGTGGCTGCGGCCAACGCTTTGCGTGAATTGGCCAAGCTGCCAGTGCCTCAGGAAGTGTGTGACGCTTACGGTGGCATCAAGCTGGAATTCGGTCGTGAGTACATCATTCCGAAGCCAATGGATGCGCGTTTGATCACTGTGATCTCTGATGCTGTGGCCAAGGCTGCGATCGAGACCGGTGTGGCGACCCTGCCGTATCCGAAGAACTACCCGCTGAAAAGCGTGGATGACGTGTTCAACGGCTAAGTCGTTGTAGCGCTTCAACAGAAAGCCCCGGCTCTTGTGAGTCGGGGTTTTTTTATGTCCGTCTTTTGTGGGTGTACACAGTTCAACTGTGGGAGCTGGCTTGCCTGCGATGGCGGCCTGACAGCCGGCCAACCTCTTACAGATGTACATCAATCAAAACTGTGGGAGCGAGCTTGCTCGCGATGGCGGCCTGACAGCCGACCAATCTCTTGCAGGTGTACATATCCATTTCTGCGGTAACGGCCGCTTAGGGTTTCGCCCTTACGGCGAGTCCCTTTTTCAAACGCCAAAAAGGAACCAAAAGGCTTCGCCCCAAGCGTACGGCACCTCGCCTAGGCTCGGCGTCCCCTCGCTCCGGTGTCCATCAGGGGGCATCGCCTCCGGTCGGCTTCGCTTCGACCTCCTCTCGATGTGTCCGGCTTCGCCGTACGGCGCTGCGCGCCCACCCCCTGATGAACACCTCCACTCGGCCTCCCGAAGGGGCGGGTAGATCAAGATCAAAGGCGGCAGGCGAGCTAACGCTCGGCCTGTTGAGTGGTGGGGTTTGTGTAATGTCCGTAGGAAGAGGCTTGAATTCGATGACAGCATCACGGGCAACGTAGAAATCTCTGACATGTCTTTCAGGTTGCCGCTCGGAAGCACCGCGCCTAGGCTTTGGACGTCGCTGCCAATTTAGCGATCGGGTGTGAGAACCCTGGAAATTCAGTAGGCGCAAAGCGCTAGCTCTACCATAATCGTCGCCGACGTTTTTCGTCTGCGCCATGTGTTATGGCGGCTGTGTGCGGGCAGACTTCGGTCTGGCCGGGTGCCTACTACCGGTATTCTCACCCCGTTCACAGCTGCCACCTCTTTGCCGAGTGAGACCGGCAAGTCGTGGCTCCCACTTCAGTAGGAGCAAAACATGGACAAGTTGATCCCCGATCCGCCAGAACACGACGACGTTTCCCCCTACGAATCCCTCGACTCAAAAAAGCTCCACGACGCCGCCCACCGTGCGCTCGATCACTACCTGAAACCCACGCTCGCCAAACTGCGCTTCAGCGATCTGCGCTCAGACCGTCTGTTTAGCGTTGCGCCCGACGTGGGTCTCGAAAGTCTGTTGGCCAATGCCTCGGAAGATCTGGCCTCAGTCAAGGTGATGGCCGCCGACCTGGCATTCGAGATCGAAGGTTCACGACGCAGTGTGGCGTTGGCGATTTGCCGAATGGTGGATGGCGCCTTGTTACTGGTGGACAAGGCGCTGGATGACTACAACCCGTCGGAGTCGGACCAGTTTTACGTCAAAGAGTAGAAGCGCGAAGTCCAGAGGCTAAAAAGCCCCGCCTTCAATCGAAGAGCGGGGCTTTTTGGTAAGGCTGTTGTGATCAGAACAGATCGATCGGCGCCGCTTCGTCCGCTGGCAGTGGGCTGCCTGGCGCATTGCCGTTGCCCAGCTCGTTGACCGATGGCGGTGTGTCTTCGGCCTTGAACAGCTCGAAGTAGGCGCCTGGTGTGCTTGGAGTGGCCGCACGGCCACTGACCGGGTCAACCCGCAGGCTGAGGATGCCTTCCGGCTCGGCCTGGGTATGTGGCGGCCTGCCTTTGAGCGCGGCGCCCATGTAATTCATCCAGATTGGCAGTGCGACGGTGCCGCCGAACTCGCGCTTGCCGAGGCTTTCCGGTTGGTCGAAACCGGTCCAGACCGTGGTTACGTAATCGGCGTTGTAGCCCGAGAACCAGGCGTCCTTGGATTCGTTGGTGGTCCCGGTCTTGCCCGCGATGTCGCTGCGGCCCATGGCCAGGGCGCGACGCCCGGTGCCCAGCTTGATCACGTCTTCGAGCATGCTGTTGAGGATGAACGTGGTGCGCCCGTCGATGATCCGTTCCGCGACGGCCGGTGCTTGTACGGTGGTTTGCGCCACAGGTACTTCACCCGGAGTTGCATTGACCGTAAAGGTGTTGGTCGCCGGCGCTGCGATCCCGCTGCTGGCGATATCGCCCTTCGGCACGCTTGGCGGGTTGGCGACGAACAGCGTGTCACCGTTGCGGCTTTCGATCTTGTCGATGATGTACGGGGTGATCTTGTAGCCGCCGTTGGCAAACGTACTCCAGCCAGTGGCGATTTCCATCGGCGTCAGCGTTGCGGTGCCCAAGGCCAGTGACAGGTTGCGCGGCAGGTCCTGCTTGTTGAAGCCGAACTTGCTGATGTAGTCGATGGTACGGTCGACGCCCAGCGCCTGGAGCAGACGAATCGACACCAGGTTGCGCGACTTGTAGAGCGCTTCACGCATGCGGATCGGGCCGAGGAAGGTGTTGGTGTCGTTCTTCGGACGCCAGACCTTGTCCAGGTACTCGTCAACGAACACGATCGGTGCATCGTTCACCAGGCTTGCCGGGGTGTAGCCGTTATCCAGCGCAGCGCTGTAGACGAATGGCTTGAAGCTCGAACCCGGTTGGCGCTTGGCCTGCATGGCGCGGTTGTAGTTGCTCTGCTCGAACGCGAAACCGCCGACCAGTGCGCGGATGGCGCCATTCTGCGGATCAAGAGAAACCAGCGCGCTTTGGGCGACCGGAATCTGGCTGAACTTCAGGGCGTTTTCCTGGCGTTGTACACGGATCAGGTCACCGGCTTGAGCGACGTCCGATGGCTGCTTCGGTGCCGCGCCCATGCTGTTGGTATTCAGGAAAGGGCGCGCCCATTTCATGCTGTCCCAGCTGACATGTTCTTCACCGTTGCGGGTCAGGACCTGCACGCCGTTTTTCTCGACCTGGGTGACAATGGCTGGTTCCAGGCCGCTGATGGTGCGCTGCTTGGTCAGCTCTGTGGCCCAGGCGGCGGGCGTCTTGCCCGGCAGGCGGGATTCAGGGCCGCGGTAGCCGTGACGCTGGTCGTAGGTGATCAAGCCTTCATGAACGGCGGTGTTGGCCATTTCCTGAAGATTGCTCGGTACGGTAGTGGTAACGCGGAAACCTTCGGTGTAGGCATCGGCGCCATAACGGCCGACCATTTCGGCGCGGGCCATTTCAGCGATGTACGGCGCGTTCACTTCCGGCGTCGGCACGTGATAACTGGCGTTCAGCGGCTCGTTGATCGCGGTCTGATACGCCGCCTCGTCGATTTTCCCAAGCTTGTACATGCGCCCCAGGATCCAGTCGCGACGTTCCTTGCTGCGCGCAGGGTTGGCCAGCGGGTTGAAGCGCGAAGGGGCTTTAGGCAGGCCGGCGATCATCGCCATCTGCGCCAGGCTGACGTCGCGAATCGACTTGCCGTAATACACCTGCGCCGCCGCCTCGATGCCGTAGGCGCGGTTGCCCAGATAGATCTTGTTCACGTAGAGCTCAAGGATCTCGTCCTTGGTCAGCTGACGCTCGATTTGCAGGGCCAGGAGGATTTCCGTGGTCTTGCGCGAGAAGCTGCGTTCGCTGCTGAGGAAGAAGTTTTTTGCCACCTGCATGGTGATGGTGCTGCCGCCGGATTGAATGTGTCCGCTTTTTACCAGTTGGGAGGCGGCACGCATCAGGCTGCTGGGGTCGACGCCGTAGTGGTTGGCGAAGTTGTCGTCTTCAGCACTTAGTAACGCATTGATGAAATTGGGGGGAATGTCGGCGAAACGGATCGGCGTGCGGCGCATTTCGCCAAACTCTGCGATCAACTTGCCGTCGCTGCTATAGACCCGCAAGGGAATCTGCAACTGAATGCTTCTCAGCGCCTCCACGGACGGCAATCCGGGACTAAGGTAAAGAAACGCGCCGCTCAGACCGAGGAGCAGTCCGCAGAAAACGGCGACGATGGACCACCCGAAAAATTTCAGCAGACGAATCAAGGCTTTTGGACATCCAGGGTAAAGAATGAATTAGGCGTCAGGGCATTCAGGGTAAGCAAGGTTCGGCCCGCGCTTGAGAAAGCGGAAAAAAACGCTGGGCATTATAAGCATTTTTCCACCGAAAGCGCATTTGGCGCCTCTGTCAAGGCGCAGCTATTGAACACAACGAACCATAAAGAGTCCGTAACTCACGGATAGTCATAGGGAATTGCAAGTGCCAGGACTCTTCAATAAAAAAAGCCGCACGCTTTTGGGGATCGACATCAGCTCCACCTCGGTGAAGCTTCTCGAGCTCAGTCGCACAGGTAATCGATACCGGGTCGAAGCCTACGCGGTAGAGCCGCTGCCGACCAACGCGGTGGTCGAGAAAAATATCGCCGATCTGGAAGGTGTCGGCCAGGCGTTGGCCCGGGTGTTGCTCAAGGCCAAAACCAGCGTCAAACGTGTCGCGGTGGCGGTTGCCGGATCAGCGGTCATCACCAAGACCATCGAAATGGATGCCGGGCTTTCCCCGGATGAAATGGAAAATCAGCTGAAGATCGAAGCTGACCAATACATCCCCTATCCCCTCGAAGAAGTCGCCATCGACTTTGAAGTACAGGGCGCCGCCCGTCGTAATCCCGAGCGGGTCGATGTACTGCTGGCAGCCTGTCGCAAGGAAAACGTCGAAGTTCGCGAAGCCGCGCTGGCCCTTGCCGGCCTGACCGCCCGGGTCGTCGATGTCGAGGCGTACGCGCTGGAGCGTTCATTCGGCTTGCTGACGGCGCAATTGGCCAATATCACCGAGCGTTCGACGGTGGCCGTGGTCGACATCGGCGCCACCATGACCACCTTGAGCGTGTTGTCCAACGGCCGAATCATCTACACCCGAGAGCAGTTGTTCGGCGGTCGTCAGTTGACGGAGGAAATCCAGCGTCGCTATGGCATGACCATCGAACAGGCCGGGCTTGCAAAAAAACAGGGTGGTTTGCCTGACGACTACGTCAGCGAAGTCCTGCAACCGTTCCGTGAGGCGCTGGTGCAGCAGGTTTCGCGGTCGTTGCAGTTCTTTTTCGCCTCGGGCCAGTACAACGCGGTCGACTACATCCTGCTGGCCGGTGGTACGGCCTCGGTCACCGGGATGGACCGGCTGATCGAGCAGCGTCTGGGCACACCGACGCAGGTGGCCAATCCATTTGCGGACATGACATTGAGCAGCAAGGTCAACGCCAGCGCCCTCGCGAATGATGCGCCGGCACTGATGATTGCTTGCGGTCTGGCGCTCAGGAGTTTCGACTGATGGCGCGGATCAATCTTCTTCCTTGGCGCGAAGAGCTGCGTGAGGAGCGTCGCAAGCGGTTCCTGCTGGCGTTGGCCGTGGTGCTGGTAACGGCAGTTGGAGTGATTCTGCTGGGGGACCGCTACATCAGCAGTGCCATTGATCGACAAGTTGCGCGCAACGATTACGTCGCTAAACAAGTTGCCGTGCTCGATGACCGAATCAAGCAGATCAGCGATCTGAAAGCCCGACGCCAGCAACTCGTGGAGCGGATGCGGATCATCCAGGACTTGCAAGGCAACCGGCCGATCAGCGGGCGGATCTTCGATCAATTGGCGCGCACCCTGCCAGACGGGGTGTATTTCACCGACGTGAAAATGGTCGATAAAACGCTGTCCATCAGCGGTGCGGCAGAATCGAACAATCGCGTATCGGAGCTGATGCGCAACCTCGATGCGTCCGACTGGTTCGAAGCGCCGAGCCTGACCGAAGTCAAAGCGACCACGGCGGGTGCACTGGATCAAGCCAACGTGTTCCAGTTGAGCGTTCGTCAGACTCAACCGGCCGCAGCGGAGGACGCGAAATGAGTTCGGCCGAATGGATCGAAGCCTTACGCAAGGTCGATATCAATGACCTGGATCTGAGCACCATGGGCTCCTGGCCCGCGGCAGTCAAAGGTCTGGTTGGCGGGCTGCTGATGGTTCTGGTGCTGGCGCTGGGTTACAGCTTTTACCTCAAGGATCTTGAGGATCAGCTCGAACAGGCCCGTGCCGGAGAAATCACCCTCAAGGAGCAGGTCGCGAGCAAAGCGCACCTGGCGGCCAATCTGGAGCGCTACACCGAGCAGATGAAGGCGATGGAAATCTCCTTCGGCGTGCTGTTGCGGCAGTTGCCCAGCGATACCGAAGTGCCCGGTCTGCTGGAAGACATCACCCGCACTGGATTGGGCAGCGGGTTGGAGTTCGAAGAGATCAAGCTGCTGCCGGAAGTCACCCAGCAGTTCTACATCGAGCTGCCGATTCAGATCACCGTCACCGGCGCCTACCATGATCTGGCGACCTTCGTCAGTGGCGTCGCCAGCCTCCCGCGGATCGTCACCCTGCACGACTTCAACGTCGAACCGGTCGTTCCGGGCAGCGGTTCGAAACTGCGCATGAACATCCTGGCCAAAACTTACCGCTACAACGACAAGGGGTTGCAGAAATGAATGCGGCCCGATGGTATTCGCTGGCCGTGTTGCTGGGGGGACTCGCCGGCTGTGGCAGTGGTAACGACTTCAGCGATCTGGACGCCTACATGAACGAGATGCGCCTGCGCCCACCCGGCAAGATTGAACCTGTGCCGACGTTGAGGTCGTACGAAACCTTCACCTACAAGGCTGCGTCGTTGCGCAGCCCGTTTTCACCGCTGGTCAGGGTCGATCTGGCGGCTCGGAAACAGGGCTCGCGCAACGTCAAACCCGATACGAGCCGGATCAAGCAATACCTCGAAGGTTTCAACATCGAGCAG
Source organism: Pseudomonas sp. GW822-FHT02D10 (assembly GCF_058802345.1). Classification (NCBI taxonomy): domain Bacteria; kingdom Pseudomonadati; phylum Pseudomonadota; class Gammaproteobacteria; order Pseudomonadales; family Pseudomonadaceae; genus Pseudomonas; species Pseudomonas sp. GW822-FHT02D10. The sequence goes on from NZ_JBXAOB010000018.1 coordinate 104,108, forward strand.
TTTGAAATGGTCGGCACTATTTCCAATGCCTCTGGCGCTTTCGCGTTGTTGCGCGGTGCTGGAGGGGTGCATCGGCTGAAGGTCGGTGACTACCTGGGGCGCAACGATGGCCGGATCGTGACCATCAGTGACTCGCAAGTCGATGTGGTCGAAATCGTTCCCGATGGCGAAGGTGGCTGGCTGGAGCGACCGCGGACTATTCCTTTGAAAGAGCACTCATAGTGGAACTCGAATCATGAACAGGATCCTTTCAACCCTCGGTTTGTCGCTATGGATGGCGCTGCTTTCACCGATGGTACAGGCAGCCAATCTCAAAGCGCTGGATGTCGCCGCGCTGCCGGGTGATCGCGTCGAGTTGAAACTGGCTTTCGACGGGCCACCGCCGACGCCCCATGGCTACACCACCGATCAGCCGGCACGAATCGCCCTCGATTTGCCGGGTGTGAGCAGTCAACTGGCAAGCAAGACGCGTGATCTGGGGGGTGGCAACGCCCGCAGTGCGACGGTGGTCGAGGCCAAGGACCGGACGCGCTTGATCATCAACCTGACGCAGCTGACGCCTTACAGCACGCGAGTCGAGGGCAACACGCTGTTCGTGGTGGTTGGGCAGGCCGCCGCTGCTCAGAAACCCCGGCCCGCTGCACCGCGAGTGGCCAGCGCCATGCCAGCGCCAACCAAGGCTTATGCTCCCGTGAGCAAGGCTATTCGCGGCGTGGACTTTCAGCGCGGTGAGCAGGGTGAAGGCAATGTCGTCATTGATTTGTCAGACCCAGGCATTAGCCCGGACATCCAGGAGCATGGCGGCAAGATTATCCTCACCTTCGCCAAAACCCAGTTGCCTGAACGCTTGCGGGTTCGTCTGGACGTCAAGGATTTCGCCACACCGGTGCAGTTCGTCAATGCCAGTGCGTCCTCCGATAAAGCCAGCATCAGCATCGAACCCAGCGGCGCATTCGACTATTCGACGTACCAGACCGATAACAAGCTGACGGTCAGCGTCCGCCCGATGACCGTCGACGATCTGCAGAAGCGCAACGCAGAGCGCTTTGCCTACAGCGGCGAGAAGCTGTCGTTGAATTTCCAGGACATCGACGTGCGCTCGGTACTGCAACTGATCGCCGATTTCACCAACCTCAATCTGGTGGCCAGCGACACGGTGCAGGGCGGCATAACCTTGCGCCTGCAAAACGTGCCGTGGGATCAGGCACTGGACCTGGTGCTCAAGACCAAAGGGTTGGACAAACGCAAGATCGGCAACGTCTTGCTGGTAGCGCCGGCAGATGAGATTGCTGCCCGCGAGCGCCAGGAACTGGAGTCACGCAAGCAGATCGCCGAGCTGGCGCCACTGCGCCGTGAGCTGCTACAGGTCAACTACGCCAAGGCGGCGGATATCGCCAAGCTGTTCCAGTCGGTGACCAGCGCCGAGGCGAAAGTCGATGAGCGCGGTTCGATCACTGTCGACGAGCGAACCAACAACATCATTGCCTACCAGACCCAGGATCGCCTGGATGAGCTGCGGCGGATCGTTGCTCAGCTGGATATTCCGGTGCGTCAGGTGATGATCGAGGCGCGGATCGTCGAAGCCAACGTCGACTACGACAAAAGCCTCGGCGTGCGCTGGGGCGGTTCGATCCGCAATAAGGGTAACTGGAATACCTCCGGGGTCAGCAACGGGGCCAACGCCTCATCGACCATTGGTACGCCGGGCAGCACCAGCACCAACTCACCCTTCGTCGACATGGGTACGGCGGGGAATACGTCGGGGATCGGCATCGCCTTCATCACCGATAACGTGTTGCTGGACCTTGAGCTGACAGCCATGGAGAAGACGGGTAACGGGGAAATCGTCTCTCAGCCCAAAGTGGTCACTTCCGACAAGGAAACCGCAAAAATCCTCAAGGGCACGGAAATTCCCTATCAGGAAGCCAGCTCCAGCGGCGCGACATCGGTGGCGTTCAAGGAGGCCTCGCTGTCTCTGGAGGTGACGCCGCAGATCACTCCGGACAACCGCATCATCATGGAGGTCAAGGTCACCAAGGATGAGCCGGACTACCTGAACAAAGTGCAGGATGTACCGCCGATCAAGAAGAACGAGGTCAACGCCAAGGTACTGGTCAACGACGGCGAAACCATCGTTATTGGTGGGGTTTTCTCAAATACTCAGAGCAAGGTTGTAGATAAGGTGCCATTTCTCGGTGATGTGCCGTATCTTGGCCGCCTTTTCCGGCGTGACGTGGTGTCGGAGAAAAAATCCGAGCTGCTGGTATTTCTCACTCCGCGTATCATGAATAACCAGGCGATTGCTGTGAGTCATTGATTCTGTGCGAAATTTGATTCTTGTTGGGCCGATGGGTGCTGGAAAAAGCACCATCGGCCGCTTGTTGGCCAAAGAGCTGCGCCTGCCGTTCAAAGATTCCGATAAGGAAATTGAATTGCGCACGGGCGCCAATATCCCGTGGATTTTCGATAAAGAAGGCGAGCCCGGCTTTCGTGAGCGCGAGCAGGCGATGATCGCCGAGTTGTGCGCGCTTGACGGCGTGGTGCTGGCGACGGGCGGTGGCGCAGTGATGCGCGAAGCCAATCGTCGGGCGCTGCACGCCGGCGGGCGAGTGGTGTATCTGCACGCCTCGGTCGAACAGCAGGTCGGGCGCACCGCGCGTGATCGCAATCGTCCACTGCTGCGCACTGCCGACCCGGCAAAAACCCTCCGGGATTTGCTGGCGTTGCGCGATCCGCTGTATCGGGAAATCGCCGACCTGGTGGTGGAAACCGATGAGCGGCCGCCGCGAATGGTGGTCCTGGACATCCTGGAACGCTTGCAGCAGCTACCTCCCCGTTAATGCGCAGAACGAAATGCGCTATCCTCGGCTCCGGTCATGACGGCTCAAAGGTATGGCGCATGGCAAGTGGGCAGCGTCACACAAGCAGATGTTGCCAGTCGATAATGTAAGGCAGGACGCCTGATTCCAACTTCACTGTGGGGACACATGCAGACACTTAAGGTCGATTTAGGCGAGCGTAGCTACCCGATCCATATTGGCGAAGGGTTGCTGGATCAGCCCGAACTGCTGGCGCCGCATATCGCCGGGCGGCAAGTCGCGATCATCTCCAACGAGACCGTTGCGCCGCTGTATCTAGAGCGTCTGACCCGCAGCCTTGCGCAGTTTTCGGTTATTTCCGTGGTTCTGCCCGACGGCGAAGCCTTCAAGACCTGGGAAACCCTGCAAACCATCTTTGACGGCCTGCTGACCGCCCGCCATGACCGCCGCACCACCGTGATCGCTTTGGGCGGCGGTGTGATTGGCGACATGGCCGGTTTTGCCGCCGCCTGTTACCAGCGGGGTGTCGATTTCATTCAGGTCCCGACCACCTTGCTCTCGCAAGTCGACTCCTCGGTGGGCGGCAAGACCGGCATCAACCACCCGCTGGGCAAAAACATGGTCGGCGCTTTCTATCAGCCGAACGTCGTGTTGATCGATACCGCCACACTCAATACCTTGCCGGCGCGCGAGTTGTCTGCGGGCCTGGCGGAAGTCATCAAGTACGGGCTGATCTGCGACGAGCCGTTCCTCACCTGGCTCGAAGACAACGTCGATCGCCTGCGGGCACTGGATCAAACGGCCCTGACCTACGCGATCGAACGCTCCTGCGCGGCCAAGGCCGCTGTGGTCGGTGCCGACGAACGGGAGTCCGGTGTACGCGCCACGCTCAACCTGGGGCATACCTTCGGCCACGCCATCGAAACCCACATGGGCTATGGTGTCTGGCTACATGGTGAGGCGGTGGCTGCTGGCACCGTAATGGCCCTGGAAATGTCCTCGCGTCTGGGCTGGATCAGTGCCCAGGAGCGTGATCGTGGCATTCGCCTGTTCCAGCGCGCCGGGTTGCCGGTCATCCCGCCTTCAGTGATGACGGAAGCCGATTTTCTCGAACACATGGCAATTGACAAGAAAGTAATCGACGGTCGTTTGCGACTGGTGTTGTTGCGCCGCATGGGCGAAGCCGTAGTGACCGACGATTATCCGAAAGAGGTTTTACAGGCCACGCTGGGAGCGGACTACCGCGCCCTGGCTCAGCTTAAAGGTTAATAAGATCCCGATGACTAGTTTGCATGCCGACGAGGCGTTCCTCGGCCACTACCAGTTGAGTCACGACCCTTTTGCTCCACGGGTGCCTGGCTTCAAGTTCTTCCCTGCCCAGCGCAAGCCCGTGCTGGGGCAACTGCATCACCTGGCTCGTTACAGCCAGTTGTTGCTGGTGGTCACCGGCCCACAAGGCAGCGGCAAGACCCTGTTGCGTCAGGCGCTGGTAGCCAGTACCAACAAACAGTCGGTACAGAGCGTGGTGGTGTCTGCGCGTGGTGCCGGCGATGCGGCGGGTGTGTTGCGTCAGGTGGCTCAGGCGCTGAACGTCGCCCAGGCTGAAGTCGGCGCAATCCTCAAGCAGGTGGTACAGCTCGCACTGACGGGGCAGGAAGTCTACTTGCTGGTCGATGACGCCGAGCAGCTCGACGAATCCGCGCTGGAAGCGCTGTTGGCACTGGCCGCTGGTGCACCGGAAGGTCGTCCGCACGTGTTCCTGTTCGGTGAGTCGTCGCTGATCGCTGAACTTGAGCAGCTGAGCACCGAGGAAGAGCGCTTCCACGTCATCGAGCTGCAACCTTACGCCGAAGAAGAAACCCGCGAATACCTGGCCCAGCGACTTGAAGGTGCCGGTCAGGGAATCGAACTTTTCTCCGCGAATCAGATCTCTGAGATTCACGAAAGCGCCGATGGATGGCCTGGCAACATCAATCAGGTCGCCCGCGATGCGATGATCGAAGCCATGATTGCTAGCCGCTCAGCGGTCAAGCGTCCAAGTATGGGGTTCAACATGCCGAAGAAACACGTATTGGCGATATCCGCCGTAGTCGTGGTCGCGGTGGCTGCTGCCTGGTTGATGCCAGGTCGCAGCAAGGCACCAACCACCGGTGCGCCAGCCAATGAGCAGGCGCAACTGCCACTGGGTACACCGAAACCGAACAGCGGCGGCGCACCGGCGGTCGAGTTCGCCGGCAATACCCAGCCGATGCCGTTGCCGCTGGTCGGGCAATCGCAGCCGGTTATGCGTGGCCCATTGGCAGAAGCCGCGGGCGGTATCACCGAAGGCGACGACGGCGTGCCGGTCGAAGGCTCCAGCGCCAAACCGCCTACCGTGACCACCACCGCGCCTCCAGCAGGTGTCCCGGCCGGTCCGACGCCAGCACCTGTGCCAGCTCCAGCAGCCAAGCCAGCGCCTGCGCCGACTCAGGTCGCCACCGCCAAGCCTGCTCCTGCACCTGCGGCCAAACCGGCTCCAGTAGTGGCCAAGCCAGCCCCGGTCGCCAAGCCTGTCGAAAAAGCCGTCGAGAAGCCGGCCAGCGTCGCCAAAGCAGCGACCGGTGGTACCTGGTATGCCGGTCAGGCGCCGGGTAACTATGTGGTGCAAATTCTCGGCACCAGCTCTGAAGCCACGGCGCAAAACTTCGTCAAGGAACAGGGCGGCGAGTACCGCTATTTCAAGAAAGTCCTCAACGGCAAGCCGCTTTACGTCATCACTTACGGTAGCTTCGCCAACCGCGATGCAGCCGTTACCGCCATCAAGGCCTTGCCAGAGAAGGTTCAGGCTGGTAAACCTTGGCCTCGCTCTGTCGCCAGCGTCCAACAGGAACTGGCAACAGCTCGCTGAAGATTCGGCGGCCTTACCCAGGCCGCCTCTCCCGGCACCTCAAAATTTCTGCAAGCGCATGCGGCTGTCAAAGCCGCGTGCGTTGCGGTGTCTGCGTCACAGTAGTCTTTGAGTCGTTGCGGTCAACATTAAAAATGTTTTGACTAGCACAGCAGATCGCTTTAAACCTTTCACAAATGCGACATAGATTTGCGACATTTCGTCGTCAAATTTGTGAGCCTCTGTGTCGGTGTGTACAATGACCTCCCTTTTGCCCCCGCAAAGCTGGCGTACGTTCGGCGTGGAAGGTAACTGGCTGAATTGAAAAGAAATTTGTCTCGATAAGAGGCAGCCTGGTGAGAAAGTGTCTATGAAAGCAGGTCTGTACCAACCAGATGAGTTCAAGGATAACTGCGGTTTCGGCCTGATAGCCCATATGCAGGGCGAACCCAGTCATACCCTGTTGCAAACGGCCATTGAGGCCCTGACCTGCATGACCCACCGCGGTGGGATCAACGCTGACGGCAAGACCGGCGACGGTTGCGGTCTGCTGATGCAAAAGCCCGACGTGTTCCTGCGCGCCATCGCCCAGGAAACGTTCGGTATTGAACTGCCCAGGCAATACGCCGTGGGCATGGTGTTTTTCAATCAGGACCCGGTAAAAGCCGAAGCAGCTCGCGAGAACATGAACCGCGAGATCCTGGCTGCCGGCCTGCAACTGGTCGGCTGGCGCAAAGTGCCAATCGACACCAGCGTTCTCGGCCGTCTGGCGCTCGAGCGCCTGCCGCAGATCGAACAAGTGTTCATTGGCGGTGCTGGCCTGAGCGATCAGGACATGGCCGTCAAGCTGTTCACTTCCCGTCGTCGCTCGTCCGTGGCCAATGCCGCCGACCTCGACCACTATGTCTGCAGCTTTTCCCACAAGACCATCATTTACAAAGGCCTGATGATGCCGGCGGACCTGACCGCCTTCTATCCAGACCTCAGCGACCAGCGCCTGCAAACCGCGATCTGCGTGTTCCACCAGCGCTTCTCCACCAACACCCTGCCGAAATGGCCGCTGGCTCAACCGTTCCGCTTCCTGGCGCACAACGGCGAGATCAACACCATCACCGGCAACCGCAACTGGGCCGTGGCCCGTCGCACCAAGTTCAGCAACGATCTGATGGACCTGGACGAACTCGGCCCGCTGGTCAACCGCGTGGGTTCCGACTCCTCGAGCATGGACAACATGCTGGAGCTGATGGTCACCGGCGGCATCGACCTGTTCCGTGGCGTGCGGATGATCATTCCGCCAGCGTGGCAGAACGTCGAGACCATGGACCCTGACCTGCGCGCGTTCTATGAATACAACTCGATGCACATGGAGCCGTGGGACGGCCCGGCCGGTGTGGTAATGACCGACGGTCGTTACGCGGTGTGCCTGCTCGACCGTAACGGTCTGCGCCCGGCGCGTTGGGTCACCACCAAAAACGGTTTCATCACCCTGGCCTCGGAAATCGGTGTCTGGAACTACCAGCCTGAAGACGTGATCGCCAAGGGCCGTGTCGGGCCTGGCCAGATCTTCGCCGTGGACACCGAAACCGGTCAGATCCTCGACACCGATGCCATCGACAACCGCTTGAAGTCCCGTCATCCCTACAAGCAATGGCTGCGCAAGAATGCCCTGCGCATCCAGGCGACGATGGAAGACAACGACCACGGTTCGGCGTTCTACGACGTCGACCAGCTCAAGCAATACATGAAGATGTACCAGGTCACTTTTGAAGAACGTGACCAGGTGCTGCGCCCATTGGGCGAGCAGGGCTACGAAGCGGTCGGCTCCATGGGCGACGATACGCCGATGGCCGTGCTGTCTCAGCGTGTGCGCACGCCTTACGACTATTTCCGCCAGCAGTTCGCGCAGGTCACCAACCCGCCGATCGACCCGCTGCGTGAAGCCATCGTCATGTCGCTGGAAGTCTGCCTCGGAGCCGAGCGCAACATCTTCCAGGAATCGCCTGAACACGCCTCGCGCGTGATCCTCAGTTCGCCGGTCGTTTCCCCGGCCAAGTGGCGCTCGCTGATGAACCTCGATCGTCCCGGCTTCGAACGCCAGATCATCGACCTTAACTACGATGAGGCGCTGGGCCTTGAAGCCGCAGTGCGCAACATCGCCGACCAGGCCGAAGAAGCCGTGCGCTCCGGGCGTACCCAGATCGTGCTGAGCGACCGTCATATTGCCCCGGGCAAACTGCCGGTTCACGCTTCCCTGGCCACGGGGGCGGTGCACCATCGCCTGACCGAAAAAGGCCTGCGTTGCGACAGCAACATCCTGGTCGAGACTGCCACTGCACGCGATCCGCATCACTTCGCGGTGCTGATCGGCTTCGGCGCCTCTGCGGTTTATCCGTTCCTGGCTTACGAAGTGCTGGGCGACCTGATCCGCACCGGTGAAGTGCTGGGCGACCTCTACGAGGTGTTCAAGAACTATCGCAAAGGCATCACCAAAGGCTTGCTCAAGATTCTCTCGAAGATGGGCATCTCGACCGTCACTTCGTACCGTGGCGCTCAGTTGTTCGAAGCCATCGGCCTGTCTCAGGAAGTCTGCGACCTGAGCTTCCGTGGCGTGCCGAGCCGCATCAAGGGCGCGCGCTTCGTCGACATCGAAGCCGAGCAGAAGGCCTTGGCTGCCGAAGCCTGGAGCCCGCGCAAGCCAATCCAGCAGGGCGGCTTGCTGAAGTTCGTCCACGGTGGCGAATACCACGCGTACAACCCGGACGTGGTCAGCACCCTGCAAGCTGCTGTGCAGCAGGGCGATTACAGCAAGTTCAAGGAATACACGGCGCTGGTGGACAACCGTCCGGTGTCGATGATCCGCGACCTGTTCAAGGTCAAAACCCTTGAGACGCCGCTGGACATCAGCGAGATCGAACCGCTGGAATCGGTGCTCAAACGCTTCGACTCCGCCGGCATCTCCCTCGGTGCACTGTCGCCGGAAGCCCACGAAGCCCTGGCCGAAGCCATGAACCGCCTCGGTGCGCGTTCCAACTCCGGCGAAGGCGGCGAAGACCCGGCGCGTTACGGCACCATCAAGAGCTCGAAAATCAAGCAAGTGGCCACCGGCCGTTTCGGTGTGACTCCGGAATACCTGGTCAACGCTGAAGTGCTGCAGATCAAGGTCGCGCAGGGCGCCAAACCCGGCGAAGGGGGCCAGTTGCCAGGCGGCAAGGTCAACGGTCTGATCGCCAAACTGCGTTATGCAGTGCCAGGCGTGACGCTGATTTCGCCACCGCCGCACCACGACATCTATTCGATCGAAGACTTGTCGCAGCTGATTTTCGACCTGAAACAAGTCAACCCGAAGGCCCTGGTCTCGGTGAAGCTGGTCGCAGAAGCGGGCGTTGGCACCATCGCCGCTGGCGTGGCCAAGGCGTATGCCGACCTGATCACCATTTCCGGCTACGACGGCGGCACCGGCGCATCGCCGCTGACCTCGATCAAGTACGCGGGCGCACCGTGGGAGCTCGGCCTGGCTGAAACCCACCAGACCCTGCGCGGCAACGACCTGCGCGGCAAGGTCCGGGTGCAGACCGACGGCGGCCTGAAAACCGGCCTCGACGTGATCAAGGCGGCCATCCTCGGCGCTGAAAGCTTCGGCTTCGGCACCGCGCCAATGATCGCCCTGGGCTGCAAATACCTGCGCATCTGCCACCTGAACAACTGCGCCACCGGCGTGGCGACTCAGAACGAAAAACTGCGCAAGGACCACTACATCGGTACGGTCGACATGGTGGTGAATTTCTTCACCTATGTCGCTGAAGAAACCCGTGAGTGGCTGGCCAAGCTGGGCGTGCGCTCCCTCGAAGAACTGATCGGTCGTACCGATCTGCTGGACATCCTCGAAGGCCAGACCGCCAAGCAGCAACACCTGGATCTGACTCCGTTGCTGGGCAGCGATCACATCCCGGCAGACAAGCCACAGTTCTGCCAGGTCGACCGCAACCCGCCGTTCGACAAAGGCCTGCTGGCCGAGAAGATGGTCGAGATGGCCACTTCGGCGATCAACGACCTGAGCGGCGCCGATTTCGCTCTGGACATCTGCAACTGCGACCGCTCTATCGGCGCGCGGATCTCCGGTGAAATCGCGCGCAAGCACGGCAACCAGGGCATGGCCAATGCGCCGGTCACCTTCCGCTTCAAAGGGACGGCGGGCCAGAGCTTCGGTGTGTGGAACGCCGGCGGCCTGAACATGTACCTCGAAGGCGATGCCAACGACTACGTCGGCAAAGGCATGACCGGCGGCAAACTGGTCATCGTTCCGCCAAAAGGCAGCGTCTACAAAACTCAGGACAGCGCCATTATCGGCAACACCTGTCTGTACGGCGCCACGGGCGGCAAGCTGTTCGCCGCCGGTACCGCGGGCGAGCGTTTCGCGGTGCGTAACTCCGGTGCTCACACCGTGGTTGAAGGCACTGGCGATCACTGCTGCGAGTACATGACCGGTGGTTTCGTCTGTGTACTGGGCAAGACCGGTTACAACTTCGGCTCAGGCATGACCGGCGGTTTCGCCTACGTGCTCGACCAGGACAACACCTTCGTTGACCGGGTCAACCACGAACTGGTGGAAATCCAGCGGATCAGCGGTGAGGCGATGGAAGCCTATCGCAGCCACCTGCAACGCGTGCTGAACGAATACGTCGAGGAAACCGACAGCGAGTGGGGTCGTAACCTCGCCGAGAACCTCGATGACTACTTGCGCCGGTTCTGGTTGGTCAAGCCAAAGGCTGCCAACTTGAAATCGCTGCTTTCCAGCACCCGTGCCAACCCGCAGTGATATGCGCCTGAAGAGTTTGATGAGGTTTTAACAATGGCTGAACGTCTGAATAATGACTTCCAGTTCATCGAGGTCGGGCGCAAGGATCCGAAGAAGAAACTGTTGCGTCAACGCAAGAAAGAGTTCGTGGAAATCTACGAACCCTTCAAACCCCAGCAGTCGGCCGACCAGGCCCACCGCTGCCTGGGTTGCGGTAATCCGTATTGCGAATGGAAGTGCCCGGTGCACAACTTCATTCCCAACTGGCTGAAACTGGTGGCCGAGGGCAACATCCTCGCCGCCGCCGAACTGTCGCACCAGACCAATACCCTGCCGGAAGTCTGCGGCCGGGTGTGCCCGCAGGACCGTCTGTGCGAGGGCGCGTGCACCCTTAACGACGGCTTCGGCGCAGTGACCATCGGTTCGGTCGAGAAGTACATCACCGACACCGCGTTCGCCATGGGCTGGCGCCCGGACATGTCCAAGGTCAAACCGACCGGCAAACGTGTCGCGGTGATCGGCGCGGGCCCTGCTGGCCTGGGCTGTGCCGACGTGCTGGTACGCGGCGGCGTGACCCCGGTGGTGTTCGACAAGAACCCGGAAATCGGTGGTCTGCTGACCTTCGGCATCCCCGAGTTCAAGCTGGAAAAGACCGTGCTGAGCAATCGCCGCGAGGTCTTCACCGGCATGGGCATCGAGTTTCGCCTGAATACCGAAATCGGCAAGGACGTGACCATCGAGCACCTGCTCGAAGAATACGATGCCGTGTTCATGGGCATGGGCACCTACACCTACATGAAGGGCGGCTTTGCCGGTGAGGACCTGCCGGGCGTCTACGACGCGCTGGATTTCCTGATCGCCAACGTCAACCGCAACCTGGGCTTTGAAAAGTCGCCGGAAGATTTCGTCGACATGAAAGGCAAGAAGGTCGTGGTACTGGGCGGCGGCGACACGGCGATGGACTGCAACCGCACCTCGATCCGTCAGGGCGCCAAGTCGGTGACCTGTGCCTATCGTCGTGACGAAGCGAACATGCCGGGCTCGCGCAAAGAGGTGAAGAACGCCAAGGAAGAAGGCGTGAAATTCCTCTACAACCGTCAGCCAATCGCGATCGTCGGTGAAGACCGGGTCGAAGGCGTGAAGGTGGTCGAGACCCGTCTCGGCGAGCCGGACGCCCGTGGCCGTCGCAGCCCCGAGCCGATCCCGGGTTCCGAAGAGATCATCCCGGCCGACGCTGTGGTCATCGCCTTCGGTTTCCGTCCAAGCCCGGCCTCGTGGTTCGAGCAGTTCAGCATCCAGACCGACAGCCAGGGCCGCGTTGTGGCCCCCGAACTTGGCCAGTACAAGCACCAGACCAGCAACCCGAAAATCTTCGCGGGTGGCGACATGGTGCGTGGTTCTGATCTGGTGGTGACAGCAATCTTCGAAGGCCGTAACGCCGCCGAAGGGATCCTGGATTACCTGGGCGTCTAACCATAATCCGGATCTGAATTGAGGGCACATTGGCCCTTGATCTGAAATGGGATCAAATGTGGGAGCGAGCTTGCTCGCGATGGCGGCAGATCAGTCGACAGAGATGTTGAATGTGAGGCCCTCATCGCGAGCAATCGAGCGTCGACCGGCTGCTCCCACAGGTGTTTCTCGGTGTTGCTCAATACTAGGTCCCAGCGCGACAAATTGACTCGATAGACAAAAGGTGCGGCGCTTGCCGTGCCTTTTGCGTCGCGCTCTGAGAAAATGCCCGCACTTTTTTTCCGGATGCCGACATGACTGCCCTGAAGAACGACCGTTTCCTTCGCGCCCTGCTCAAGCAACCCGTAGACGTCACGCCCGTGTGGATGATGCGTCAGGCCGGTCGCTACCTGCCTGAATACCGCGCCAGCCGTGCCAAGGCCGGTGATTTCATGAGCCTGTGCATGAACCCGGAGTTCGCTTGCGAAGTCACGATGCAGCCGCTCGACCGTTATCCACAACTGGATGCGGCGATTCTCTTTTCCGATATCCTGACCATCCCCGATGCCATGGGCCAGGGCCTGTACTTCGAAACCGGCGAAGGTCCGCGCTTCAAGAAAGTCGTCAGCACCCTGGCCGACGTCGAAGCCCTGCCAATTCCTGACCCACACAAAGACCTCGGCTACGTCATGGACGCGGTCAGCACCATCCGCCGCGAGTTGAACGGCCGCGTGCCGCTGATCGGCTTCTCCGGCAGCCCATGGACCCTCGCCACCTACATGGTCGAAGGCGGCTCGTCGAAAGACTTCCGCAAGACCAAGGCCATGCTCTACGACAACCCGCAGGCCATGCACCTGCTGCTGGATAAACTCGCGCAGTCGGTCACCTCTTACCTCAACGGCCAGATCATGGCCGGCGCGCAAGCGGTGCAGATCTTCGACACCTGGGGCGGCAACCTCTCGGCAGCCGCGTATCAGGAGTTCTCCCTGGCCTACATGCGCAAAATCGTCAGCGGCCTGATCCGTGAACACGAAGGCCGCAAAGTGCCGGTCATCCTGTTCACCAAAAACGGCGGCCTGTGGCTGGAAAGCATTGCCGACGCCGGTGCTGATGCGCTGGGTCTGGACTGGACCTGCGATATCGGCGAAGCCCGACAGCGTGTCGGCAGCAAAGTCGCCCTGCAAGGCAACATGGACCCGACCGTTCTTTACGCCAAACCGGAAGCCATTCGCGCTGAAGTCGGGCGCATTCTCGCCAGCTACGGCAAAGGCAGCGGCCACGTGTTCAACCTCGGCCATGGCATCACCCCGGAAGTCGACCCGGAACACGCCGGCGCCTTCCTGCGCGCGGTGCATGAATTGTCGGCGCAGTATCACGAGTGATCGTCGCCCGATAACAACGCCCGGCCAATACCGTAATGCTGTTCACTTAAGCATTTGAGTCCACGCCGGGCTTCCTAGAAAATCCGATGCCAGATCTCTGGCATCGGA
>NZ_JBXAOB010000019.1:0-112042 GCF_058802345.1 Pseudomonas sp. GW822-FHT02D10
CATGTGAGAGTAGGTCATCGTCAAGATTAAATTCCGAAACCCCTATCTGCGTATGCAGGTAGGGGTTTTGTTTTGCCCGCTGGAAAGTTTCTGTCTGGGTAATTGCACAGACTTGCCCACCCATTTGCATTCAACCATAGATAAGTAGCTGCCATCCCAACTCAATACTTCCTTTCGCAAAGCAATGCCCGCATGAAGCATCGAGAAGTAAACAGCGTCGTGCGAGCAGAGATTATCGTTCTGGCACTCAATGACCACTCTTTGGTCGCGGTAGGAATGGCAGGTGACTGCCATTCCTACCGCGACCGATGCAGCCAGGGCGTCGGTCGGCTAACAATGCCTTGGTTTCGGGTAGCACCAGGAAATGGTCGAGCGCGCGGTGTGCGGCGGCGTGGAGTTCTTTTGAGTCGAGGGAGGCGTAGGGGGAAACGGGGTCGGTTTCGGGGGGATTTTGAGTTGGTTTGAACATGGTGAAGCTCCTAGAGTTGTGGAGCTGCCACACATCGCTGCTAGACGAATTAGGGGTGGCGGCTGGACGCGGGTTAGCAGACCAGGACTCTAGAACCCGGCGCACCGAAGTGCCCCACGCAAAGCCGCCATAACATGAACTACCAGGCATAAAAACACCTGCTCATGAACGGTGGACGCTGTACGTCTAGAGAATACCCGGGCTGCTAAACCCGATCGCTGATAATCAGCGACACGGAAACGATAGAGGCGAGGACCAAAGCGCACAAGCCGGCGGATTCTGGCGCAGGTGTAGGCCGTGACGCAAGGCGTTGTAGCCTGCGGTTTATCCGTTGGCTGACAAATTAAACGCCGTCAGCAAATCCTCTTCAAACGTCAACTGCGCATCCCCCGGCACCTGCGCACGGTGTCGGGCCAGGTGGAAGGTCACGTCAAAACTCAACTCCAGTTGGCCAACAGCTTTGAGCAAACCGTTGTCTTCCCACGAGCGGGCGAAATGGTCAGGCAGATAGCCGACATGTTTGCCGGACAGGATGAAGGCGAGGTCCCCTGTTCTCTAGTAGCGCAAGCCAGTCCAACCCGCAGAAATACCTGATCGAAACCAACCCGGTGCTCACCGACCTCAAGCAGTTCATGAGCTCGGATTACCTGTTGGCCGGTCCCCGCTACAACCCGGATCAAAGCGCCAAGCGCCTGGGTGACGGCTTCTACGAACAGCGGCTGGTCCAGCAAGCGGTCGTCGCTGGCACGGGGCAGGCGTTCATCGATGGTAAAACCTCGAACGAGGCCCAGTTCAAGTACCTGATGGACAACGCCATCGCCAGCAAGAACGCGCTGAACCTGTCTGTCGGTGTGAGCCTCACCGCCGAACAGGTCGCCGCGCTGACTCACGACATCGTCTGGATGGAAAGTGAAGTCGTCGACGGCCAGACCGTGCTGGTGCCGGTGCTGTACCTGGCCAACGCCAACAACCGCCTGGCCCCTGACGGCGCGCTGATCGAGGGCCGCGACGTGACCCTGATCGCCGGCCAGAACCTCGACAACGCCGGCACCCTGAAAGCGACCAACAACCTGTCCGCTGTCGCCGGCAACAACCTGGTCAACAGCGGTCTGGTGCAGGCCGGTAATCGCCTGGACCTGTTGGCGGGGAACACCCTCACCAACAAGGCCGGGGGCATCATCGCCGGGCGTGATGTGCGTTTGACGGCGGTCAATGGCGATGTGGTTAACGAACGCACTGTCACTTCCCACGGCAGTAGCAACGGTCTGATCACCGAGCACCACGACTTTGTTGACAGTGCGGCGCGCATCGAAGCGGCGAACAACCTGGCCATCAGCGCTGGGCGCGATGTCTCCAACCAAGGCAGCGTCCTGCAGAGCGGACTCGACACGCTCATCAGCGCCGGTCGTGATGTGAGCATTGGTTCGGCCGAGCAGCTGACCACCCGGGACGACCCCGAACACTCGAAAAAACAGATCACACAGCATGGTTCCACCCTTACGACTGGACGAGACCTGTCGGTTGTTGCCGGTCGTGATCTGACGGTCATCGCCAGCCAGATCGATGCCAAGCGTGATGTCGCCATGAGCGCGACGGGAGATCTGAGCCTTTCTTCGGCGGCCAATGTCAGTGATTCCAGAGGCTGGCACGATAGCTACAAAGAGGTGAATACCCACATCAACCAAGTCTCCAGCACGATCACTGCCGGTGGCAGTGTGGCGCTGAACGCGGGCAAGGATCTGGGATTGACTGCCAGTCGGGTGAGTGCGGGGAATGAGGCGTACTTGGTCGCTGGTGGCAACCTGACCCTCCAGACTGCCGAAGACAGTGATTACAGTTTTTACAACAAGACCTCGAAAAGCTCGTCGGGCAAGAAGAGTCAGCTCGATGAAGTGGCCAGCACGACCAACATCGCCAGCGCGGTGACCTCAGGGGGCAACAGCGTTCTGCTGGCCGGTAAAGACCTGCTGATCAAAGGCAGCGAGGTCGCGGCGGATAAAGGCGGTGTTCAACTGGTCGCGGGTAATGACGTACAGATTGTCGCGGTCACCGACTCCAACAGTGCTCGCCACGAGAAGAGCTCCAGCAAAAGCAGTTGGGGCGGTTTGAAGTCGAGCAAGATGCAGGACCAGTTCGCGGAAACCCAAACCAAGGCAGTCGGCAGTGTTATCTCGGGCAATACCGTGGATGTCGCCGCTCGCCGTGACGCCACCATCACCGGCTCATCGCTGGTCAGTACCCAGGACCTGAGCGTACAGGCCGGGCGCGACCTGACCATCAACGCGGCGGAAAACACCTTCACCCGCGACGAAATGCACCAGGAAAAGAACCGCGACCTAATGGGAATAGTCACCGCCAACAACCTGGGCGTGGATGACATCACCGGCAACCAGCACCTGTCGGTCAGCAGCCAGAACCATACCGGCAAGTCGTCTCAAACCACGTTGACGGGCAGCACAATTGGCTCCAGCGAGGGCAACGTCAGCCTCACCAGTGGCCGTGAACTGAGCGTGATCGCCAGCGACCTGGTCAGCACCCAAAACATGAGCCTGATCGGCTCCAAAGTGACCATCGCCGCCGGTATGGAAAGCGCGAGCCAGAGCAGTACCGACACGTCCAGCAGTTTTGCGGTGGGGCGAGTGGTTGGCGGCGCGATTGTAGATACGGTCAACACCATTCGCAGTGCGGTCAAAGCGGCAAACAACGCTGACGATCCGCGACTCAAGGCGGTGAAGCTGGCTCAGGCGGCGTTGGCGTTCAATGGTCTGGGTGGCATGGCGGCCGGTGCCGATGGCGCCGGCGCGGATTATGGGGACAAAAAGGGTTCGGCCAGTAACGGTTCGCTGATCAAGATCGGCACCGAACTGGCGAGCACCCACAACACCAGCACCAGCGAGTACGACAGTCAGACCGCCAAGCAAAGCACGCTCAATGCCGGAAAAACCCTGGCGATCATCGCCGATGGCGGCGCGCCGGGAACGTTGGGTGATATCCATGTCATAGGCAGCAGCTTGAAAGCGGCCGACACCGTATTGCTGGCTAAAAACAACATCACCCTGGAAAGCGCGCAAAACACGGCTAACTGGGCCAATGACAGCAGCAACAACAAAACCGCGATTGGCGCCAGCTTCAATCTCGGCGAGCAGAATGGATTCACCCTCGACCTGGGGGCGTCAATCGCCAAGAGCATGGGCACCGGTGGTTCCGTTACCCAAGTCAACAGCACTTTGGATACCGGCTCTCTCGCCCTGCACAGTGGGCAGGACACCACCCTGGCCGGCGCGCAGGTGCGTGCTGATAGCATTCAGGCGCAGGTCGATGGCAACCTCACCATCACCTCGCGTCAGGACAGCGAGACCCAGAGGAGCAAACAGGGCAGTGCCGGTTTCGGCGGGAGCATCTGCATTCCGCCGTTCTGCTACGGCGCACCGGTGACAGCTTCGGCCAGCCTGGCCGCTGGCAACATGAACAGCGACTACAAGGCCGTGACGGACCAGACTGGTCTATTCGCCGGCAAGGGTGGCTACGACATCACTGTCGGTGACAAGACCACCTTGCAGGGGGCGGTGATTGCCAGTGCGGCGTCTGCGGACAAGAACCTGCTCAGCACCGATCGGTTGATCGTCAGCGACATCAAAAATATCAGCGAGATCCAGAGCCAGTCGGCTGGTTTCAGTGCGTCCTATGGCAGCAACTCCGGCACGATCCTGGGCGGTAGCGTTCCGCTGTCGCTCAGCGATTCGGACCACAGCAGCACCCGCAGTGCGGTCAGCGAAGGCACCATCATCGTGCGTAACGCCGAGGGTGCGGATGACCTGGTCGGGCTGAATCGGGATACCGCAAACGCCAATCAGAAACTGGACAAGCCCGATGAAAAGGCGATGCAGGAGCGGATTGATCTTATTCAGAGCACGGTGCAACTGGCTAGCAGCGTGATCAGTACGGTTGCCAAAGCCAAGGCCGATGCGGCGCAGGAACAGAGCGAGAAGGCCGTAACACCTGCGGAAAAACTGGCAGCAGCCGATGCCAAGGTAGAGGCAGATCGTTGGCAGGTGGGCGGCGATAAGAAAATGATCGCCGATATTGCTTCGGGGCTGATCGCTGCGGGATTGGGTGGTGCAGGCGGCAGCACCGCTATTGGCATCGTCGCCAATACATCCGCTAGCGACATATTTAATAAAATCGGCGATTACGCCGACATGCAAAAGCGCAAAGCCACCGATAGTGCAACGCAAGCTGCCTGGGCTGAAGGCGGGGCTGCGCGAGTACTGCTGCATGCCTTGGCTGGAGCGGCGATGGGGTTGTCGAGTGGTAGTGTTCAAAGCGGCGCTATAGGCGCTGGTGCTTCGGCCGCACTGATGCCTGCTATCGCTGAGGCATTGGGCAAAAGCGGGATTACAGGCGTTGACCAGGATGCATTGGCTACCTTGATTGCAGCCGGCGTGGGGACTGTTGCCGGAGCTGGTAAAGGCATTTATGGCTCAGTTGTTGCGGGTGGTAATGCCGTGTCGGTGGATGTCTACAACAGGCAGATCCATGGCATTGAGGTGGATGCCATCGACGCCGAGGCCGCGAAAGGGGACTTCAAAAAAGAGAATCTTGAGAAAGCGGTATGCTTTCTCATCAAGTGCTGGGCTCAACATGATCGAGGAAGCAAGGAATATCATGATACCTACCTTACCGAGGCGGACATGGTTGGTTTAAGCAATGAGCTTGAGTGGGCTGATGCCCAACGAGATAAAGGCTTGTTTAACTATTCTTTTACTGACGGCGTGTTGGACCTAGGGACTCGAGACGTGATTCCACTGGCCACTGCCACCGCCACCGCGGTGGGTGGGGGGATGGGTGTGGCTTCTGGTTATACGTTGTGTGCAACGGGTGCTGGATGTGTTCTCGGAATCCCAATGGCTACTTTTGGCGTGGGTAATGTGGTCGAAGGTGGTACGGGCTTATGGAATCATTTTGCTAATGACAAGGGTAGCAATAATCCTGTCAAGGAAGCTTTTGCACAAATTCCAGGCGACTACGGTCCTTTGCTATATAGCGGATTTGACTTCGCTCTGTCTTTAGGTGCCGGCTTCGTCAAAGCACCTCTGAAAATGGGCTTGGCAGATGGTCTTAATAGACCTGAGTCAATATTTGGGGTTGCTGTGAGAGCTGTGGATAATAATTACTTTGTTTTTGGATTGGGTACTCCTACGCCCTATGGCACTGCAATGGCTATGTATTTTAAGTCCTTGGGTGAAAAAGGGTTTAAATTTTATGAGGAGGCTTCAAGTGAGAAGAAATAAACTATTCGGGGTTGTGGTTTTGTCATTCGCCTTGCTGGCAATTGTTTGGGGTGTAAGTACATTTATCGCTATGATGCTTGCCTCTCTCATTTCCTTGCTTATAGGTACTGATTCGGATTGGGTTTTCATATGGGTAGGTTTTCCCTTGTCACTCATATTGGCTGTGTACTGGACAGTTAACCGCTGGGATTATGTAAGGGCGTTTATAACGGGGCGTGGAGGTTGGTGATTGCAAATTGATTGCGGCTTAGAAGGCTCCATCATTGGGCTCACTCTGAAAACGAGCCTTACTCTCAAATAAATCGTACCCCGCGATGAGGTACATGGTTATCGCGGGGTACGGCGTTGAGCACCATCGTTTTGCAAGATTTTGCACGCACGGTCTGAGGCTCAGTTGGTCCTTCCCCCGCAACGTGCGGGAACTGCGCATGCGTTACTTCAGTGCTGCGCCCGAATCTGGCGCCCCAACACATCCATCACATCGCAGCCATCACGCAGCAGCATGGCCGCTGCGTGGGCGATTTGCTGCACGTCTGCGCCTTTGGCATGGGCAATGTCGAGGCTGGCCAGGCTTTCCATCATCTGTGTGACCGCCAGAAACCGTGCAGCGGCGTTGCTGTGCAGCACATCCAGCGGCGCTTGGGTGGCGACCAGCAGCACCGGGATATCGCAATCGTTGTTGGTCATCGGCATGTGCGGGTTCATGCGTCATCTCCCGGTTGGGCGGCGTGCAGTCCGTCGATCGAAGCCTGGACCAATGATCGAGCGGTGCCGAGCATCTGCTGGCTGGCCCAGCGTAACGAGGCGATGTGTTCCGGGCGGGTGGCGGTGGGGGCTTGATGGGCGAGGGCTTCGGCGCAGCTCAGGTAGACCGAGGCGTGTTCGAGTGCGTCGAGTAACGGAATGTCGGGTTGGACGGCGAACAGGTAATGGTCGACATGGTCGCAGCGGGCGAAGGGGGTGGATTTTGTGGTTGGATCGGTCATGGGTGTAGCTCCTTGGAAGTCAGAGAGCTGCCACTGGGTCGCCGTCAAACGAATGGGTGGCAACTGTGCGCAGGTTGACGGACCGGTCCAAGATACCCGGCGCACTCGAAAGTGCCCCGCACACAGTTACCATTAAGCTGTGCAGCGAGCACACAAGTGCACGAGCAAAGTTGAGGAACCATGCGCATCTTGGAATTGCCGAGCCGTCAAACCCGATCACGAATGAGTCGTGACAGGCGCGAGGATAGGGAGTGAGGCTGTGGCAGTCAATCGGCCCAAGGTCTGACGCAGATGGTTTGTTTGTAGGTTTGTTCCGGGGATGACAGTTGCCGTGTTCGCAGATCCCGGGGGCCGGTTGCGATGAGCGCGACTGGGGCGGCATCAATGGACTGTGGGAAGTCGACGAAACCGACAGTCTGCGCGTGACCGCCAGTTCGGCGGCGTCCGGCCTCACCAGTGGCGCGAATCTGCTGATCAATGCACAGACGCAACATTAGCAGCACCATCGCCGGGCGGGACGCCAGCCTCACGGCCGTCAACGGTGACGTGATCAACGAACGCAGTGTGACGTGCAACACGGTGATTGAATCGAAACAGTCTCATTATGGACGTTGGTGGAAAATAGCCCATTTTTTCGGCGGCGTCGCAGTCGGCAAATTAAAAAACATCGCACGGGTCAGAAACGATCAAGTCAGTTGCTCATTCCATCCTTTTCGGCCGCCGCAAGCAGCGACCTTGGGCCGCTGATGATTGCGCGGCGCACGCCACGCTCGCGCCAGCCGGAGCTCATCACTTCAGACAACGTCCAGCCCGCCGCCATGAGTGCTGCCAGGTAGCCGGAAATCAGCGGTATCTGCCCGTGCAGGGTTTGCAGGAAGTACGGCACGAAAATCTCGCTGGTCATGCCAATCACCAACAGCCCCATGGTCGCGTACAGCGCACAGAGCGGGGTATTGAACCGCAAGGCATTCTTGGGCAGCAGGCGCGTCAGGGTGCTCGATTCGTGACGAACTGAATGTGTTCGAGCAGGTTTTGCAAGCCAGGGTCGAGCGCGTGGAGCACATGCTGATGAATGCCCGCCGTTGCGCTTATCGCATTACCCCGGTCTGAAGAGCCCCTGTTGTCGTAGATCGTCACCGCGACAGGCATTGACCGGGGGCGATTACGGACTGATCTTGTTTGCGCGGGGTTTTGGGTGAGATGAACGGGATGAATGCGGCATAGGCGCTGTATGAAAAATAAGTACGGCTTCCTGAAAAGTGACTGGGCTCAGTCACCCTTTTTACTGGCCTCAGTGTCTGTTGGCTTTCGTCGAGACAGGGTGTTCCTTCGGCAATATTTGCTAACTTTTGAACGCCGTTAAATCTTGAATCATTCGTCTACTCTGCCTGCACAGACCAGGAGTCTGTCGTTATCAGCAGTCGCAAGGAGCGAACCATGTACTTTGAGATTTACAGGCAATCCCGAGGCACCCTGCTTACCGGGAAGGGCCAATGGCGCTGGCGTTTAAGGGCGGCCAATCATGAGACGGTTGCCAGTGGCGAGTCGTACGTCAACAAGGCGGATTGCTTGCACGTGATCGGGTTGATCAAAAGCGTCCACAACGAAACGTCGGTGAAGGAAATCTAGGCAGTATCTGCCTGGTGTGTTGAAACGAAGCTGCTCAGGCAGATCGGGCAGCTTCGTGGGGTAGGCCTTAAGGCTGTTTATGCCCTGATTTCTCATGAATCAGGTCATACACTAAAATGTTTGGCTTGATATCGGGCGGGTTTCTCATTCAAACGCCTTCTCGAGTGAATGACCAAAACCGCCGCAGTTTCGCCCTTGCATCACCTTCCGCGCTCCCGCTTAATGCGACTTGGCTCATGGCGCCGGACATCAACCGCGTCGTGTCTATAACGCCAAGGACTGAATCATGGATCTCAAGGAAACCGACATCCTCGGTTCAAGCATCGACCAGCACTGGTATTACTGTTCAAAAGCGGCGGCGACGACTCGCCTGCTGGGTAATACCCCGATCGAAAAGATTCTCGACGTAGGCGCCGGGTCCGGTTTTTTTACCCGCCATCTGCTGACCCATTCAGCCGCCACCGAAGCCTGGTGCGTGGACATCAGTTACGACGCGGACTCGGACGCCACAACCGCCGGTAAACCGCTGCACTACCGTCGTACGATCGATTCGGTGGACGCCGATCTGGTGCTGCTGATGGACGTGCTGGAGCATGTCGATGACGACGTCGGGTTGCTCAAGGCCTACGTCGATAAAGTCCCGTCCGGTAGCCGTTTTCTGATAACGGTGCCGGCGTTCCAGTTTCTCTGGAGCGGGCACGATGACTTTCTCGAACACAAACGTCGCTACACCTTGCCGCAACTGGAGACGGTGGCCAGGGACGCCGGTTTGACGGTGAAGCAGGGCGCTTACTACTTCGGTCTGGTGTTCCCGATTGCGGCGATGCTGCGGCTGTCGCCCAAAGGCGCACAACCTTCGCCGCCACGCTCGCAACTCAAGCAGCATCATCCGCTGGTCAATACGCTGCTCAAGACCTTGTGCAGCATTGAACTTCCCTTCATGGGTGTTAACCGTCTGGCAGGTCTGACGGTGTTTGTCCTGGCTCAGAAGCCGTGACGTCAGGCGAAAAATCAGCCCTGATCAAGCGTGGCCTGCGTTTTGCTGTGACTGGCCTGTTGGTCACGGCGCTTCACGCAGTTATTGCCGTGCTGTTCATCAACTATGTGCTGCCGGTGCCGCCCTTGGCCAATGGCGTGGCATTCGTTGTGGCGACAGTAGTTTCTTACGTGATCAACACGACCTGGAGCTTTTCCAGCCGACTGCACGGCCGAACGCTGATGCGTTTCATGGCGGTCTCGGGCGCCGGTTTATTGCTGGCGATGGTAGTGGCCTGGGCCGCGCAAATGGCCGGGCTTCATTATTTGCTGGGGATCGGGGCAGTGGCACTGACGATTCCGGCCTTCACCTTTGTGCTGCATAACTTCTGGACATATAGATGAAGAAGCATTGGGCGATCGCATTGCTGCCCCTGTTAATGGGTGTGGTGGACACGTAAGCCGTCGCATAACGGCGCTTATGCCGATAGACGCCAGCCCCCAGGCCTTTCTACACTGCTCCCAGTCTTTGGGACTGGGGGCAGCAGATGAATCGCAATGAACTGCGCAAGGCCGACATCAATTTGATGGTGGTGTTTGAGACGCTGATGCTTGAGCGCAACGTGACGCGGGTGGCAGAGAAGCTGTTTCTCGGGCAACCGACCATCAGCTCGGCACTCAATCGTTTGCGCGTGATGTTCAACGACCCGCTGTTTATCCGGGTCGGCCACCGCATGGAGCCGACGGCGCGGGCCGAGGAGCTCATTCAGCATCTCTCGCCGGCGTTGGATGCGTTGTCCTCGGCGTTGAGCCTGACCCACAACTTTGATCCTGCCATCAGCACCATGACCTTTCGCATCGGTTTGTCCGATGACGTCGAGTTCGGTTTGCTGCCGCCACTGTTGCGCGCATTGCGTCAGGAAGCACCGCAAGTGGTGTTCGTGGTTCAGCATGTCGATTACTGGCGAATTCCGGACTTGCTGGCGTCCGGGGACATCACGGTCGGCATCAGCCAGACCCGCGGTCTGCCGGCCAATGCCAAGCGCAAACTGCTGCGGCACATTCAGCCCTGCATACTGCGCGCCGATGTCTCTGATACACCTCTGACCCTCGACGAATACTGTTCGCGACCCCATGTGCTGGTCTCGCACACGGCCAATGTCAGCGGTTTTGCCGATGAGTGGCTGGCCGAGATCGGTCGCAAGCGTCAGGTGGTGCTCTCGGTGCCGCAATACAGTGCCTTGCCGGCTTTGCTCGCAGGGACCGACCTGGTTGCCAGCCTGCCGGACTACGCAGCAGCGGCGATGGCCGCCTCGGGCCAGTTGTTCATGGAACCGTTCCCGTTCAAAACGCCGACCCTGGACCTGTCCATGGTCTGGCTGAGTCACGTCGATACCGACCCCGCCGAACGCTGGCTGCGGGCGCGGCTCGAGGCCTTCATGAGCGAGCGCGGTTTGTCAGAAACTCAGGGCCTAAAACCGCTCTGACGGCCAGTGCCGATGCCTTGCTTGCGGGTAAGTGGACTGCTTTGCTCCACGCGTATTCCCGATGATTGACCGGAGATCCATCCCATGAGCAGTTCCCGTTCTCTGTTGCGTGGGCGCGGCAGCCAAGACAGTGGCAAGGTCGGCATGGTCGAGCTGTTTTTCGATCTGGTGTTCGTGTTCGCCGTCACCCAGCTTTCCCACTCCTTGCTCGCGCACCTGACAATCGCCGGCGCGGTGCAGGTCGCGTTGATGATGGTGGCGGTGTGGTGGGTGTGGATCTTCACCTCCTGGGTGACCAACTGGCTCGATCCCGAAAAGTTGCCGATTCGCCTGGGTCTGTTCGGATTGATGGTTGCCGGCCTGTTGCTGTCATCGTCGATACCCAAGGCCTTCACCGACCGTGGATTGATGTTCGCCACAGCCTTTGTCTTCATGCAGGTCGGCCGCACGCTGTTCGCGATCTGGGCGGTGCGCGGCGAGCCCCTGAACATGACTCGCAACTTCCAGCGGATTCTGGCGTGGATGACGCTGTCCGGGGTGTTCTGGATCAGCGGTGCGCTGCTTGAAGGCGATCAGCGGCTGACCTGCTGGGCACTGGCGTTGCTAATCGAGTTGATCTCGCCGTCGTTGTACTTCTGGGTGCCGGGGCTCGGCCGTTCTACGCTGGCCGACTGGAACGTCGAGGGCAATCACATGGCCGAGCGTTGTGGTTTGTTTGTGATTATTGCCTTGGGTGAATCGCTGCTGGTGACCGGTGCAACCTTCGCCGATCTGCTGCTGAACGGGCAGGCGCTGACCGGGTTTCTGATTGCCGTGCTGGGCAGCGTGGCCATGTGGTGGGTGTATTTTGACAGCGGCGCCGAGCGCGCTCACCACCGTATTGCGCACTCCAGCGACCCCGGGCGCCAGGCGCGGATTGCCTACACCTACCTGCATGTCTTGATCGTTGCCGGGATCATCGTCAGTGCGGTGGCCGATGAACTGGTGCTGGTGCACCCGGAGCATGCGAGCGATGCCGGAATTATCGTGATCGTCGCCGGGCCCTGGCTGTTCTTGCTGGGGTGCGCGCTGTTCAAGTGGGTAATGGCCGATAGGATTTTGCCGCCGTTGTCTCATCTGGTGGGGCTGGCGTTGCTGCTCGCGCTGTTGCCGGCCGCGCTGAATCAGCTGTTTTCAGCGTTGCTGCTGGGCGGGCTGACGACCGCAGTGATGATTCTGGTGGCGGCTTGGGAAACGCTGGCACTGCGCGAGTCGCTCCCGACGCAGGAGCATTGATCGACGCGGTATTTTCGTGGGCAAGAGCAGGATTGTTCTGTGGTATAGGTACGACCCTTCATTCAATCCTTAGGAAGCATCGCAATGCCTCACCTGCACATGGAATACACCGCCAACCTGCCGAACCTCAATGCCGATGTGGCGTTGTTGCGCTTGAACAACGCATTGGTGGCGTCCGGGCAGTTTTCTGCGGAGTTCGATATCAAGAGCCGTGCGGTGCAGGTCGGTGCATTCCGGGTCGGTACCGGGCGGGGCGAACGTGGTTTTGTGCATGTGAAGCTGGCCCTGCTGAGCGGGCGCTCGCCAGCGATCAAGAAGCAATTGTCCGAAAGCCTGCTGGCGGTGTTGCAGGAACTCTGCGAATGGCCCACCAGTGTCGATGTGCAGCTGTGCGTCGAGATTCTGGATATTGATCGCGATTCCTACACCAAGACTGCCATCAGCCACTGACACACTGTGCGCTGACCCTCAGAGAAATCCCTGTTCCGCACAGGCCTTGACTACTTGCTCACGGAGCCAGGTGTTGGCGCTGTCCAGCTCGCTGGTTTGACTCCACTGCATATTGAGGGTGAATCCCGGTACGCCGTTCGGTGCTTCGCAATGGCTGAAGACCGAGTCTTTGGCCAGCAGGTGCTGGATACGTCGGGGCATGGTCAGGATGAAGTCAGTACCGGTGATCAACTTGAGCGCAGCGCTATAGCTGTTGGCGCGCGCGACGATCTGGCGTTTCTGCGCCTGTTGGGCGAGCCAGCCGTCGACCATGTTGGTGGTGGAGGTCCATGGCGTGGGGAACACGTGTCGGCGCTTGACGTAGGCTTTCAGGCTGATGCGCGGTTCCAGTGGCGTCGCCCGCTTATCGAAAACGCACACCAGATCGTCCTCAAGCAACACCTGGGATCTGAAGTCACTGTGGCTGCGATGAACGTTCGGGCCGAAGCAAATCACCAGATCGAGGCTGCCATCGCGCAGTTCGTCGGCGGGAATGTCGGTTTCGAGTTTGTGCACATTGACGATCACCGGCAGGTCGGCGAAATCGAAGTTCTTCAATAGCCGCGGCAGGATCAGCTGTTCGAAGTATTCCGGTGCACAGATGTTGAAGGTCACGGCTTGCCGCGTCGGGTCGAACGCCTGAGCGCCGGCATGGCACAGGTTGATGCTTTCGAGAATCTTCAGCACGTGTGTGTACATGGTGTTGGCTTTGCAGGTCGGACGCATACCCGTGCGGGTATTGATGAACAGATCGTCCTCGAAACTGGTGCGCAGCTTCTTCAGGCAGTAACTCACCGTGGACTGGCTGACAAACAGCGCTTCAGATACACCGGTGACGCTGCTTTGTTCATACACCGCGATGAACACCATGAGGTCCTGCATGTCGAGCTTTCTAAGCAAGTTACTGTTCAGCATCCGTACTGTCTCACTCCGCTCGTTGCGCAAGTTGTGCGCAAACGTGTGCGAGCGATGCTAACGGAACGATAGTCCCAGGAGAATGGCCAGTAGGATAATTCACGGACAAGAGTGGGACAGAAACTGTAATGAACACGACGTCTGTCCCACCGGTTCCCAGGGTCGCACGAAAAATCGCAGCCCCCGTGGGAGCTGCGGTCTTTGTTGCTATCAGAACGGTTTGGTCGGCAGGTATTTGCCATCCAGGGTGATCACCGCACGGGAACCACCTTCCGGATCTTCGACTTTCTTGATGTCCAGTTTGAAGTTGATGGCGCTGATGATGCCGTCGCCGAACTGCTCATGGACCAACGCCTTCAAGGTCGAACCGTATACCTGGAGCATTTCATAGAAGCGGTAGACCGTCGGATCAGTCGGGATACCACCCTGGATGCTGCCGCGCAGGGGTACGCTTTGCAGCAGACGACTGGCGTCCTGGTCCAGACCGAGTTTGGCGCAGACCACCTCGGCCGCGTCAGCCGGCAGCGGATGCTGGCCAAGCAGGGCGGCGGTGACAAACGCCAGGCTCAGGCCAGTGCCATCGGTGAGGTCCTGCCACGAGAGGTTTTTACGTGCCTTGGCGTCGATGATGGTGTCGGCGAGGGCCAGGCGTGGGGCTTGAGCGAATTGAGATTGCAGCATGGTGATTTCCTCTTTCGTTACGTAAAAAGTGTGGGTCAGGCGGCGTGTGGCTGTTTGCGGGTCAGCGCACAGGTCGTCGGGTGTTCGGCGAGCGAGACGAAGCGCTGAGTGGCGCCGTCCAGTGCGGCGATCGAACCGCTTTCGATGTCGTAGACCCAGCCGTGCAGGTTCAGGCGACCCTGTTCCAGGGCCAGTGCAACTGAAGGGTGGGTCTTGAGGTTGGCCAGTTGGGCGACTACGTTTTCCCGAACCAGCGAGTCCAGGCGCGCTTGCGCCGAGGCGTGAATGCGGGCGGCGTTGACCACCTTGGCCGACTCGGCATGACGCAACCAGTTGGCGACGGCGGGCAGGTGATCAAGGCATTTGCAGGTCGAGATGGCGGTCATTGCGCCGCAGTCGGAGTGTCCGCAGATCACGATGTCGCTGACCCCGAGCACGGCGACGGCGTATTCAACCGTGGCCGACACGCCGCCCGGCTCCGGGCCGTAGGACGGTACGATATTGCCGGCGTTGCGGATGACGAACATGTCGCCGGGTTCCTGCTGGGTCAGCAGTTCCGGGACTACGCGGCTGTCGGAACAGGTGACAAACAATGTGCCAGGGCTTTGGGTGGTGGCGAGTTGCTTGAACAGTTCGCTGCGTTCCGGGAACGCATCGCGTTGAAACTTCAGGAAGCCGTCGATGATGTCTTGCATGGCGTGTTCTCCTTGCGTCGTTGATGGGGCAAGGATGAAAGTTTTCAGCTATAGCGTCCAAGACCGGCTTATTATGGTTTCAATAAGTCATGCCTATAGTTGGAGTGCCATGGTGTTACGCCATATTCGCTACCTGCTTGCGGTCGCCGAACACTGCAACTTCACTCGGGCAGCCGAGGCGCTGCATGTTTCGCAGCCAACGCTGTCACAGCAGATCAAGCAACTCGAGGATTCGCTCGGTGCGCCGCTGTTCGATCGCTCCGGGCGCACGGTGCGGTTGACCGATGCCGGCGAGGCATACGTGCGTTATGCGCGGCTGGCCCTGCAGGACCTGGAGGCGGCCAAACGAGCGATACACGATGTGCAAGATCTGACACGCGGCTCGTTACGGCTGGCCATGACGCCAACCTTCACCGCGTACCTGATCGGCCCGTTGCTGGCACGTTTCAACAGCCTCTATCCGGGGATCAGCCTGAGCGTCGAGGAAATGACCCAGAACCAGATCGAGGCTGCGCTCACCGAAGACCGGCTGGACATCGGCATCGCATTCACCGGCAGTCATCTGGCGGACATCGAAAGCCAGCCACTGTTTGCCGAAACCTTGAGCCTGGTGGTCAGCGAGGCGCATCCAGGCTTTGTCCGGCAGCAATCACTCGACGCCCAGGCGCTGGGCCAGCAGTCGCTGGTGTTACTCAGCGGCGATTTCGCGACCCGTCAGCACATCGACCTGTACTGCCGACAGCAGGGCATAGCGCCGCGCATTGCCATCGAAGCCAACTCCATCAGTGCGATTGTCGAGATTGTTCGTCGCGGACCATTGGCGACCATTCTCCCCGAGGCTATCGCCCGTGAGTTGCCAGGATTGCGGCCGTTGGCGCTGCATCCGGCGTTACCACCGCGCACGGTGGCATTGCTCAGTCGCAAAGGGGCTTATCGCAGCGCGGCGAGTGAGGCATTCAGAGCGCTGGTCAGTGCTCAGTGACCGGGTGCGGCCAACCACTGAGCGAGCACCGCATCATAGGCACCCGTGGCTTTGCTCAGGTGCAGCCACTGATCCACATAGCTCTTCCAGGCCACATCATCGCGAGGGAGCAAGTAGGCTTTCTCGCTGTACTGCAAGTACTGCTCAGGATTGACCGCGCATAAACCGGGTTTTTGCTTCTGTTGATACCGTGCTTCGGAAGCATCGGTGATCATCACGTCGGCCTTGTTTTCCAGCAGTTGCTCGAAAATCGTTACGTTGTCCGGGAACAGGGTCAGCGTGGCGTTGGGCAGGTGAGTGCGGGCGAATACTTCGTTGGTGCCTCCTGCGGGCTCGATCAGCCGCACCGAGGACTGGTTGATCTGTTCGACGGTTTGATAGCGGTGTTTATCTTCACAGCGCACCAGTGGGATTTTTCCGTCGATGCCCAGCGTGTCGCTGAAAAAGGCTTTTTTCTGCCGCTCCAGTGATACCGAAATGCCGCCCATGCCGATGTCGCAGCGGTTGGCCAGAAAATCCGTCATCAGGTTCTTCCAGGTGGTGGGGACCCATTGCACCTCGACGTTCAGACTTTTCGCCAGGGATTGGGCCATGGCGATATCGATCCCTTCGTACCCTCCCTCTGCACGCAGATAGGTGTAAGGCTTGTAATCGCCAGTGGTACAGACATTCAGGTGACCGCGTGCAATCACCTGGTCCAGGTGCGAGGGCGCATTCTGGGCATAGGCCTGGACGCTGAATGTGAGCAAGGAGCAGAGCAGTAAACGAGCTTTCATCGGGTCGTCCTTGAGTGTGGCCAAAAGTGGAAGGGGCGGCGTCAGTATTTGTGGCCAAGTGTGATGGCACAGCGTAGGGCCCATCGAGTTGGATGCTGACGCAACACTTTGCAATACGGAGCGCTCCGACTGACGACCGAGACTCTTCCTACATTATTTCGCTTGCCGCCTTGCTAGCGTGCTCTGCAGTTCTCGCGAGCAAGACCAGGGACGGTTTGAATATCGCGCGTTGTTTCCATTCCGCTAAAGGATAAGCGAATGTTCCAACCGTCCAATACGGCGCACTTTTTACTGCAGATTCCCGGTGTTCGCAACGATTTCAAGGTGCTGGCCTTCGACGGCACCGAAGCCATCAGCACCTTGTACGCCATCCACGTCGAACTGGTCAGCGAGTACCCGGATTTCGATCTGGAGAGCCTGCTCAGCCAACCCGCGTTTCTCCAGTTCGGGCTGAACGGCGAAGGCATTCATGGCCGTATTGAAGAGGTATTGGCGGGTGAAGCCGGCAAGCGCCTGACCCGTTATCAGCTGACCCTGGTGCCGGCGCTGCACTACTTGCAGCTCAGCCACAATCAGCGGATTTTCCAGCGCCTGACCGTGCCGCAAATCATTGCTCAGGTGCTCAAAGGTCACGGCATCCAGGCCGATGCTTTTACCTTCAATATCAGCACCAGTCCCGAGCGCGAATACTGCACTCAATATGGGGAAAATGACTTCGAACTAGTCCAGCGCCTGTGCGCCGAAGACGGCATTGCGTGGCACCATCAGCATTCGCCCGGAGGCCACGTGCTGGTGTTCAGCGACGACCAGACCTGGTTTCCCAAACTGGGCGCAACCCCTTATCAGCAAGACGCCGGCCTGGTGGCGGAGCACCCGATCGTCAGCCAGTTCTCCCTGCGTTTCAGCACCCGCACCAGCACGGCCACGCGCCGCGACTACGACCTGAAGCGCCCGAGCCTGTTGCTGGAAAGCCGCTTCACCGCCGAGTTCAGCCCTGAGCTTGAAGACTATCGCTATCCGGTGTTTATCGAGAACGAAAAACGCGGCAAACAGCTCGCCCGGCAGGCCCTGGAGCGGCACCGTACCGACTATCAACTGGCCGAGGGCAACAGCGACCAGCCGAGCCTGCGCAGCGGTCACTTCTTCGACCTGACCGAGCATCCGCGCAAATCGTACAACGACTTATGGCTGCTGGTCAGCGTTCAGCACGTTGGGCGACAACCTCAATCACTGGAGGAAGCGATCACCAATAACGCCAAACCCGAAGACGGCTTTACCCAAGGCTACCGCAACAGCTTTAGCGCCATTCCATGGGACGTGTTCTACCGCCCACCGCTGCCGCCGCGCAAACCTGTGCAGGTCTGCCAAACCGCTCGTGTCACCGGCCCCGTCGGCGAAGAGATCTACTGCGATGAATATGGTCGCGTCAAAGTCGAGTTTCACTGGGACCGGGCCGAGCGCGACAGCGAACACAGCAGTTGCTGGCTGCGGGTTGCATCCAGTTGGGCCGGCGAGGGTTTTGGTGCAGTGACC
Organism: Pseudomonas sp. GW822-FHT02D10; assembly: GCF_058802345.1. Lineage (NCBI taxonomy): Bacteria > Pseudomonadati > Pseudomonadota > Gammaproteobacteria > Pseudomonadales > Pseudomonadaceae > Pseudomonas > Pseudomonas sp. GW822-FHT02D10. Next base: position 18,184 of record NZ_JBXAOB010000019.1, read on the forward strand.
ATCCCGCGTGTCGGCATGGAAGTGGTCGTGACCTTTCTGGAAGGTAATCCCGACAATCCGTTAGTGACCGGTTGCGTGGTCAACAAGGTCACATCCGTCGCTCATCCATTGCCCGAGAACAAGACCAGAACGGTTCTGCGCAGCCAAAGCTCGCCGCGCAGTGGCGGCTACAACGAACTGTCGATTGAAGACCGCGCCGGGCAGGAAAAAATCTACCTGCGCGCCCAGCGTGACCTCGAGCACCTGATCCTCAACGACAGCCGCAGCCTGATCAGCAACGACCGCTTCGAACAGGTGAACAACAACAGCACCAGCCTGATCAAGGGCGACGAACTGCACACCACCCAAGGCGTGCGTAGCACGGTGATTGGCGCTGATGAGCTGGTCACGATCAATGGCACTAGCAGCACGACGGCGGTGGGTTCGCTGGTGATGCAGGCCGGATCGCAGGCCCACCTCACTGCCGCCAACGTGGTGGTCGACGCCAACATGAGCCTGACGCTCAAGGCCGGTGACCATCACCTGGTGATCAACGCAGCGGGCATCTTCAGCAGTGTGGCCATCGTCGAGGGCGGCGAACCGGTGACCGGCATGGCCGCTCATGCATTATTGCCGGGGGCAGTGGCGGGACTGCTCTCGCCGGCCCCTCTCTCGGCGAACACGCCACTGGAGGGCAGCGACCCGGACGAACTGGAAGAGGAGGAGGAAGAGGTCGAACTGGAAGGCATAACCTTACGGATCGGCATGTTCTTCGATGGCACGGGCAACAACCGGTCCAACAGTGAAACGGTTGCCGGGTGCCATGCACGGGATGTGGGGCTGGAGACGCTGGCTGAGGATATTCGGCAGTTTTGTCAGGCTCATGGGTATGACGGCAAAGGAGGAGCGCCGGATAACAGTTATGGGAATGACAGCAGTAATGTGGCGAAGCTGTATGACCTGTACAAGGATGACAGCGAGATTCAAATTGCTGCTGAAGAGAACATAGGGTTCATCCGCGTTTATCTGGATGGCATCGGTACTAGTGCAGGTAACGAGGACTCGCTTTACTCACAAGCTACCGGCTTGGGTGAACACGGGGTTCTGGAGCGAGTTGCGCAGAGTCCGGCGCTCATTCTTGAACGTGTTAGACGGTTTGAGCTGTCGAACCCTGAAAGAAAAGTTGAACGCATTGAGTTCGATATCTTCGGCTTCAGTCGGGGCGCCGCTGCCGCTCGGCATTTCGCCAACGAAGTGTTGAAAGGAGAACAGAGCCCATTGGCCACGCTACTGCCGGCCAACTCGCCACTGTTCGTCGAGGAGTTTACCTGGCGCGTCAAGACCGATCTCTCCATCAACTTCATCGGTATCTTCGACACCGTGGCTGCCATCGCAAGCCTTTCCAGTGGCGGCGTCAGCATCCACGACGCCAACAATTCCGGCGTAAACCTGTACCTGGCGCCGGACACGGCCAAAAAAGTCGTGCATCTGGTGGCGCGGGACGAGCGCCGCCACAACTTCTCGCTCAACAGTGCAGGTGCTGCCGATATCGTGCTGCCGGGCGTTCATTCTGACCTTGGCGGCGGTTATCTGCCTCGCGCTGCCGAGCGGATTCTGCTGAGCAAGCCATTCCGTAGCACCGAGGATGCTCACGTGCCCTCCACGAGATCCATTGCCTATCGCTGGACCCAAACCGAGCTGCATCGCCTTCAGGATCAGTTCAACCTCCATGATCTGCCATTGCAGGTGCAAACCTGGGGGCTGAAGTTTGAACGCAAGGTCAAAGGTGACCACGAACAGTGGCAGCATGTGTATGCGGCTGTCAGCAGCCAGCGGGAAGTGCGTAATGAACTGGCCTTGGTTTACTTGAGGGTTATGCGTGAGTTGTCTGTCAGACACGATGTGCCGTTTAACCCAATCAAAGAGAACGATCCAAAATTTGCGTTACCCGATGAACTGCAACCCATCACCAAAAAACTGATGGCTTACGCACTGGGTGAAACCCGCCGTGTGGGTTTGAGCCTGGACGAAGAGGCTTTGCTCGTTGGGTGCTATATCCATCTCTCCGCGAACTGGAACGCCGTCAAAGGCTTCAAGAATAGCGATCTGGATATTCTGTTTATCAATCGGCCAGCCACTAATCATGTGCGCGTGGTACATCCCAATGTTTAAGAAAAGCGTTGTGCTGTTGATGGCCTTTTTTTTGGGCGGGTGCACGCTCGGAAAAAATCGAGCGTTTCCTTATGACGCCTGGACGCTGGGTTTCTTTGGGCCGCCCTATATGGAAGCCTGGATTGAAACGGCTGATGTCGTTGATATCAATGAGCGCGTGTTTCGTGGTGCGGGCAGCGGAATAGTGTCTACCGGCTATCCGAGGACATTCAGTAAAGGCATACCTGCAAAGTTTAACGGGAAGCCAAAAGGATGGGCCGAGCATCCGGGCGGGAGTGGCCGGCGCGTAACCGGAGCTGACCTCCCTCGTTTGATCTACGTACGTTGGCAGTCGTTGGCCGAGCCTCAGACCTATGAGGCGTATATCGAGATACCGGAGTCAGCTCGAACCACCATGCTCAAGGGCGAAAGGGCCTTTTGTGGTGCAGATGGTAAATGGATAACGGACTACCGAAAGCTGGTGATTGTTGGTCTGGCACCGGGCGGTATCGCTAAAGTGTGGCTGGGAGGCCCGTGCCTGAAAGCAACCGAAGTCACCCGCGTACAAGGCACGATCAACCCCGAAGGCCCTTACAGGGGCAAGACAAATGGTGAGTATTACTTTCTGTCAGAAGAATCCAAAGCCTACATCGACCAGTTCGGCATTCCCTATGGAAGCTGGTAAAGAGCGTTATTTCATGGAGTTAAGAACCTTGTTTTTCGCATGTGCGGGTGGTACATCCCAATGCTTAAGAAAAGCTTTGTGCTGTTGATGGCCTTTTTATTGGGCGGGTGCGCGCTCGGAAAAAGTCGAGCACTTCCATATGAAACCTGGGATCTCAATTTCTTCGGCCGACCTTACATGGAAGCCTGGATTGAAACGGCGGATGTCGTTGATATCAATGAGCGTGTGTTCCGCGGTGCGGGCAGCGGAAGAGTGTCTACCGGCTATCCGACGGCCTTCAGTAAAGGCATACCAACGACGTTTCGCGGCAAACCCAAAGGGTGGCCTGAGCATCCGACGGGCAGTGGCCGGCGCGTAATCGGAGCTGACCTACCCCGTTTGGTCTACGTGCGCTGGCAATCGCTGGCCGAGCCGCAAACCTATGAGGCGTATATCGAAATCCCCGAATCGGCTCGAACCACCATGCTCAAGAGCGAAGAAGCTTATTGCGGCGCGGTTGGCAAATGGAAAACCGATTACCGAAACATTCTGATTATTGGCTTGGCACCTGGCGGTATCGCCAAAGTGTATTTGGGAGGCCCGTGCCTGAAGGCAACCGAGGTCACCCGCGTAGTAGGCACGATCAACCCCGAAGGCCCCTACGGAGGCATGTCCAACGGAAAACATCGACCCCTTTCAGAAGAATCCAAAGCCTACGTAGAAAAATTCGGAATTCCTTATGGTTCCTGGTAACAACAATCCCGCTGCCGCGTCGATCAACAAACACCCCAGCGAATGTTTAGCCAATCAGCAACCAAGGTTCTTCAAGTCTGGATTTAACGACTTATCGCTGCGTGTGACGCTGCTCAGCCTCTGTGTTCTGCGGTTTACTTTATGGACGGTTGCTCAGTCGGCACTCACCCCGAAGCTTTGCCTGGCGCTCATGCGTCATGTCGTCAGCATCGCCGTCGATTCACACCCGCTACCGCGCTGAACCTGTCTGCACTTCCTTCTGAACTGGCCTTTTGGGCGCTATGGCACTGTCGCCATGCGCGCCCACCGGATGCCTCTATTTCCCGTTGAGTTTTCAGACAAATCCTCGCCAGCGGCGATGGATACAACCGGCAGCGCCTGCGCGCTTGCCTGACGCGTAAATAGAGAGTTCCCATGAGTTTTGCCACGACCCCCTTTGCCCCGAAGCAAGAAGCCCTGACCTTTCTTGAGCTCAACCCGGATATCGAGATGTTCGAGTTGTTCATCCTCGACAACAACGGCGTGCCACGGGGCAAATTGCTCCATCGCGATGAACTGCTGGCGGTCTATGAAAGTGGCCGGCCACTGCCGAGCACCATCCTCGGGTTGACGATCAATGGCGAGGACGTGGAAAACTCCGGGTTGGTCTGGGAGGTCGGCGACATCGACTGCCGCGCCTATCCGGTTAGCGGCAGTTTGCAGCGCATGCCGTGGCGGCAGATTCCGATGGCGGCGGTGCAAGTCAGCATGCACCCGGAGGAGGGCATGCCGGCGACCGTGGCCGATCCGCGGCATTTGCTGGCCAAGGTCATCGACGGGCTGAAGGCTGACGGTTATTACCCGGTGATGGCGGCGGAGCTGGAGTTTTACCTGCTCGACCAGCAACGCGACAGTAATGGTCGACCACAACCGGCGAGGGATGTCGACGGAGGCCGGCCACGAGCGACCCAGGTCTACGGGTTACGTGAGCTGGAACAGATCGAACCGTTTCTCGCCGACCTCTATGCGGCCTGCAAACTCCAGGGTATTCCGGCACGCACGGCGATTTCCGAGTATGCCCCGGGTCAGGTGGAAATCACCCTTGAACACCGCAGCGACGCCTTGCAAGCAATGGACGAAGCGGTGCGTTACAAGCGTCTGGTCAAAGGCGTGGCGCACAAGCACGAGATGGTCGCGTGTTTTATGGCCAAGCCCTTTGATGACCTGGCGGGCGCCGGTATGCACATGCACGTCAGCCTGGCGGACAAGGACGGTAACAACCTGTTTGCCAGCGAAGCGCCGGACGGTACGCCACTGCTCAAACACGCGGTTGGTGGCATGCTCAGCACCTTGCTCGATTCCTTGCTGATGTTCTGCCCGAATGCCAACTCCTATCGGCGTTTTCAGACCAACAGCTACGCGCCGCTGGCCGCGACCTGGGGCGTGGACAACCGCACCGTTAGCCTGCGAGTGCCGGGCGGACCGGCGTTTTCCCGGCACATCGAGCACCGCATTTGTGGCGCTGACGCTAACCCTTACCTGGCGGCCGCAGCGATTCTGGCCGGTATCCATCGCGGCATTCGCGAACAGCGCGACCCCGGCGCACCGGTCGAAGGCAATGGTTACGCCCAGGCCAGCGAGTTGCTGCCGACCGACTGGCTGACCACCTTGCGCGCACTGGAAGGCTCGGCCTGGGCGCGGGATGCATTCGGCGGGAAATTCCTCGGGGTTTACCTGGCGGTGAAACGTGCCGAGTACCGTCAGTTCATGGGCGAGGTCGGGGAGCAGGACTGGCGCTGGTACTTGCATCAGGCGTGATGCTGAAAGCGGCAGACCAGAGCCTGTGTCGTTATTAAACCTTTTTTTCACGCGCCGCTTGATAACCTGTCGCCAGTCAGTCGTTCCCTTTATCAAGAGTCGCCAGTTATGTCTGCGCAACCACCTTCCTCAGTCGAGCACGAATTTGCTCGACGCTACGATCAGGAGCACGCTCGAGTCTGCCTCCAGCCGCATCCCCGTGGGCTGGTGCAGCGGTTTTTGCAGTGGCGTGGCAAGCGACTGGTGCGGCGCGCACTCAAGGTGGCCGGCGAGCCGGGGCTGATTCTCGATGTGGCCTGCGGGGCAGGGGGCAACTGGCCGGTACTGGCCGAGCACAGCAACCGGGTGATTCTCGCCACCGATCCGTCCCAGGAAATGCTCAACCACGCCCAGACCCACCATCCGGTTGAGCTACTCAAGCGGGTCAAAACCTTTCAGAGTTCGGCATTCACTATTGGTTTGCCGGAAAACGCCGTGGACTGCATTTTTTGCATGCGGTTGTTTCAGCACATCGAAAACACTGAACACCGCTTGGCGATACTGCGTGAGTTCCATCGCGTCAGTCGTGACACGCTGATCGTCTCGGTACAGCTCGACGGTTATTTCACGCTGCGTGCGCGGTTTGGCGAGGACCCGGAGCCGCGTCAGCTGGCCACCAGGGTCGAGCTTGAGGCGGAGTTCCAGCAAGCGGGCTTCAATATTCTCAAATACCTGGACACTCTGCCCGGCAGCGACTTGCCGCGGGTCTACGTGCTGCATAAAGCCGACTAGCTTCTATTATGGGTGTGCAGCGGGTGTTTTCGCTCAAGCTCTTGCTCAGTCAGTGCGCGGAAATCGCCGGGGGCGATATATACTGCGCGCCATTCTTCAAGGGAGAGCCGTGTGGCCATCGATATTCACTGGATTCGCGACAACGATAGCCTCGGTCAGTTTTGCGCCCAATGGCAGCAGTTGCCGTTCGTCGCCCTCGACACCGAATTCATGCGGGTCGACACCTTTTATCCGATCGCGGGCTTGTTGCAGATTGGCGATGGCGAGCGCGCTTTCCTGATTGATCCTTTGACGATCGACAACTGGCAGCCGCTGACCCAATTGCTGGAAAACCCGGCCGTGGTCAAAGTGCTGCACGCCTGCAGCGAAGACCTCGAAGTCCTGTTGCGTTTGACTGGCAGCCTGCCCGCGCCCATGTTCGATACACAGCTTGGAGCTGCTTATTTGAACCTGGGTTTCTCCATGGGGTACTCGCGTCTGGTGTCGGAGGTGCTCGGCATCGAGCTGCCCAAGGGCGAGACCCGTTCCGACTGGCTGCAACGTCCGCTCTCGGACACCCAGATCAGCTACGCCGCCGAAGATGCCGTGCATCTGGCGGAGGTTTTCGTGCGTTTGCGGCCTAAGTTGTCCGACGACAAGTACGCCTGGGTCCTGGAAGACGGCGCCGAACTGGTGGCCAATCTGCGCCGCGAAGTCGACCCTTACGAGGTGTATCGCGAGGCCAAGCTGGCCTGGAAACTCTCCCGCGCCCAACTCGCTGTGCTGCGTGAACTCTGCGCCTGGCGTGAGCGCGAAGCCCGCGCCCGCGATCTGCCGCGCAACCGCATCGTGCGTGAGCACTCGTTGTGGCCGCTGGCACGCACCCAGCCGGACAATCTCGGGGCATTGGCGAAAATCGAAGACATGCACCCGCGCACCGTGCGTCAGGACGGTGAGTTCCTGCTGGGCTTGATCAAGCAGGCGGGCAGTGTTTCGCCGGATCAGTGGCCGCCGGCGGTGCCGGAGCCATTGCCGATGGAAGCGGCGGCATTGGTCAAGCGTCTGCGGGCGCTCGGTCAGGCCGAAGCCGAACGTTTGAACATGGCCCCGGAACTGATGCTACGCAAGAAAACCCTGGAAGCCTTGCTCAAGAGCGGCTTCCCCGAGGGCCCTTACCAATTGCCTGATTCGCTGCGTGGCTGGCGCCGCGAGTTGATGGGCCAGGCCCTGCTCGACAGCCTGGCCACTGCCGGAGAACAGCCTTGAAACGTATTTGCTCTATCTACCGAAGCCTGAAGAAAAACGAGATGTACCTCTATGTGCTCAAAAGCGATGCACTGGAGCGCGTTCCGGAAAACCTGCTGCTGGCCTTCGGCAAACCGCATCACGCCTTCGACCTGGTGTTGACGCCTGAGCGCAAGCTCTCGCGCGAAGACATCACGCTGGTGCTGGAAAACCTCGACAAGCAGGGCTATCACCTGCAAATGCCGCCGGCCGAAGACGAGTACATCGAGCACTTGCCGGAAGAGCTGCTGCGACGTAATGATCCGATTTGACGGATATCTGTAGGGGCTCTGTCCAGAGCCTCTGGAAACAATGGAATTGATTATTTTGGCGAGGGCCGCGATCGAGGGAGAAACACTCCTTCGGCGGTCTTGTGCACTGTTTTTGAAGGTTTGAACCATGCGCGTTCTGATTGCTGAACACGACCACGCTGTGTATGCCCAACTGTTGCGTCAGGCTGCGCCTGAGCTGCAAGTACTGACCAGCGGCGACTCCGCTGAATTGGCCAGCCTGGCCGCCGACTGCCCGGTCTGGCTCGGCCAGCCGGACCTGTTGGCGACGCTGTTGCGTCAAGGTCACGAGCCTCAGTGGCTGCAATCGACCTGGGCCGGTATTACGCCGTTGCTCGCCGACGGCTTGCCACGCCACTACCGGCTGACCCGTGCGGTGGGGATTTTCGGTCAGGTCATGGCTGAATACGTGCTGACCTACATGCTGGGCCATGAGCGCGAAGTGCTGGCGCGGTTGGTCAGCCAGGTCGAGCGCAAGTGGGACAACCGCCTGGGTCAGAGCCTGGCGGGGCGCAAGGTGCTGATCGTCGGTGCCGGCGACATCGGTCAGAGCGTGGCGCAGTTCCTGGTGCCTTTCGGCGTCAAGCTGTACGGCATCGCCAGCGAACCGCGCGAGCAGGCGCCGTTCATTGAAGTTGCCGGGCTTGCGGACTTGGGGCGTCTGGTCGGTGAGGTCGATTACGTGGTCAATCTGTTGCCGAACACGCCGAACACTCACGATCTGTACAACACCGCGCTGTTCAAGCAGTTCAAGTCGACTGGCTTGTTCATCAACGTCGGACGCGGCGTGGCGGTGGTCGATGCGGACCTGGTGGAGGCCTTGAAGGAAGGGTATCTGGCGGGTGCGGTGATTGACGTCTGCCGTCAGGAGCCGTTGCCGCAGCGTCATCCGTTCTGGACCGCCTGGGGCTTGCTGCTGACCGGCCATAGCTCGGCGCCCACCTCGCCGCCGATGATGGTGCAGTTGTTTCTCGAAAATCTGCGGGCGTATCAGGCGGGCGAAGCGCTGCGCGGAGAAGTGGATTTCACACGCGGGTATTGATAGCTGATTGAAAAGATCGCAGCCTTCGGCAGCTCCTACAAGGTTTTGTGTACGCCTGTAGGAGCTGCCGAAGGCTGCGATCTTTTGTTTTTACAGGCTGAAATCACCCTCAGCCGCCAACTCGCTCAGCGGAACACGTGGGCTTGGGGTTTCGCGGGCTTGCAGGTAATCAGCGAGGGTCGCCTTGTCCCCCAGCTTGCCGATCGCGACCGCCGCGTGCAGCGCGTAGCCTTCAGGAATATTCAGCTCCTTGCGGGTCAGCTCTTGATCGAAACCGGCCATGCCGTGGGTGTGCCAGCCGCTGATAGAGGCTTGCAGCGCCAGATGGCCCCAGGCGGAACCGGTGTCGAAGGTGTGCCACAGGGCCGGGGTTTCTTCAGTCGCGCCAGGCACGGTGAAGGTGGTTTTCGAGATGACGATCACCAGGGCCGAGGCGTGTTGCGCCCAACTGCGGTTGAACTCGTTCAGCAGACCCAGGTAACGCTCCCAGTTCGGCGTGTCGCGGCGCGCGTAGAGAAAACGCCATGGCTGCGAGTTGTAGGCCGACGGCGCCCAGCGAGCGGCTTCGAAGAAACTCAGCAGGGTTTCTTCAGGGATACTTTCACCGGTGAAGGCGCGGGGGGACCAGCGGTCAGTGAACTGTGGGTGAATGGCATATTCGGCAACGCGGGGATTAGCGCTCATGGAAGAGTTTCCTGACTACGTTTATGACGCGCAAAGCTACTTTGCGGCGTGATAACTGACAAGTCCTGTTATACCGACAGTCGCCAGCGCTTGGCCCGCGAGGGCTGGGGCACTAGACTGGCGGCCTTTTCACCACCTGATGTTGATGCTTGAGCCATGGCCGCCAAAGTCGAACCTTTCTGGATACGTAAAACCCTCGAACAACTCGATCAAGAGGAGTGGGAGTCTTTGTGCGACGGATGTGGCCTGTGCTGCCTGCAAAAGCTTGAGGATGAAGAAGACAACAGCGTTTACTACACGCGTATCGCCTGCAAACTGCTGGACCTGAAAACCTGTCAGTGCACCGACTATCCGAACCGTCGCGATTCAGTGCCCGATTGCATCCAGCTCACGCCGGGCAAGGCCGATCAGTTCAAGTGGCTACCGCCAACCTGCGGTTACCGGTTGGTCAGTGAGGGCAAGGACTTGCCACTCTGGCATCACCTGGTCTGCGGCGACCGTGACGCGGTGCACCACGAGCGTATTTCCCAGTCCGGGCGCATGCTCGCCGAAGGCAGCGTGGCTGAGGATGACTGGGAAGATCATCTGATTTTTCGCGCGGGCTAACGCTCGGCGTTCCAGAAAAACAGCACGAAGGAGTGTGTATGGCTGTGGGGTTGAAGCTGCCGTTGGCATTGTCGCTTTTGCTGCTGAGTTCACCGGTGTGGGCGGCCAGGAAAGTCGATCTGGATTACCACGTGCGATTGCTGCCGCAAAGCGATCAGGCCGAAGTGCGCTTGACGCTGGCGCAGGGCTCGGTGGTGCGCAGCCTGGATTTTGATCTGGGCGACGGCAGCCAATACAGCGATTTCAAGGCCGACGGTCAGTGGCAGCTCACACCGGGTAACGCGACGCGTGGCGTATGGCGCCCGGCAGCCGACAAGGCCAGCCTGACCTACCGCGTACGCATCAGCCACTCCCTGAAAAACGCCAGTTTCGATACCCGCATAACGCCGAATTGGGCGCTGATGCGTGGCGACGATCTGGTGCCGGCGGCGCGCCTCGATCAGCAGGACGGCATCGAACTGGTATCGCGCCTGGAATTCGAATTGCCGGAGGGCTGGAAAAGCGTCGAGACCGCCTGGCCGCGGATCGGCAAGAACCGCTTCCGCATCGACAATGTTTCTCGGCGGCTCGACCGGCCTACGGGCTGGATGCTCGCCGGCAACCTGGGTAGCCGTCGCACGCGGCTGGGTGAAACCGAAGTCACGGTCGCCTCGCCGCAAGGGCAGGGCATGCGCCGGATGGACGTGTTGACGCTGCTGACCTTCGTCTGGCCGCAAGTGCAGGCGCTGTATCCGCGTCATCCCGGTAAGCTGCTGATTGTGGGTGCCGCTGACCCGATGTGGCGCGGCAGCCTGGCCGGGCACGAGTCGATTTATCTGCACAGTCGGTTGCCGTTGGTCAGCGAAAGTGGCAGCAGCCCGTTGATCCGTGAGTTGGCCCAGGTGTTCGGGCGGATCAAGGACAGTGATCGCAGTGACTGGATCAGCGAAGGCTTTGCCGAGTACTACGCCATTGAGCTGCTGCGCCGTGCCGGCGGCATGAGCGATGATCGTTATCAGACGCTGGAAGACAAAATGGCAAAAGCCAGCCATAACGTCAGCACTCTGCGCGGTTATCAGCTCAGTCCGGAGGCCATTGCCAAAGCGGTGTTACTGCTGCAGGAACTGGACCGCGAAATTCGTCTGAAAACCCGCAACAAGCGTTCGCTGGACGACATGTTACGCGGCGCCATGCAGCTGGAGCGGGTCAGCACCAAAGAGTTTGTGGCGCTGGCCCAGAGCATTATCGGCGAGCCGTCGAAAGTGCTGGATACCGAGTTGTTGCGCTAACCACAACGAAAGAGATCAGCCCCCGGTCTTATTGCCCGTCGCCGCGTCGGCGTTGGCTTTCAGGGTTTTCAGTTCCTCACCGGCCCGTTCGATTTTTGAACGGACGTTGGCCATGTCCTGACGACTTTTTTCGAAGAAGCTTTTTGCCGAACTATGGCCCGTGATGCCTCGGGCCAGGGCGGCACCACCGAGCGCCACCTCAATCAGGCCGAACACGCCACCGCGGCGCAGTCCTTTGCCGACCATCAGCACACCGCCGGCCGTGCTCGCGATGCGTTCCCAGCCCTGGACGTTCTGCGCTGGTTGCGTCTGGAACGGCGTGGAGTCGATACGTTCTACGCGTTTGATGTCGCTCATGATCTGTCTCCTCAGGGGCAATGGATATAAAACTGACTGTGCCGGCGGCCGTCTCGTTCCATCCAGTGTTCAGCGTATCAGCGAAATTTTGGACCGGAACGGGTGTTATTGCCCTTGGCCATACGGTCGTAAAGCACCACGTTGACGGTGGCGGCCAGGTTCATGCAGCCGGTGGTCGGGATGTAGACCACGTCTTCGCACCACTCACGAATCTCTTTATCGAGTGAGCCGTCTTCCGGGCCGAAGATATACAGCGCACGGTCCGGGTGGGTGTATTCGGGCAACGAACGGGCGCCGTCGACCAGCTCGACCGCCACCGGAACGCAGCCCAGCGGGAGGATTTTCTTCAGGTCGTCGATGCCGATCAGCGGAATGTCGTGATGGATTTTCTTGGTGTCGGTGACAAAGTCACGGGCGCGTTCATAACGCTTGCCGGTGTAAAACACCGACGCCACACCGTAACAGCCGGCGGCACGCATCACCGAACCGACGTTCTCCGGTGATTTGGGGTTATACAAACCAATGCAGCTGTACCGTTTGTTTGCCACGAGCGGGGTGCCCTTCGAGAAAAACCGCGATTATACGGGGATTGCGAGAGGGCGGTCAGATTGTAGATTGGTGGCGTCTGGGCGATTGCTATCGCGAGCAAGCTCGCTCCCACAGGGGATCCTCTGTGAACACACTATTTGTGATCACCCAAAACCAATGTGGGAGCGAGCTTGCTCCGGGCGGCGATCCGACGATGAGGCCCGCTCAGGCGCTGAAGATCTTTAATCTTCTTTCTTCATCAACCCGGCCAAAGCCGCAAACGGATTATGCGTCGCCTTGGCAATTTTCGGGGTGCTCAGCGAGCCGTCGCCGAAGTACTGCTGGTCGGTGTAGCGCGAGTGTTCGTTGTCGTGGCAGTACAGGCACAACAGCTCCCAGTTGGAGCCGTCCTGCGGGTTGTTGTCGTGATTGTGGTCGCGGTGGTGCACGGTCAGCTCGCTCAGGCGCTTGCCGGAGAACTCACGGGCACAACGTCCACAGACGTGCGGGTACATCTTCAGGGCCTTGTCGCGGTAACCCATTTCACGGTCGCGCTGGGCGTCGGCGAGGATGCGGTCCAGTTTGGCCGTGTTGGAGGGAGGCGTTGACGAACTCATGGGTTCACCTTTGTAAAAGACTAATGACGGTTATAACGAGAGTTTAGCTCAGGCCTTGAGTTTCTCGGCAATCCAGATCGTGTGCCGGGTGCCCTTGTTGCCGTGGGCGAACACTTGCACTTCTTCGGCCTTGAAACCGGCCTTGCGCAGTTTGTCGGAAAAGTGCCGGTCGGCGCTGGCTGACCACACCGCGAGCACGCCTTTGGGGCGCAGGGCCTTGGCGCAGGCACTCAGGCCGCCGGACGAGTACAGCCAACTGTTGGCTTTCTGCGTCAGGCCTTCGGGGCCGTTGTCGACATCGAGCATGATTGCATCGAAACCTTGCGGCTCGGCTTGCAGGACCTTGGCCACGTCTTCCATGCGGATGACCGTGCGCGGGTCGAGCAGCGGTCGCCCGGACTTCTCGCCCAGCGGCCCGCGATTCCATTCGACCACCCCCGGCACCAGTTCGGCGACCACCACTTCGGCGGTCTTGCCCAGGTGCTTGAGCGCGGAGGCGAGGGTGAAACCCATGCCCAGACCACCGATCAACACCCGTGAATTCGGCCGGCCGGCGACCTTGCGGCAAGGAATCTCGGCCAGGGCGTCCTCGGAACCGTGCATGCGGGTGTTCATCAGCTGTCCGCCGTCACCGCCCTGGATCTTGATGACGAAGTCTTCGCCGTACTCGAACAGGCACAGGGCACCGCCGTTTTCGGGGATGGGGGTGGTGTCGAGCAGAACGAAACGTTTCATGGGGCTCTCATTAAGGAGGGAAACTGGCATTGGGCAGGGGAAACCGGCATTGAGAAAGGCAATCTTGCGCGGTTGGGAGTAGCCTTGAGGCAACAAGCAAGGGCAACGGAGCCATTGATGAAGCGCACCATTCTAACGGTCATTGTGTTGGCCGCGCTCTCGATAAGTGCGGCGCAGGCGCAAGAGTTGCAAGCGATCCCCACCACGCCTTCAGCGGCACCCGGCTCACCCGGCACCGCAACCCCCACGCCGTACCCGCAGATTACCCCGACCAGTGTGCCCAAGGCAGGCAACGGCAGCGGCGGTGCGATCCTGTTGCCACCGATCGAAATGCCCAACCCACCGAAGGATCAAACCTTGCCGGCACCTGAGCAGACCCAGCAAAAAACCAAATCCCCCGGTGGTTAAATCTGTTGCGAGAGCAATTGGCCGTCGGCCATGCGCAGGCGTTTGGACAACGACACGGCAATGGCGCGGATGATCTTCGCGGCGATTTTCGGAGCGTCGTTGAGCATCTTTTCCAGCGAGTCCTTGCCCAGGTTGAGCAGTTGGCAATCGCTCGCCGCGACACAACTGGCCGAGCGCCGTTCGCCGTCGAGTACGGCCATTTCGCCGAATGCCCGGCCGCTGCGTAGCGTTGCGATGGTCACCCGCTGGCCGTCGCTGTTGGTTTTCTGCACCGCCACCTGGCCCGAGTGAATGATGCACATGAAGCTGCCGGCATCGCCCTCGTGGAAAATCTCTTCGCCCTGGGCGATGGTGCTGATGCTGAAGTAGCCGGCAGCCGCCGTGAAATCGGCCAGTTGCAGCTGATCGAACAGGCCACAGTCCATCAGCCAGTCGCGAATTTCTTTGTTCAACAGGGTCGGTTCTGACATGTCGTCACGGTCTTTTTCTTGTGTCTGTTGCGGGTTCGGGCTTTGTGGGTAATTGCCAATCCCTTGTGGGAGCGAGCTTGCTCGCGATGAGGCCATCACATTCAAGATTGATGTTGAATGTGTCACCGCCATCGTCGGATCGCCGCCCGGAGCAAGCCCGCTCCCCCATTTAAGACCCGTACGCCTTACGGAGTTCCTCAGGCGATGCCCAATACCTTGAAAACAAATGCGTATTCGAGGGCTACGTCACGTAATCCCTGATAACGCCCGCTCATTCCGCCATGGCCGGCACCCAGTTCGGTCTTGAGCAACAGCAGATTGTTGTCGGATTTGGTCGCGCGTAACTTGGCCACCCACTTGGCCGCTTCCCAATACTGCACGCGGCTGTCGTTGTAGCCGGCGATTACCAGGGTCGCCGGATAGGCGTGAGCGCTGACGTTTTCGTACGGCGCGTAAGCCTTGATCCGATCATAAACCTCTGGCTCTTCAGGATTGCCCCACTCGTCGTATTCGGTGACGGTCAGTGGCAGGTCCGGGTCGAGCATGGTGTTGAGCACATCGACGAACGGCACCTCGGCTATCGCCGCCGCGAACAGTTCTGGCCGTTGGTTGAGTACCGCACCGATCAGCAAGCCCCCCGCACTGCCGCCGCTGATGGCCAGTTGATTTGAGGTCGTGAAGCCGTTGGCGATCAGGTGTTCGGCGCAGGCAATGAAGTCGTTGAAGGTGTTTTGCTTGTGTTCCTGTTTGCCGGCGCGATACCAGGCTTCACCCAGTTCACCACCGCCGCGCACATGGGCGATGGCGAAGGCAATGCCGCGATCGAGCAGGCTCAGGCGTGCATGGGAGAACCACGGGTCAAGGCTTTCGCCATAAGCGCCATAGCCGTAGAGGTAAAGCGGCGTCGGTTGGCCAAGCATCTCGCGTTTGACCACCAGGCTGATCGGCACCTGTGTGCCATCGGGCGCGGTCGCCCACAGACGCTGACTGACGTAGGCATCGGCGTCGAAGGGGCCAAGCACCTGGGTTTCCTTGAGCACTTTCTGTTCGCCGCTGGCGAGGTCGAGCTGACGAATCTGCGCCGGGCGATTCAGCGCCTCGTAGCGCAGGCGGATCTTGTCGCTCACAAATTCCAGGCTGTTTTGCACATGCAGGCTGTAGGCCGCGTCCGGCAGTTGCACGCGGTAAGCGGGCAGGCCCTGCGGATGAACTTCGATGATCGGCAAACCGCCTTCACGCAGGCTCAGGGTCATGGCCGAGGCATTCAGGCTCATGCCGTCAAGCATCACCGTGTCGCTGTGAGGGATCAGGTTTTGCCAGTCGTCTTGCGTCGGCACAACGCCGGTGTCGGTGGCCTGATACAGCGCGAAGTTGATGCCGTCGCGGTTACTGCGAATCAGCCAGCTCCATTGGTCGTCGAGCTTGCCGTGGTCGACGTCGTACTCGTGATCTTCAACCCGCGGCGCCAGGCAGGTGAAGGCCTGTTGTGGCTGCGAAGCATCGAGCACCCAGACCTCGCTGGTGGTTTTGCTGCCCAGCGACAGCAGTAACTGGCGTTCGGAGCTTGAGCGGTAACAGTGCAGGAAAAACCGCCCGTCGGGCTCAAAGAAGACTTCTTCGGCGGCGGTACCGTCGAGACGATAACGAAACAGCTTGTGCGGGCGATGGGTGTCGTCCAGCTCGCCGAAGAACAGCGTCAGGCTGTCGTTGGCCCAGGTCATGCTGCCATCGCAGTTCTCGAACGCCAGTTCGCTGACCTTGCCGTTGGACAGCTCCTTGACGAACAGCGTGTAAATCTCTTCACCGCTGGTATCGAGGCTGTAGGCCAGGCGCTGGTGGTCCGGGCTGATACTGAAGGCGCCCAGCGAGAAAAAACCGCCATTGGCCAGCACGTTGGGGTCGAGCAGCAGCTGTTCCTGACTTTCGTCGACCAGCAGGCTGTCGTCGGCCGGACGCGGGCAGCGGTAATGCCGGGCATATTCGTCACCGGCGGTGGTGCGGGTGTAATAAAGGTACGGCCCCCACGGGGAGGGCAAAGACAGGTCGGTTTCGAGAATCCGGCTTTTTATTTCGTTGAACAGGGTTTCACGCAGCTCGGTCTGGTCGGCCAGTTGCATTTCCTGATAGCTGTTTTCAGCCTTGAGGTAGTCGAGCACCTGCGCGCTGTCGCGTTCTTGCAGCCAGGCGTACGGGTCATCGCCGTCGGCCTTGCGGGCAATCGGGGCGCTGCAAACGTGGGCGGATAGGGGCATGAAGGGCTCTCGGGCATTATGCAAAAAGGGCTTCACTGTCAGCGGGGCAGCCTGATCGGTGAAAAGCCGTTATCATAAGCGCCTCTGTGCGACACGCGTAGCGTGTCTCCAAGACTTCGAGGTGTAGAGTCATCTTGAAGGGCTTCCGAAAGGAAGCCAAGAGCTTGGGTATCCAACCCCAAGAAACAAAACCCTCCCAGAAGTCCAATGCCTTCAAGGACTTGCCGCAGCGGCGGTGGCAAACTCAAGGTCGATTAGCGCTCGGTGGCTCGACCGCAGTACCAGATTTTCCGGTACTGGAGTGCCTACTACACATCAGCCCTATTCAGGGCTAAACCCATGCGGGAGAGAATCCCCGCTGGGGTTTCCTCCTGCTTTTGAAACAGGAGGTAACAATTCTTTGGGCATGCTGCCTCGGCAGTCCCTGCTCACATCAAACCGGAGACATGAGCGAAAGCTCTGTCTGTCATTGTCCATCTACCTTGCTCGCAAGGTGGCAGCGGACTCGTTGTGCGACCAACGATAGCCTAGGAAGACATGCGTCACTGGTAACGGTGAGGTGTGAAGCTCTTCTCACAATGTAGTCCCCGTCAGGGTGTGCTTTTGCCGCGAGGTAAAGCATAGATACTCGGAGCAGTGCCGGGTTGAGACGCTAGGCTGGTTGGCATGGGTAACGTAAGTGAACTGCTGATAAACGCCGTAATTATGAACAAGCCAAAACTGCTGTCAGGCTTGAGCCAAAAGGCACGTGGTCGGATACCTCTGTAGAGGCTTGAGGTACGTCGTCATAGGACCATCGGTGAAAAGGCAGGCCCTAAACCAATCGTGTGACAGGTAGGGAACGTGGTAAGCCCGTATGGCCGCCTTCGGGCAGGTGAACCGCAAGGGGATCTGTTGGCTGTGTGGGTATGGGATCGCAGAGAAAGCGAAAGCCGGGCTGTAATGGCTCGGATAGGGGTTGGGACATTACCCCACGGGAAACCGGGCAGACTTCTGCGTGGTCTTTCGTCGCATGAACTCTGACTGAACCTGTCTCAATGATCTTAGAGACCCAGCAGTATTGGGCCTCCTACTAATCCAACCCTGACGGGAGCGTCCATTCCCGTCAGGGGATGCGTACGTCTTCTGCTCGGGGAAACTTGAGAGGAAGGCAGCATGATAGAGCACAGCCAAATGGCCGTGCCTGCGCTTTCTGGCACTCCGCAACAATGGCATGACATCGATTGGTGTCGTGTTCAGCGGAATGTTCGGGCAATGCAGGTGCGGATTGCGAAGGCTTGTCGGGAAGGCAAATGGCGCAGGGTGAAAGCCCTGCAACGGATGCTGACCCGCTCTCGATCGGCCAGATACTTGGCCGTACGGCGAGTCACTGAAAACCAGGGTAAGCGCACGGCGGGAGTCGACCGCGTGCTCTGGGATACACCCGACGCAAAATGGAAAGCGGCAAATGGGTTGAAGCGTCACGGATATAAGCCACGACCTTTACGGCGTGTGTTCATTCCGAAGTCGAATGGGAAGGAACGCCCTTTGGGTATCCCAACCATGACTGACAGGGCTATGCAGGCGCTGTATTTGCTGGCTCTGGCCCCCATTGCAGAAACCAAGGGCGATCCGAATAGCTACGGCTTCAGGATCGAACGCTCCACGGCGGATGCGATGGGTCAGTTGTTTGTTTGCCTGTCCAAGAAGGTCTCGGCCCAATGGATACTGGAGGCGGACATACAAGGCTGCTTTGATCACATTAATCATGACTGGATGCTCGCCAACGTCCCTATGGACAAAGCGATTCTTCGGAAATGGTTGAAGGCTGGCGTGATTCATAAAGGCCAGCTACAGGCAACGGATGCTGGTACGCCACAAGGCGGGATTATCTCGCCTACCTTGGCAAATATGGCGCTCGATGGTCTGGAAACACAGCTCAGGCAGTATCTGGGCGTGACAAGGGCCAGAAAGCTGAAGATCAACGTGGTGCGGTATGCGGATGATTTTGTGATTACTGGAAACTCGAAAGAGGTACTGGAAAGCGAAATCAGACCTTGGGTGGAGCAATTCCTGGCAGTACGCGGGTTGCAGTTATCCCCTGAGAAAACACATATCGTCCATGCCGATCAAGGCTTCGACTTTCTGGGTTGGAATTTCCGTAAGTACGACGGGAAGCTTCTGATCAAACCGAGTAAGAAGAACGTCAAGGCGTTCTATCACAAGGTGAAGGAGGTCATCGACGCCAACAAGATGGCGAAGCAGGAGTATTTGATTCGATTGCTCAATCCCATCTTGAAAGGCTGGGCGCTGTATCACCAGCCTGTTGTAGCCAAGCAGGCCTACAGCCGCATGGATAATTTGTTGTTTCATGCTCTATGGCGTTGGGCAAAGCGGCGGCACCCGAACAAGTCACTGCAATGGATCGGGAAGAAGTATTTCCGAATTCAAGGAAGCAGAAGTTGGGTGTTTGCCACCACGATGTTGGAGGAAAACGGGACGAAAAAGGAGGTCGCTCTGTATTCGCTTGCGAGTACACCGATCGAACGACACAGGAAGGTTAGTGGGGAGTACAACCCCTTCGACCCTTCCATGGAAGAAATGGGCGAGAAGCTGCGGACGGCACAGATGCTGAAAAAGCTGAAGTATCGCAAACAGATTCTCAGTCTCTATCAAAGCCAGAAAGGACTGTGTCTGATGTGCAAACAACCGATTACGAAGGAAACGGGATGGCATGACCATCACATTATCCACCGCACTCATGGCGGTAGAGACACCCTGGATAACCGGGTACTATTGCATCCTATTTGTCACCAACAGCTTCACAGCCGTGGATTGACAGTGAACAAACCGGCTCCGCAAGGGGCTTTCTAAAGACTTGAGCCGTATGCGTTGAAAGGCGCACGTACGGTTCTTAGGGGGAGGCAGGCCAGTAATGGCCTGTCTCTACCCGACTTGCCTGCCTTGCCATGGACACCATGACCGAGAACGACTATCTGATCGCTTGGGGCCTTTACGCCTTTGCCGCTTTGGGCTGCCTGTTGGTGTGGATGCGCCTGACCCGCTGGATGTGGCGCTGGCTGCGCGAACCCCTGCGTCTGCTCGTGGCCGTGCTGTTATTCAGCCCGACCATCATCGATCCGGTGAAGGAGAAATTCGCCCCGGCCATCGCCATTACCGCCCTGGACCTGCTGTTCAAGGTTGGTAACAACGCCTGGCGCGCGATTTCCGACCTGTTCATGTACGGCATGATCGCCTTCGGTATTTACTTGATCGTCGTGTTGATCCGCTTTCCCATTGAACGCGCGTCCAACGCTCGCAAGGAACGGGAGGCCGCCGCGAAAGCCGCTGCCAAGGCGGCCGAGCCGGAAGATGATCAACCCTTTGGCGGTGCTGGCGATGATCGTTATGGTCGTCCACCGGTTCCGAGCAACCCCCAGCGTTCATCACGAGTCGAACCCCGTCTTTGACGTTGCCCAGGCATTGAAGCGAGAGTCCCGCCATGTGTGAGTTATTGGGCATGAGCGCCAATGTCCCGACCGATATCGTGTTCAGCTTCACCGGGCTGATGCAGCGTGGCGGTCGAACCGGTCCGCACCGGGACGGTTGGGGCATCGCCTTCTATGAAGGCCGTGGTCTGCGCGTGTTTCAGGACCCGGCGGCGAGTTGTGATTCTGAAGTCGCGCTGCTGGTGCAGCGCTATCCGATCAAGAGCGAAGTGGTGATCGGGCATATCCGCCAGGCCAACGTCGGCAAGGTCTGCCTGTCCAACACTCACCCGTTCGTGCGTGAGTTGTGGGGGCGCAACTGGTGTTTCGCGCATAACGGCCAACTCGCCGACTTCCAGCCGACCACCGGTTTTTACCGGCCGGTTGGCGATACCGACAGCGAAGCGGCGTTCTGCGATGTGCTCAACCGCGTGCGTGAAGCCTTCCCGGAACCGGTCGAGGTCGAGCAGTTTCTGCCCGACCTGGTGGCGGCGTGCGCTGAATACCGTAGCAAAGGTGTGTTCAACTGCCTGTTGAGCGACGGTGACTGGCTGTTTTGTTATTGCTCGACCAAATTGGCGCAGATCACCCGTCGCGCACCGTTTGGTCCTGCACGCTTGAAGGATGTGGACGTGATCGTCGACTTCCAGGCCGAAACCACACCGAACGATGTGGTGACGGTCATTGCCACCGAACCCCTGACCGAAAACGAAACCTGGACCCGTTACGAACCGGGCCAATGGAGCCTGTGGCGACGCGGTGAATGCGTCAGTCAAGGCAAGACCGAATAAGGAACACCTTTCTATGTTGCTCAGTTATTTGCGGCTGGTGTTGTTTGCGATCGGCCTGTTGGTGGGTGTGCAGGTGCCGGGTTTCATCAACGATTACGCCAAGCGGGTCGAGGCGCATCTGATCGAAGCGCAGACCGGTCTGCGGGGCTTTCAGGGTACTGCCGAGCAGTTCTTCAAAGGTGATTTGCAAGCACTGGTCGCTCATTACCGTGCCAGTGACGACCCGGTGTTTCGCAGCGATGCTGACAGCCTGAGTACCTTGCTCACTCGCCAACTGGCGCTGGATAAGCAATTCCAGGCCATGCAAGGCCCGTGGTACATCCGCGCCTTGCAGGTGGCGTTGGCCGCTGACCCGGATATTCGCAAGGAATCCTGGAATGGCTACAGCTACCAGCTTTTGCTGACGCCTGAAGCCATGGGCTGGGGGCTGAGCGCGGCGATGTTGCTGTCGTTCGGCCTGGAATGCCTGTTCCGTCTGATTGACTGGGTGGTGTTGGGCGGCAAGCGCCTGCGCCAGAGCCGGCCGATCGAAGAACGCGATTTGCGCGGCTTGTAACTCCGTCAAAAAACTCGCGGCCTCCGTAGGTACTGCCTTCTACGGAGGCCGCTATTTTTACCAGTCGACCGAGTAGCTCATGCTCAACGTACGGCCTTCGGCATTGGCGTACGGCGCTTTGGCGTTGGCTTGGGCGAACAGGTTGACGTACGTGCGGTCGGTCAGGTTATACACGCCACCTTCGAGACGACCGACCGGTAATCGCACGGAACCGAGCAGGTCCACCAGCGTATAGCCTTCGATGTCGCGCCCGTTGTTGTCTTTGGCGGCAGCGTCGTAACTGGCCAGGCGCATCCCTTGCAAACGCAGGGTGTAGTCGTCTTCGGTGTAGCCGACGAACAGCGTGGTTTTGGCCGGTGAGATACGTGTCGCCGGCAAGTCGATCCATTTGCCGTTCTGCTCGGTCTCGCCCTTGGCCCACGCATAAGTGCCGCCCACCGACCAATGATCGGTCGCGCGGTAGGTCAGGCTGTTTTCGATGCCGCGAACCCGCTCTTTCTGGTTGATCAGGCGCAATACCCGGTCATTGGCATCGTAGAACTGGGTCACGTCCGAGGTGTTTTCATACACGGTGACGTCGGCCTGCCACTGGTTCCAGTTACCGCGCCAGCCCAATTCGTAGCTGTCGACCTTGATGGCCTGGGCGTTGAGGCTCTGGATGTCGAAGGTGCTGTTCACGTCACGCAAGAAACGCTGGATATCCGGCAGCGAAAAACCCTGGCTGTAATTGGCGAAGATGTCCTGGTGTTCACTCAGGTGATAGACCGCGCCCAGGTTGTACAGCGTGGCGTCGTATTTGAGGGTGTCGCCGGGCAGGGTGGCGCGGACGCCGGTCTGGACGATCTGACCGTAGGCGATGCTGTCGGCGACGTCGCTTTCGATCCATTCGCGGCGCACACCGCCACGCAAGGTCCAGTCACCGATGTCCCAGGACATCTGCCCGAACAGTGCTTTGGTGGTGGTTTCGAGATCCGGGCCCATCTCGTAGGTGGTGCCGGTCTTGGTGTAAGTCAGCCCTTTGAGGGTGTACTGGTTACCGCGCTGGCGGGAGCGCTCGTGATCGTAGTCGGCGCCCCAGACCAGATTGCCCGTGGCGCTGCCAATGGCCGGCAACGGCGTGTCGATGGCCGCGCGCAGGCCGTAGACATCCTGCACGCTGTTGTTGTCGGCGATCCCGGCCTTGCCTCGTGACAGGTCCGGGAAGAACAGCGCATCGGCCCGGCGCCAGTAGCTTTCCAGCTGCAGGCCCTGACCGTAGAAGTCCTGGTCGGTGTAGTTGAGGTTGACCGCCTGGTTATGGGTGTAGGGTTGGTCGTCGAGTTTCAGCCCCTTGACCGCCACGGCTTGTTGCAGGTTTTTCGGGTCTTTGGTGAAGTCAGTGTCCTGCTGATCCTTGTAGTCCTGCAGCGACAGGCTGAGTTTTTTGTCGGCATCCAGTTCGTAACCAAAACGACCTTGCAGGTCATAGGTTTCGGTGTCCATGTTGCTGCCCTGAGAGGTGTCCTGAGGGATGCGCTTGCCGTTGCCATCGAACTGATCGTTACGCTGGGTCAGGTCGGCGGACACATACCAGTCCAGCGC
Organism: Pseudomonas sp. GW822-FHT02D10; assembly: GCF_058802345.1. Classification (NCBI taxonomy): domain Bacteria; kingdom Pseudomonadati; phylum Pseudomonadota; class Gammaproteobacteria; order Pseudomonadales; family Pseudomonadaceae; genus Pseudomonas; species Pseudomonas sp. GW822-FHT02D10. The sequence continues at coordinate 41,214 of NZ_JBXAOB010000019.1, forward strand.
GTCCTTGCGCCCGGTGGCACTCTGGAAAGCTTCGTAGGCGAAACCTTTGCTATTGAGGTTGTTGCCGCTGCTCAGGCCGAGTTTGCTGCTGTAGGCAATGTCCTGGCCCTGATTGCGCTTGGTGATGATGTTGATGATGCCGCCCGAAGCACCGGCGCCGTAGATGCTGCTGGCGCCGGAGATCACTTCGATACGCTCGATGCTGGCCGGTGCGATGCTGTTGAGCTGGCGGAAATTATCGCGCGTAGCGTTCTGCGATACGCCGTCGATCAACACCAGCATGTTGCGCCCGCGCAGGGTCTGGCCGAAGTTGCTCATTCCACCGCTGGAGGGTGCAAGGCCGGGGACCAATTGTCCGAGAATGTCGGAGACCCGACGACCCGCGCCGCTCTGCTCGCGGACCTGCTGTTCGTCGATCACCTGGACCGAGCCCGGGATCGAGGCAATGCTCGCTTCGCTGCGAGTCGCGGAGACGACGGTAGCTTGCATGTTCAAGGTGCCGGGTTGCTGCTCGATCTCCTCGGCCCAGGTCTGGGCGCTGAAGGAACCAAGGAGCGGAATCAGCAGAGAGAGTTTGGTTCGGGTCATGACGTGGTCTTTTTTAGTTGTGATAAGTGTGGGTGGATAAGGTCGAGGGGCCGGGCGCGGAGGTGAATGAGCGCACCCAGCGGATCCCGATGGCGGCCAGTGCGTAGGTCAGCGCCACCAGCCAGAAGCCGTGGGCCAGGCCGACCAGTCCCATGCCGATTCCGCCGAGCACGGCACCGAGCAGAGCGCCAGCCTTGGCCGCGCTGTTGCCGAGGCCGAGGGCAAAACCCTGCTGGCTTGAGGAAATGGTGTTGGCGATCAGTGCGTACGCGACCGGGAGCAGGGCGCCTTGCCAGATACCCCAGACCAGCCGGCTGACGAGAAACCCCAGCCATTCGTTGGCCAGCGCCGTGGCCGCCAGCGTCAGGGCGCACAACCAGGCGACGCCTTCAATGACGCGCAAGGTGTAGGCCGGCTGCCAGCGGTCGAACAGACGTCCCCACAGCGGGGCGGAAATGGCCAGGGTCGCGGCGCTCGCCGCGTAAGTAGCGCCGATCAGCCAGCTTGGGGCGTGCAGAATGTTGGCGACGTACAGCGCGTAGAACGGCTGTGGCATCATCTTCGCGGCCTGAATCAACACGATCACCGACAGGATTCCACCGAGCCAGCCTTTGGGCAGGGCCACCGGCGCAACCGGGTTTTTCTTCGCTGCCAACGCCTTGTCGGCCGGCAGGAAAAAACTCCCCAATGCGCACAGCAGGCAAATCGCCGTCGCGCCATAACAGAGCAGGGCGAACCCGGAGACATCCATCAACCAACCGCCCAGCACCGGGCCGATCAACGAGCCGACGGCCGTCGCCGATTGCAGACGGGCCAGGGTGTGACCGCGCCGGGAACTGTCGCAGCAGGCCAGGGCATAGGCTTGCGCGGCGGCGAGAAACCCGGCCAGCGCGCCTTGCATCACGCGAATGCCCACCAGCAGCCACGGGTCGAGGGTGATGGCCGCCAACCCTTGGCACAGTGCGAGAGCCAGCAACGCCCGAACGATCATCGGCTTGTGTCCGGTGCGATCACCCAGCCGGCCCCACACGGGAGTCAGGAGCATGGCCGCAAGCATCGGGCCGGCATAGACCAGCGCCGATAACAGCGCGGTGTAGCCGGCGCCTTCTGGCCCGAGCAGATGCTGGATCTGCAAGGGCCAGAACGGGCCGCTCATTTCCATGGCCCCCATGGAAACAAACTGGATGACGATCAGCAGTCGCAAGGCGCGACCGTCAGCGAGCATGGGCGCTGGGTCGCAACGGGTTGCTCAGGCGTCCGACGATGTCGGCATGGCTGTCGTGCAAGCGCATGCGCATGAACGATTTGGCCGGCCAGTCCTGTTCCAGCAAGGCCTGGCGCTCGCTGTCCCAACGTGCTGGCTCGACACGCTCGCGCAAAGCGTCGAAGCACTGTGCAACGTGCGTTGCCAAACGCTCCCAAAGGCTGTTTTCCGGCACATTCCAATGACGGGCGCAAAGCAACGTCAGCTCGCCGAGGTGGCACATGAAGGTGGTGTGCAGGAGTTTGTCGCGGACAAAACCGGGCTCGTCGTACAGGGTCATTTTCGGATCGTGCAACTGGATATCCAGGCCCTTGGCGTGCAGGGTTTTGCGATCGATGCGAATGTCGCCGAAGTCACGCAGTAACAGCCGATTCAACTGCCCGTCGGCGCCCATCACCATGAAACTGTTTTGCTGGTGCGCTTCGAACGCCACGCCGTACATCAGGTAAATGCCCAGCAGGCTCGGTACGGCAATCGACAGGTAATCATCGAAGAACGCCAGCATGGCCTCGCTGTCGTCACGGCCCTGCGCCAGTCGTACCCAATCACGCAGTAACGGCTGTTCGAATTCGTTGACGGCGAACAGGCTACCGACCGGGACTGCCAGTTCGCCTTCTTGCAGCAGGGTCAGCGGGTTGTCGCGGTACAGCACGGCGGCATGCCGGGAACGTTCGTCGTCGGCCGGTTGTGGCGCGTAGTGCACACCGATGCGCTCCGGCACGATGTTCAGCAGACGCTGAATCTGTGGCTCCAGATCGAGAATATCCAGCAACAGCTGACTGATGCGCGGCCCCATCCGGGCCGAGCGCGGCGACACCGTGCGCTGCACGCTGGTCAGTCGCAAGGCCACCGGCAGTTTGACCATCGGCGCAACGCGACTGGCCTCTGGCACGACGGTGCGAAAGGACATGGTCGGGTGGCCAGTGAAGGCGACGATGTCGGTAACGATCAGCAGGTTGTCGGCGATCTCGTTGGCGAACGAATTCGGCAGCTCTTCGTCGGCTTGCCATGGGTGTGACGGGAGCGGGAGGTAGTCCGTTACTTCCAGGCCCAGCTGCTGCAAATGGCGTTGCAATTGTTCGGCGGCTTGTGGGAAGTGGCCTTGCCACCAGTCCCAGTAATCGGCGGTACCGGCCAGCGTTTCGACGTGGGTGTACTGACGGTGCAGGGCGCACAACACGATCGGAAAACTCGCCTCGAATTCCGGCGAGAAAGCGATGACCTGAGCGGCGCTCAAGCCCAGTTTGGTTTTGTAATTCGGGTGCCATGGATGACCGAGCGTGCCCCACTGTTCGAGCAGTGACGTCGGGTTCTGGTGGTCGGGGCTGGCTTTGAGCCAAGCGAGCAGGTTGTCGTCGTGCTCGGTGTCGATCTGCTCTCTCAGGCGCTCGGTCCATCCATGGTGGAACGCCAGGCAGAGGGTGTCGTTGCTGTAGCTGTCATCCAGTTCCCGGGCCAGACGTTGCAGTACCTGCGGGGAGGCTGGCGGGTTGAGCTGAGTGCTGAGGTGAGCGAGCAGTTCGCTGGGCAACTGGATTTTGTGGGGCAGGCTGTCGGGGGAGTGCAGGACGATGCTGCCGCGCACGTCCCAACTGTTCATTCTTCCGCCCGACAGATGATCGAAGCAAAGGTTCGCGCCATCGCCAAGCGGCAGCCAGCAACGGCTGTTGTCGTCGTATTCGCAGGCGTCAGGGTTGATCAGACCTTCGCGGAACAGCGCCTGGATCAGGCGTTGGAAGCAACGCTGGGCGGCGGGCTCCAGGGCATTGCTCAAATGGTCGAGGGTGATGCGGTGGGACTGGAAAGCCTGGGTGCCGAGGGCTTCGCTCCAGTGTGAGAGCAATTGCTGCTGTTTTTGCGTGTAGGCGCGCATCAGGTCCGACTCCTTCTGGACAGTTGTTTAGCTGAAAGCGCGCAAAGAATACCGTCTTAAAATAATAATGCAAATGATAGCAATTCCTACTTGCTGTGAGGATTTCCTTTTCAGAGGCTGGCCATGGGTTTGCTCAAGACGAGGTATTGATAGGTGAAATGATCCTGGCAGCGTTAAGCCTGCCGGAAACCCGCGGCAAGCACTCGATGCGCAGTAACTGATAATCTTTGGGGCATACAGAAATGTCCCGCAGCTAAAACAACAACAGCCTATAGGAGCGTCCACCGTGAGCCGTCTGCTATTGAACTGCGATATCGGCGAAAGCTTTGGTCACTGGACCATGGGTCTGGATGCCGAAGTGATGCCGTACATTGATTGCGCCAACATTGCCTGCGGCTTTCATGCGGGCGACCCGAGCATCATGCGCAAGACTGTCAGCCTGGCGCTGAGTCATGGCGTACAGATTGGTGCTCATCCGGCCTATCAGGACCTGGTGGGATTTGGCCGCCGTTCCATGGCCTACACCGCGCAGGAACTTCAGGATCTTCTGCACTACCAGATCGGCGCGCTGGACGGCATTTGCCGGGCGCAGGGTACTCGCGTGAGTTACGTCAAACCCCACGGTGCGATGTACAACGACATGATGGCCAACCCTGCGCAGCTGCGGGCGGTGATTCAGGCCGTTGCGGCGTATGACCGGCAACTGCCGCTGATGCTGATGGCGACTCGCGACAACCGTGCGGCTCAGCTGATGGGCGATGAGTACGGTGTGACGCTGTGGTTCGAAGCGTTCGCCGATCGGGCCTATGACAGCGCCGGGCATCTGGTTTCGCGGCAGTTGCCGGGTGCGGTGCATCACGATCCAGAGAAAATCATAGAACAGGCACTGACCATCGCTCGCGGTGACAGCCTGGTTGCCAGCGACGGCAGCGCCTTGCATTTGCAGGCCAACACCCTGTGTGTGCATGGCGATAACGCCAGTTCGGTGGCTGCTGTGCAGCGGATCCGTGAGGCTTTGAATCTGCAGAGTGCGCCATGAAACCACGGGTTGAAGTGGTAGCCATCGATTGCCTGATGGTGCGGTTGTTCGATGAAATCGCTGAAACCAACATGCCGTGGATGCTCGCCGCCAGCGAGCGACTGCGCGCAGGGTTTGCCGGGCATTTGATCGATCTGGTGCCGTCCTATACGACCTTGATGGTGCACTACGATCTGCTCGCGTTGAGCCCGGCTCAGGCGCGAGAACTGATCGCCGAAGCCTTGACTGATTTGACACCCAACGCCCAGTCCGGTGGTCATTGCCACGTGTTACCGGTCTGGTATGACTTGAGTGTCGGGCCTGAACTGAACCTGCTTTCGCAGCGCAGCGGGCTGGCCGTGGCGGAGGTGATTCGCCGCCACAGTGAACGCGAGTATCAGGTGTTCGCATTGGGGTTTGCGCCGGGGTTTGCCTTTATGGGACTGGTTGAAGAAGTGCTGGCCGCGCCCCGTTTGAATACTCCACGCAAGCGCGTGGCGGCCGGCAGTGTGGGGATTGCCGAGCGGCAGACAGCGGCTTATCCGGTGGTATCGCCGGGTGGCTGGAACCTGATCGGTCGCACCCCGGCCAAACTGTTCGACCGCGAGCGTGAGGGCTACAGCCTGATGCAACCGGGCGATACAGTGCGTTTTTCAGCGGTCAGTCATGCCGAGTTCGTCAATCTGGGCGGCGACGATACGCCGCTGGAGGTGCTGGCATGAGCCGTTTGACGATCGAAGCCAGCACACCGCTGTGCCTGCTGCAGGATGCCGGTCGGTTTGGCGTGCGGCATCTGGGCGTAACCCAGGGCGGTGCGGCGGATTGGCTGTCGATGTCCTGGGCCAACTGGCTGCTGGGCAACTCGCTGGAGGCGGCGGTGATTGAAGTGACCCTCGGCGGTTTGACCCTGGAGGCGCAGGATGATTGCTGCCTGGCGCTGGCGGGGGCGGACCTGGGTGCATTGTTGGACGGTCAGCCATTGGCGCCGTGGCGCAGCTTTAACCTCAAAAAAGGCCAGCGTTTGCAATTCACCCAGCCATTACTCGGTGCGCGTACCTATCTGGCGGCACCCGGCGGTTTCAACGCGCCCCAGGTGTTGGGCAGTTGTGCGACGGTGGTGCGCGAAGAACTCGGGGGGCTGGACGGTTTTGGTCGGGCCCTGGCACGAGGTACCGAGTTGGGTTACTCCGGGCCGGCGCAGACATTGCGGGAGGTGCCGCACGAGCAGCGACCAGACTTCAAACTGACTCAGCCGCTGGATCTGGTGCTCGGTGCGCAACACGGCGAGTTCAGCGGGCAAAGCCTGTTCGATGCCTTCAACCGCGTCTGGACCCTCGACAGCCGTGCCGATCGCATGGGCATCCGCTTGCTGGGGACGGCGTTGCAGTATCAAGGCAAGCCGATGATCTCCGAAGGCATTCCGCTGGGCGCGGTTCAGGTGCCACCGGACGGGCAGCCGATCGTGTTGCTCAATGATCGGCAGACCATTGGCGGTTATCCACGGTTAGGGGCGTTGACGCCGTTGGCGTTGGCACGGCTGGCACAGTGTTTGCCGGGGCAACAGGTCCGATTGGCGCCTGTGGTGCAGGAGACGGCGCATCGGCAGCAGGTTGAGTATTTGCACAGGTTTGTGAACCGCTAAAAGCATCGCGAGCAGGCTCGCTCCCACAGGGGTAAGTGTCGTTCACAAAACGTGTGAGCAACACCGATCCAATGTGGGAGCGAGCTTGCTCGCGATAGGGCCCGAACAGGCAGCGAAGACTATTTAGACAAAAACCGCATCCCTTCTTCCAGCCCGCGCAAGGTCAGCGGGAACATCCGGTCCTCGATCAGATCGCGCACGATGTTGGTCGAGGAGGTGTAGCCCCAGGTGTCTTTCGGGTATGGGTTGATCCAGATGAGTTTCTTGTACTTCTCCATGAAGCGCTGCATCCAGACGTAACCGGCTTCTTCGTTCCAGTGCTCGACGCTGCCGCCGGCCTGGGTGATTTCGTAAGGCGCCATCGCGGCGTCGCCGACGAAGATCACTTTGTAGTCGGCGCCGTACTTGTGCAGCAGGTCCATGGTGGCCGTGCGTTCCGAGCCACGGCGCATGTTGTTCTTCCACACCGATTCATAAATGAAGTTGTGGAAGTAGAAGTACTCCAGGTGTTTGAACTCGGTCTTGCAGGCCGAGAACAGCTCTTCGCAGATCTTCACATGGGCGTCCATCGAACCGCCGATGTCGAACAACAGCAACAACTTGATGGTGTTACGTCGCTCCGGGCGCATCTGAATATTCAGCAGCCCCGCGTCGCGAGCGGTGTGATCGATGGTGCCGTCAATGTCCAGCTCATCCGCTGCACCTTGGCGAGCGAATTTGCGCAGCCGCCGCAGCGCCACCTTGATGTTGCGTGTGCCCAATTCGACCTGATCGTCGAGGTTCTTGTACTCGCGCTGGTCCCAGACCTTGACCGCTTTGCCCTGACGTTTGCCGGCATCGCCGACCCGAATCCCTTCCGGGTTGAAACCGCCGGAGCCGAACGGGCTGGTACCACCGGTGCCGATCCACTTGTTGCCGCCGGCATGGCGTTCTTTCTGTTCTTCCAGGCGCTTCTTGAATTCTTCGATCAGCTTGTCGAGACCGCCGAGGGACTGGATCTGCGCCCGTTCCTCATCGGTCAGCGAGCGCTCGAATTCCTTGCGCAACCAGTCTTCGGGAATCAGTGCCTGAAGGTGGTCGTCGAGTTTTTCCAGGCCATTGAAGTAGGCCCCGAACGCCCGGTCGAACTTGTCGAAATGCCGTTCGTCCTTCACCAGAATCGCTCGCGACAGGTAATAAAACTCGTCCATGTCGGCGAAGATCACGCGTTGTTTGAGCGCGTTGATCAGGTCCAGCAGCTCACGCACCGAGACCGGCACCTTGGCTGCACGCATTTCATTGAACAGGTTGAGCAGCATGGCTTTCGCCCTTGATCTTGTAAAAAGAGTATCAGCGGGTGCCGCGACGGCTCATGAACGCCAGACGCTCAAGCAACTGCACGTCCTGTTCGTTCTTCACCAGGGCGCCGGCCAGTGGCGGGATAGCTTTGGTCGGATCGCGTTCGCGCAGCACCGCTTCGCCGATGTTGTCGGCCATCAGCAGCTTGAGCCAGTCCACCAGTTCGGAAGTCGAGGGCTTTTTCTTCAGACCCGGGACTTTGCGCACGTCGAAGAACACGTCCAGCGCTTCGCTGACCAGGTCTTTCTTGATGTCCGGGTAGTGCACGTCGACGATCTTTTGCAGGGTGACGCGATCCGGGAAAGCAATGTAGTGGAAGAAGCAGCGGCGCAGGAAGGCGTCCGGCAGCTCTTTCTCGTTGTTGGAAGTAATGATGATGATCGGGCGCTGCTTGGCCTTGATGGTCTCGTCGATCTCGTAAACGTAGAACTCCATCTTGTCGAGTTCTTGCAACAGGTCGTTCGGGAACTCGATGTCGGCCTTGTCGATTTCGTCGATCAGCAGAATCACCCGCTCTTCGGACTCGAAGGCTTCCCACAGCTTGCCCTTTTTCAGGTAGTTGCGGATGTCATGGACCTTGTCCACGCCCAACTGCGAGTCACGCAGGCGGCTGACCGCGTCGTACTCGTACAAGCCCTGATGAGCCTTGGTGGTGGACTTGATGTGCCAGGTGATCAGGCGCGCGCCGAAGGATTCGGCCAGTTGCTCGGCCAGCATGGTCTTGCCGGTGCCGGGTTCGCCCTTGACCAGCAAGGGTCGCTCCAGGGTGATCGCGGCGTTGACCGCCAGCTTCAGGTCATCGGTGGCGACGTATGCGCGGGTGCCTTCGAACTTCATCGGTAATTCCTCGAACGGTAACGCCGGCCTGGCCGGGCAGGGCGGGCGGAATAAAAGTCATGCCCGACTATAACGCGGCGCCCGGTCGACTGTGAACGCAGACGGCTTATTCAGTCTCTGAATGGGACGTCACATGGTGACTCGGTCAGTTCAACGATCGGCCACACGAGCGTGCCCCCGTTCGTCGCGACTGGACGCACGAGGGGTGTGAGGCATACCCTTGAGGGCTTCTCCAACGCTGCATAAGGACCCAGCCATGAGCCGCATTTTTGCTGACAACGCGCATTCCATCGGCAACACGCCGCTGGTGCAGATCAACCGTATTGCGCCTCGCGGTGTGACCATTCTGGCGAAGATTGAAGGGCGCAATCCGGGCTATTCAGTCAAATGCCGAATCGGCGCGAGCATGATCTGGGATGCCGAAAGCAGCGGCAAACTCAAGCCGGGCATGACCATTATCGAGCCGACCTCGGGCAACACCGGCATCGGTCTGGCGTTCGTCGCCGCCGCGCGTGGCTACAAGCTGATGCTGACCATGCCGGCGTCCATGAGCATCGAGCGGCGCAAGGTGCTCAAGGCTCTGGGCGCCGAACTGGTACTGACCGAGCCCGCCAAAGGCATGCCAGGTGCCATCGCAAAGGCAGCAGAGATTCTGGCCAGTGATCCGGCCCGGTACTTCATGCCGCAGCAATTCGAAAACCCGGCCAACCCGGGAATCCACGAAAAAACCACCGGTCCGGAAATCTGGAACGACACCGACGGCGCGATCGACGTGCTGGTCTCGGGTGTCGGTACCGGCGGGACCATCACCGGCGTTTCGCGGTATATCAAGAACACCAAGGGCAAGCCGATTCTCTCGGTGGCGGTGGAACCGGTGGTCTCGCCGGTGATCACCCAGGCCATGGCCGGTGAGGAAATCAAGCCAAGCCCGCACAAGATCCAGGGCATCGGTGCCGGCTTTGTGCCGAAAAACCTCGATCTGTCGATGGTTGACCGGGTTGAGCTGGTCAGCGATGAAGAGTCCAAGGCCATGGCCCTGCGTCTGATGCAGGAGGAGGGGATTCTCTCCGGGATTTCCTGCGGTGCGGCCATGGCGGTTGCCGTGCGTCTGGCCGAAACCCCGGAAATGCAGGGCAAGACCATCGTGGTGATCCTCCCGGATTCCGGCGAGCGTTACCTGTCGAGCATGTTGTTCAGCGATTTGTTCACCGAACAGGAACTGCAGCAGTAACCCTCTAAAGATCGCAGGCTTCGGCAGCTCCTGCATGGGGTACGTCATTCGGCGTAGGAGTTGGCGCAGCCTGCGATCCTTTGATCTTGATCAGTCAGGGTTCAGGTCCTTTATGTTAATAACTGCTTTGTTGCGCAATCCTTAATACTGATTGTTCAGTTATGTGGGTTTTTCCGAAGGTCGGTAGTGTTTATCATGGCCGACTGCCACGCTGGGTATAGGGCGGTGCGCAGCGTTGTTTATTCTCAAGGAGTTGTTGCATGACCTTTTCCTTTGCCGCCAAGGCCTCGCTGTTGCTGCTGTTTGTGGGCAGCACCCTGTACGTGCATCTGCGCGGAAAGGCGCGTTTGCCGGTCTTGCGTCAGTTCGTCAATCACTCGGCGCTGTTCGCTCCTTACAACGCCTTGATGTACCTGTTCTCGGGAGTGCCGTCCAAACCGTACCTGGACCGCAGCAAGTTTCCGGAACTGGATGTGCTCAAGGAAAACTGGGAAGTCATTCGTGACGAGGCGATGCACTTGTTCGACGAGGGCTACATTCGCGCCGCCGAGAAGAATAACGACGCCGGTTTCGGTTCGTTCTTCAAGAAGGGCTGGAAGCGTTTTTACCTCAAGTGGTACGACAAACCACTGCCGTCGGCCGAACTGTTGTGCCCGAAAACCGTCGAGCTGGTCAGCCGCATCCCCAACGTCAAAGGCGCGATGTTTGCCCTGCTGCCGGGCGGTAGCCACCTCAACCCGCACCGCGATCCGTTCGCCGGTTCCCTGCGTTATCACTTGGGCTTGTCGACGCCGAACTCTGACGATTGCCGCATTTTTGTCGACGGTCAGGTCTATGCCTGGCGCGACGGTGAAGACGTGATGTTCGATGAAACCTACGTGCACTGGGTCAAGAACGAAACCGAAAAGACCCGGGTGATTCTGTTCTGCGACATCGAGCGACCGCTGAGCAACCGCGTGATGACCCGCATCAACCGCTGGATCAGTGGTCTGCTGGGCCGCGCCACGGCACCGCAAAACCTCGATGACGAGCGCGTCGGCGGGATCAACAAGGTTTACGCCTGGAGCAAGAACTCCAGCGACAAATTCAGCGGTGCGTTCAAGCAGTGGAAGCGCCGCAATCCGAAGCTGTACCGTGTCCTGCGGCCAGTAATGGCGGTTGTGGTGCTGACGGCGCTGGGTTACTGGTTGTTTGGCTGAAGGTTCTTCAATAAAAAACCGCTCCTTGTGAGCGGTTTTTTATGTGGGGTATACGTTACTGGCGTCCTGCGAGAACACCGATCGGCTCTTCGGCTTTGGTACCTGTCAGTGCGGCTTTGAAAAGACGTAGCTGATTCGCGGAAAGCTCCATGGAAGCACGCTTCTTGCTTACCTTGGACGACTTTTTCTCTGGAGAATTGTTTTCAACGAGAGCTTTCATTGGGCCTCCAACGTTGATCGTTAATTGAACAATTGCCCCGATACTAGCCGCTCTCCACGACCATCACAAGCCGGCGTTCTGCATCGAATTCGAAGCCAATTTCTCGATAGAGCGGGATTGCTCCTGCTATGGGCTCTTGAATTTCAATTTGTTTGCTACCGATGATCCGGGCGTAATGGCTTACAGCGATCAATGCCAGCGTGGCGATACGATTCTTCAAAGGATGGTTTTCGTCTGGCTTTCCCTCCAGGCGTACGATCCTTACCCGAAGCCGGCTCTGATTAGGATTAGCAAAGCAGAGCCCGCACAATTCTAAATCGAACCAAATCGAGAGATCGAAGGACATGGGTTCTTTTGCTTTCCAACGTACGACCTCATCCCATGAGAAGTATGAATCATCACCCCAGAAGCTATAGGCAGACAAAGCATCGGCGTTGATCGCCTCGAATCGAACATTCGTTAAATCTATTTCCGTAGCGCCAATCTGCTTCAGCTCTTTGTACATCTGAGCAGTGGTGAGTCTGGCGAGATGTCGAGCCTTTGATCTGTACAGTTGATACCGAAGATGAGTCCGTTCCCTTGGCATGTGATCTCTTGAATTCCATGTCCCCCGATCGCGGGCGTTTCTATTGATCTCAAGCGTAGGCAGGGCTGCATTGCCTGTCGTTACTGGCGTTTTGGTCAAGTCATTGCAATCTGTGTCGAGCGCTCGATTCAGCGGTCAACGCTGGCGTGGTGCCGTGCGGGAATTTGCAGCCTGCGCAGATCAGTCACTCTATTCCGTAAAAGCCGTTAATCGCTGACCGTTGAAGCCTTCGGTACTGCCGCAGGCTTCAACACCAGCCACACCGCCCCCGCAATCAACAGCCCGCCATACAAATGCGCCATCGACAGCGGTTCATCCAGAAACAGCGCACCCCACAACACGCCGAACGGCGGGATCATGAAGGTCACGGTCATCGATTTGACCGGGCCGATGGAGCTGAGCAAGCGGAAATACAGGATGTAGGCAAACGCCGTGCACCCCAGGCCCAACCCCAGCAACGACAACCAGACGCTCCAGCCACCCCAGCTAACGGGCGGCTGAGTGATGACGCTGTAGCCGAACAACGGCAATAGAAACAGCGTTGCGCCGAGCATGCTGCCGAGTGCCGAGAGACGGCTGTCGAGGCCGCCTTGGTGGTCGAGCCAGCGCCGCGCAAGGAATCCGGCGAAACCGTAGCAGGTGGTGGCGAGCAGGCAGGCGAGTGCGCCCACCAACAGTTCCATGTCGAAGGCCACAGGACCCGCGCGGGTCAGGATGGCGACACCGAACAACCCGACGCCGACCCCGGCAATTTTCGCCGCGGTGAGTCTTTCGCTGAAGAACAGGCCGCCGATCAACACGCCCATCAGCGGCGTGGTGGCGTTGAAAATCGCCGAGTAGCCGGCCGGCAGCACTTGAGCGGCAACCGAGTACAGGGTCGCTGGAATGCCAGAGTTGATGACCCCGAGCAATAGCACGGTTTTGAACTTGCCGCGAAAATCCCAGCTGACCCGCATCAGCGTCAGAATCACCAGCAACCCGGTGGCGGCGATCGAAACGCGGAAAAAAGCAGTGGGGATTGTGCCAATCACTGGGGCAATGATGCGCATGAACAGAAAGCTCGCTCCCCAAATGGCAGCGAGTGACAACATACGCAGAATATCGACGGGGTTCACAGCTCGTTCCTTCCATTATCAGGGCGCAAGTGTCGCTGCCGCAGGGAGCCAAGGCAATGGTTGCGTTGCGTAACATTTGACCTCTAAGCTCAGCCTCCAACGATAAGAACCATCCCGCAGAGGTCTTCACATGCCGCAGCCATGGCCCGCCGCCGATATCGCCCAGATGATCCTCGACGGCTTCGACGATTACCGCGAGTATTTCCGCCAGATCACTGACGGTGCCCGGGCACGTTTCGAGCAGGCGCAGTGGCAGCAAACGCAGGTCGCCTCGGCAGCGCGGATCAACCTCTATGAAGAAAAGGTCAGCGAAGTGGTGGGGCGCCTGCATGCCGCCTTCGAGGCTGATGTGCTGATGGATGTCAGCTGCTGGCCGCTGGTCAAAAGCGCCTACATCAGCCTGATCGACCTGCGTTTCGACGATGAACTGTCCGAGACCTGGTACAACTCGACGTTCTGCGGGCTGTTCAGCCACGACCTGATCAGCGACGGTTGCATGTTCATCCACACCACCCGGCCCAGCTTGCACCGCGCCCGGGCCGCGCAAACCCGCACCTATAAACCGCAAGGCCAGTTGTCGGGCATGCTGGAGAACATTTTTGCCGACTACCGCTTCAGCGAGGATTACGCGAACCTGGCCGGGGACCTGCGCCGACTCGAAGCGCAACTGCGCGAGAACCTGCCCGACTGGGTCTGCAAGGATCCGGAACTGAGCGTCGAGCTGTTTTCCTCGGTGCTCTACCGCAACAAGGGCGCCTACCTGGTCGGACGCATCTTCACCACCGATGAGCAATGGCCACTGGTGATTCCGTTTCTGCACCGCGAAGGTCGGGGGATTCAGATCGATGCGTTGATCACCGATGAAGCCGAAGTGTCGATCATCTTCTCGTTCACCCGTTCGTACTTCATGGTCGATGTGCCGGTACCGGCGGAATTCATCGGTTTTCTCAAACGCATCCTGCCGGGCAAGCACATCGCGGAGCTGTACACCTCGATCGGTTTCTACAAACACGGTAAGTCGGAGTTCTACCGGGCGTTGATCAATCACCTGGCCAACACCGACGACCAGTTCATCATGGCGCCGGGTGTGCGCGGTATGGTCATGAGCGTGTTTACCCTGCCGGGGTTCAATACCGTCTTCAAAATCATCAAGGACCGTTTCTCGCCGTCGAAGAACGTCGACCGCGCCACGGTGATCGAGAAGTACCGCTTGGTGAAAAGCGTTGACCGGGTCGGGCGCATGGCCGATACCCAAGAGTTCGCCGACTTCCGTTTCCCATTGAGCAAGTTTGATCCGGCGTGCCTGGCCGAGTTGCTGGATGTCGCCACGTCGACGGTCCAGGTGGAAGGCGACACGGTGTTGATCCGTCACTGCTGGACCGAGCGGCGCATGACGCCATTGAACCTCTACCTGGAAAACGCCAACGACGCTCAGGTGCGTGAAGCGCTTGAAGACTATGGTCTGGCGATCAAGCAACTGGCGGCGGCGAACATTTTTCCCGGCGACATGCTGCTGAAAAACTTCGGCGTCACCCGACACGGGCGGGTGGTGTTTTATGACTACGACGAGATCTGTTTTCTCACCGAAGCCAACTTCCGTCACATCCCGCAGCCGCGCACACCGGAAGACGAAATGGCTTCCGAGCCGTGGTATTCGATTGGACCGCTGGACGTGTTCCCCGAGGAGTTCCCGCCGTTCCTGTTCGCCGACTCCGGGCAACGACGGTTGTTTGATCAACTGCATGGCGAGCTGTACAACGCCGACTACTGGAAAAGCCTGCAAGCGGCGATTCGCGCGGGCAAGGTGATTGATGTGTTTCCGTATCGGCGCAAGGGGCTGGAGAACGAGTAGTTCTCTCTGCGATTGCTGCGTCCGAACGCGGCCCGAATCGATCGCGAGCAGGCTCGCTCCCACATTTGACTGTGGTGCCCCCGATTTTGTGGTTGCTATAGATCCAGTGTGGGAAGAGCCGGGCGACGTTCGTCTGCTCGCGATCGGCCGCGCAGCGGTCGTAAAATCTGCGACAATCCGCGCCCTGCGCCACTAGACGACCTTTGCGTACCTGATGACTGACGAATCGCCTTCCATCGACAAACTGCTGAAAAACCTCGATCACGCCATGCTTGCCGACCGCCACCGGCTGCGGCGGCAGTTGCTCGAGCTGCGCCAGAAACCCGACGATGCCAAGCAGGCCTTGTGGGTGACGCGCCTGCAAGCGTCCTGCGATCAGGTGTTGGCGCGGCGCGCCAGCCTGCCGCTGATTCGTTACGACGACAGCCTGCCGATCGCCGCCAAGCGCGACGAAATCAAGGAAGCGCTGCTCAAGCATCAGGTGCTGATCATCGCCGGCGAAACCGGCTCGGGTAAAACCACCCAGTTGCCGAAGATCTGCCTGGAAATCGGTCGCGGTCAGCACGGTCTGATCGGCCATACCCAGCCGCGCCGAATTGCTGCGCGCAGTGTGGCGAGCCGGGTCGCCGAAGAACTGGCAACGCCGCTCGGGGCGTTGGTCGGCTATCAGGTGCGGTTCGAGGACCAGAGCGATTCCAACACCCTGATCAAACTGATGACCGACGGCATCCTGCTGGCGGAAACCCAGAACGACCGCTACCTCGAACGCTACGACACGATCATCGTCGACGAAGCCCACGAGCGCAGCCTGAACATCGACTTCCTGCTCGGTTACCTGAAAACTCTGCTGCCACGCCGCCCGGACCTGAAAGTCATCATCACTTCGGCAACCATCGATCTTGAGCGCTTCTCCAAGCATTTCGATGATGCACCGATTGTCGAAGTCTCGGGCCGCACCTTTCCGGTGGACACCTGGTACCGGCCGCTGACCCTGGAGCAAGACGAAGAGGGCAATCGGGTCGAGGACGACCTGACCGTGGATCAGGCGATCCTCGCCACCCTCGATGAAATTGCTGCATTCGAACGCAGCGAGCGTCGCAGTCCCGGTGATGTGCTGGTGTTCCTGCCTGGCGAGCGTGAGATTCGTGACGCGGCGGACATGCTGCGCAAGGCCCAGCTCAAGCACACTGAAGTTCTGCCGCTGTACGCACGCCTGTCGCCGGCCGAGCAGCAGCGGATTTTCCAGTCCCATCCGGGCCGTCGCGTGGTGCTGGCGACCAACGTTGCGGAAACCTCGCTGACCGTACCGGGCATTCGTTACGTGATCGACAGCGGTACCGCGCGCATCAGCCGCTACAGCTACCGGGCCAAGGTTCAGCGCCTGCCGATCGAGGCGGTTTCCCAGGCCAGCGCCAACCAGCGTAAAGGTCGCTGCGGGCGGGTCGAGCCGGGTATTTGCATACGTCTGTACAGCGAAGAAGACTTCATCGGTCGCCCGGAATTTACCGATCCGGAAATCCTTCGTACCAACCTCGCGGCGGTTATTTTGCAGATGCTGCATCTGCGCCTCGGTGAAATCACCGATTTCCCGTTTATCGAACCGCCGGATGGCAAAGCCATCAGCGACGGTTTCAACCTGTTGCAAGAGCTCTCGGCCGTCGACCGCAACAGCCAACTGACGCCGCTGGGCCGGCAACTGGCGCGGTTGCCGGTGGACCCGCGCATGGGCCGGATGTTGCTCGAAGCGGCGAAACTCGGCAGCTTGCAGGAAGTACTGATCGTCGCCAGTGCGATGTCGATCCAGGACCCGCGCGAGCGTCCGCCGGAACGTCAGCAGGCCGCCGATCAGGCCCATGCACAATGGAAAGACGTGGACTCTGACTTCGCCGGGCTGGTCAATCTGTGGCGTGGCTTTGAAGAACAACGCCAGGCCCTGACCGCCAGCCCGCTGCGCAACTGGTGCCGCAAGAACTTCCTGAATTACCTGCGCCTGCGCGAATGGCGCGACTCCCATCGTCAGTTGAGCCTGATCTGCCGCGACATGCAGCTGAGCCTGAACAAAGAGCCGGCGGACTATCCGAAATTGCACAAAGCCGTGCTGTCCGGTTTGCTCAGCCAGATCGGCCAGAAGACTGAAGATGGCGACTACCTCGGCGCGCGTCAGCGGCGCTTCTGGATCCACCCGTCATCGGGTCTGGGCAAGAAGCGCCCGCAATGGTTGATGACCGCTGAACTGGTGGAAACCACCAAGCTCTACGCGCGCATGGTGGCGAAGATCGAGCCGGACTGGATCGAGCCGCTGGCCGGGCACCTGATCAAGAAAAACCACTTCGAACCGCATTGGGAGAAGAAGCGCGGACAGGTTGTGGCCTACGAGCAGATCACCTTGTTCGGGTTGATCGTGGTCGGCCGCCGGGCCGTGCATTACGGGCCGATCGATCCGGTCACCTCGCGTGAGCTGTTTATCCGCGAAGCGCTGGTGCGGGGCGAGATTCAGTCGAAAGCCAAGTGTCTGTCGGCCAATGCGCAATTGTTGGAACAGCTCGACGAACTGGAGGCCAAGGCCCGTCGCCGGGACATTCTGGCGGACGAAGAAACCCTGTTCGCCTTCTACGATGCGCGCTTGCCGGCAGAGATCCATCAAACCGCGACCTTCGACAGCTGGTATCGGGTCAATAGTCAGAAAGATCCGCAACTGCTGATCATGCGCGAAGAAGACGTGCTGGCCCGCGAAGCCAGCGAAGTCACCGCCGCGCATTACCCGGACACTCTGCGTCTGGGCGATCTGACCTTACCGTTGAGTTACCACTTCGAGCCCAACCATCCCCGCGATGGCGTGACTTTGCGTGTACCGGCGCCGTTGCTACCGATGCTGCCGCCGGAACGCCTGGAATGGTTGGTGCCGGGGGTGATCGAAGCCAAGTGCATCGCGCTGGTGCGCAACCTGCCCAAGGCCCTGCGCAAGAACTTCGTGCCGGTGCCGGACTTTGTCAAAGCGGCGTTGCAGCGAGTCACTTTCGCCGAGGGCTCTTTGCCTCAGGCGCTGGGTCGTGAACTGTTGCGCATGACCGGTGCACGGGTCAGCGACGAAGCCTGGGCGGAAGCGGCGCAGCAGGTCGAAAGTCATCTGCGGATGAACCTGGAAATCGTCGATGGCCAGGGCAAGTTTCTTGGCGAAGGCCGGGATCTGCCTGAGCTGACGGCGCGATTCGCCGAGGCCAGTCAGGCGGCATTGGCTGTCCCGCAGACGGCGAAAAGTCAGCTGCCGGTGGAGGCGAAAGTCTTCGCCGCGGTGGCGCAAAAGACTCAACAAAAGATCGCCGGGCTGTCGATGACGGTTTACCCGGCATTGGTGGAAGAGGCGGGTACGGTCAAGGAAGGGCGTTTCTCGACACCGGCCGAGGCCGAGTTCCAGCATCGTCGGGCGTTGCAGCGTTTGCTCATGCAGCAACTGGCCGAGCCAGCGAAGTTCCTGCGCGGCAAGCTGCCGGGGCTCACTGAGCTGGGCCTGATGTACCGCGAACTGGGGCGTATCGACAGTCTGGTAGAAGACATTCTGCTGGCGAGCCTCGACAGTTGCATTCTCGACGGCGAAGCCAGTTTGCCGCGTGACGGTGCTGGTTTGGCCTCGCTGGCCGAGCGCAAGCGCGGTGCGTGGACCGAACATGCCGAGCGTCTGGCGAAACTGACGCTGGAAACGCTCAAGCTCTGGCACGGTTTGCAGAAGCGCTTCAAAGGCAAGATCGACCTGGCGCAAGCAGTCGCCCTGAACGACATCAAGCAGCAGCTCAGTCACCTGGTTTATCCGGGTTTTGTCCGTGAAACCCCGATGCAGTGGCTCAAAGAACTGCCGCGTTACTTGAAAGCCATCGAGCAGCGCATCGAAAAACTGGGCGCTCAGGTGCAGAAGGACCGGGTCTGGAGTGGCGAATTGTCCGGTCTCTGGACCCAATACCAGACCCGCGCCAACAAACACGCCCAGGAAGGCAAACGCGATCCGCAGCTTGAACTCTATCGCTGGTGGCTGGAGGAGTACCGGGTTTCGCTGTTCGCCCAGCAATTGGGGACCAAGGTGCCGATCTCCGACAAACGCTTGAGCAAGCAATGGGCTCAAGTCGAACCCTAAACCCGAGGCTTGCACAAAACCCTGTGGGAGCGAGCTCGCTCCCACATTAGGTACGCCGTTACTCTTGCAATAGGGGCCAAATGCCAACGTTTATGGCAAACTTCGCCGTTATAAACGCCGGCCCCGCAGATTTGAGCCTTCGCAGCCCGGGCGGATCGGAATAAAACGATGCCAGGTCGATGCCCTTTGACGGGATAAGGCCCTTTATGTGTTGGTACGTCGGTGCCAACACTTTCTGCCTGAACAGATTAGAGAAACGACCATGCATAATGTCGTCATCAGCGGCACCGGCCTGTACACCCCGGCCAACAGCATCTCCAACGAAGAGCTGGTGCAGTCTTTCAATGCTTATGTCGCTCAGTTCAATGCTGACAACGCTGACGCCATCGAGCGTGGCGAAGTGGAAGCGTTGACTGAATCCAGCGCCGCCTTTATCGAAAAAGCCTCCGGGATCAAAAGCCGCTTTGTCATGGACAAGGAAGGCATTCTCGATCCAAAGCGCATGGCGCCTCGTTTGCCTGAGCGTTCCAACGATGAATGGTCGGTGCTCTGCCAGATGGCCATTGGTGCTGCCGAGCAGGCCCTGCAACGCGCCGGCAAGACTGCGGCGGACATCGACGGTGTGATCGTCGCCTGCTCCAACCTGCAACGCGCCTACCCGGCCATTGCCATCGAAGTCCAGGAAGCGCTGGGTATCGAAGGTTTCGGTTTTGACATGAACGTGGCCTGCTCTTCGGCCACATTCGGTATTCAGGCTGCCGCCAACAGCGTCCAGCTGGGTCAGGCCCGGGCGATCCTGATGGTCAACCCGGAAGTCTGCACCGGTCACCTGAACTTCCGCGACCGTGACAGTCACTTCATCTTCGGTGACGCAGCGACTGCGGTGATTATCGAACGTGCCGATCTGGCCACATCCAAGTACCAGTTCGACGTCGTCAGCACCAAACTGCTGACCAAGTTCTCCAACAACATTCGCAACAACTTCGGCTTCCTCAACCGCGCGGCGGAAGAGGGTATCGGTGCCCGTGACAAACTCTTTGTCCAGGAAGGTCGCAAGGTGTTCCGCGACGTCTGCCCGATGGTCGCGGAATTGATCGCTACCCATCTTGACGAAAACAAGCTGAACGTCAGCGACGTGAAGCGTTTCTGGCTGCACCAGGCCAACCTCAGCATGAACCACCTGATCGTCAAGAAGCTGCTGGGCCGCGAAGCCACCATAGAAGAAGCGCCGGTGATTCTCGACACCTATGCCAACACCAGCTCCGCAGGTTCCGTGATCGCCTTTCACAAGAACCAGGACGATTTGCCAGCCGGTTCGCTGGCGGTACTCAGCTCGTTTGGTGCCGGTTATTCAATTGGCAGTGTAATTCTGCGCAAGCGCTGAGTTCACGAACCGGACGCGAGGTATCAATGGCCGCAGCTGACGACACGCAACTGCTCGAACGCCTGTTGGCGGGCGAGCAGAAGGCTTTCAAGGAGTTGGTCAGCACCTACCAGAGCGCCATGCGGGCGGTGGCTTATGCCATCGTCGGCAGTCGCAATGCCGACGAAGTGGTGCAGGATGCCTGGCTGTCGGTGGTGCGCAACCTGAACGGGTTCGAGGGGCGTTCCAGCCTCAAGACCTGGCTGTTGACCATCACCGCCAACGCGGCAAAAGGTCGATACAAACAAAATCGCCGGGAAGTGTTGCTCGATGACCTGCCGTCACCCCACGGCACCATTGATGATGATCGGTTCTCCCCCGGAGATGGCCACTGGTTGGTGGCGCCGTTCAACTGGCATCAGGACAGCCCTGAAGCGCTGCTCACCGAAAACGAATTGCGTGAATGCCTGGAACACACCTTGCTCAGCCTGTCGGAACTGCAAAGCAGCGTGTTGCTGTTGCGAGAGCGCCAAGGCCTGGAGCTGGAGGAGATCTGTAATCTTCTGGAGATCTCGCTCTCCAATGTTCGGGTGCTGCTGCACCGGGCACGGTTGAAGGTGTTTGCGACCGTGGAGCATTTTGAGGAAACCGGCGAATGTTGACCTGCAAGGAACAAGTGGCGCGGTCCAGCGATTATCTCGATGGTCAGTTGAGTTTTCGTGAGCGGCTGATGATGCGTCATCATTTGATGTTTTGCCCCAATTGCCGGCGGTTCATCCGGCAGATGCGCTTGATGCAGGCGACCCTGCGCGTCATGCCCGAAAAACCGGTTCCCGGTGTCGACGAACTCGCCGAACGCCTGGCCGCCGAGCGTCAAAAAGGTAAAAAATAGCTTCAGGTCGCACCTCCCGCATACTTGGTTTTGACCCCGCCTCGGCGGGTTTTTTATTTCGGCATGCACCGGGGATGGGCGATACTCGGAGGGTCTGTAGGCAACAACCGCTGGGGAACAGGATGCCGTTACACGTTTTGGACAGTCTGTCCGCCATCGCGCCTCAAGAGTGGGATGCGCTGGTGCCCGAGACTCAGCCGTTTCTGCGTCACGCCTTTCTCAGTGCGCTGGAAGACAGCGGCAGTCTGGGCGAGCATTCTGGCTGGCAGCCGGAGCATCTGCTGCACATCGAAGACGGTCGGCTGCTCGCGGCATTGCCGAGTTACCGTAAATGGCATTCTTATGGCGAATACGTGTTCGACCATGCCTGGGCCGATGCTTGCGAGCGCGCCGGGATTGATTACTACCCCAAACTGTTGACGGCTGTGCCCTTCAGCCCGGTCAGCGGGCCACGGTTGTTGGCGGCCACTGTGCAGGATGGTTTCGAACTGCTGAACAGCGTGCCGGGTTATCTGGAAGTTGAAGGACTCTCCAGCGCCCATATCAACTTTACCGACGCCTTTACCGATGCGGCATTGGCCGAGCAACCGGGCTGGTTGCAACGCATCGGTTGCCAGTACCACTGGCAGAATCGCGGTTATCGGGATTTTCAGGACTTCCTCGACGCACTCAGTTCTCGCAAGCGCAAGCAGATGCGCAAGGAACGTGAACAAGTGGCGGGACAGGGCATCGAGTTTGAATGGCTTGAGGGGCATCAACTCGACCAGGCACAGTGGGATTTCGTCTACGCCTGTTACGCCAACACCTATGCGGTGCGTCGGCAGTCGCCATACCTGACACGGGAGTTTTTCAGTCTGTTGGCCGAACGCATGCCCGAAGCCATTCGGGTGGTTTTGGCCAAACAAGGATCACGGCCGGTGGCCATGGCGTTCAGTCTGGTCGGCGGCGATAGTTTTTATGGACGTTATTGGGGGTGTCTGGCGGAGTTCGATCGCCTGCACTTCGAGACCTGTTTCTATCAAGGCATGGAGTACGCCATTGCTAACGGCTTCCAGCGGTTTGATGCCGGTGCGCAGGGCGAGCACAAGTTGATTCGTGGTTTCGAGCCGGTGATCACCCATTCCTGGCACTACTTGCGGCACCCTGGATTGAAAGCGGCAGTGAAGGATTTTCTTGAGCGCGAACGTCTGGGTGTCATGGGGTATGCAGAAGAGGCGAAGAGCGCCTTGCCCTACCGACAAGGCTGAATTAGCTGTCTTCTTTGACCGCTGATATACACGACCCTGTAGGAGCTGCCGCAGGCTACGATCTTTTTAGGCCTGAAGCCGATAAAGACCAGGATCAAAAGATCGCAGCCTGCGGCAGCTCCTACGGAAGGTGGACGTCCTCAGTCGATCCCGACAAACCCACCGGTCTGGTGCTGCCACAACCGTGCATACAACCCGCCGTGGGCCAGCAGTTCGGCGTGGCTGCCGCTTTCGGCGATCCGGCCTTTTTCCAGCACCACAAGACGATCCATTCGCGCGATGGTCGACAACCGGTGAGCGATGGCGATCACGGTCTTGCCCTGCATCAGGGTTTCCAGGCTTTCCTGAATCGCTGCTTCGACTTCCGAGTCCAGCGCCGAGGTGGCTTCGTCCATGATCAGGATCGGCGCGTCCTTGAGCAGCACCCGGGCGATGGCGATCCGTTGGCGTTGGCCGCCGGAGAGCTTCACCCCGCGCTCGCCGACATGAGCGTCGAAGCCGGTGCGACCTTCAGCGTCCGACAGCAATGGGATGAACTCGTCGGCGCGGGCCTTGCGGACCGCTTCCCAGAGTTCTTCGTCGGTGGCGTCGGGTTTGCCGTAAAGCAGGTTGTCACGGATCGAACGGTGTAGCAGCGAGGTGTCCTGAGTGATCATGCCGATCCGCTCGCGCAGGCTTTCCTGAGCCACGTTGGCGATGTTCTGGCCGTCGACCAGAATCTGCCCGCTCTGCAAGTCGTAGAGGCGCAGCAGCAGGTTGACCAGGGTCGATTTGCCCGCGCCTGAAGGACCGATCAAGCCGATTTTTTCACCGGCTTTGATGGTCAGGTTGAGGTCACCGATGATTCCGCTTTTCTTGCCGTAATGAAACGCCACGTGCTCGAAACGCACTTCACCGCGGGCCACTTCCAGGCGTGGTGCCGGTTCGCGGTCGGTGACACCGATCGGCTGGGCGATGGTCTGCAGACCGTCCTGGACCATGCCGATGTTTTCGAAGATGCCGTTGACCACCCACATGATCCAGCCCGACATGTTGACGATACGGATTGCCAAGCCGGTGGCCAGGGCAATCGCGCCGACCGAGATCAGCGACTGGGTCCACAGCCACAGCGCCAGGCCCGTAGTGCAGACGATCAGCAGGCCGTTCATGCTGGTGATGACCACGTCCATGCTGGTGACCACGCGGCCGGCCAGTTGGGATTTTTCGGTCTGCTCTGCGATGGCTTCGCGGGCGTATTGCTGTTCGAAACGGGTGTGGGCGAAGAGTTTCAGTGTGGTGATGTTGGTGTAGCCGTCGACGATCCGGCCCATGAGTTTGGAGCGCGCATCGGAGGACACCACCGAACGTTCCTTGACCCGTGGCACGAAGTAGCACAGCGCGCCGATGTA
The DNA here is from genome assembly GCF_058802345.1 of Pseudomonas sp. GW822-FHT02D10. NCBI lineage: Bacteria > Pseudomonadati > Pseudomonadota > Gammaproteobacteria > Pseudomonadales > Pseudomonadaceae > Pseudomonas > Pseudomonas sp. GW822-FHT02D10. The sequence goes on from NZ_JBXAOB010000019.1 coordinate 64,993, forward strand.
GCAGGCGATCCAGGTCAACAGCGGGATCATCAGGCGCCAGTCGGCTTCAGCGAACAGCACCAGCGAGCTGATCGCGTAGATCAGCACATGCCACAACGCGTCAACGGCTTGCACCGCCGAGTCACGCAGGGAGTTGCCGGTTTGCATGATCCGTTGGGCGATACGCCCGGCGAAGTCGTTCTGGAAAAAATTCAGGCTCTGTTTGAGCACGTAACTGTGGTTTTGCCAGCGAATCATGCTGGTCATGCCGGGGCTCAGGGTCTGATGCACCAGCAGGTCATGCAAGCCGACGAATATCGGTCGCAGAATCAGTGCGACCACCGCCATCCAGGCCAGCTCGACGCCGTGGATTTTAAAAAAGTCTACATTGGGTGTGCCTTGTGCCAAATCGATGATTCGACTCAGGTAACTGAATAACGCCACTTCAATCAGCGCGCCGATCAAACCGACGACCAACAGCGCGGCAAAACTCGGCCAAACCTGGCGCAAATAATAGGTATAGAAGGGGAGAACCCGGCTCGGCGGAGCCGCCGTCGGGGCGTCACGGAAAATATCGATCAGTTTTTCGAAACGACGATAAAGCATCAGATAAACGCCCGCGTACGGGCTCTCCTTTTTTCGATGCGAGCGGCTCGGTGATAATACCGTTGCCGCTCAGGACTCCTTGTGCAGTTTAGTCGATGCGCTTGGCCGACTTGATCAGCACCGGGTCTGCGGGCACATCCGACATGCCTTGTTTGGTGGTGGTTCGCGAGTTGACGATGACGTCGACAACGTCCATGCCTTTCACGACTTTGGCGAACACCGCGTAACCGGCATCGCGACCCGGGTCGAGGAAGTCGTTGTCCTTGACGTTGATGAAGAACTGGCTGGTGGCCGAATCCGGATCGGAGGTGCGCGCCATGGACAGTGTGCCACGCACGTTATGCAAGCCATTGCTGGCTTCGTTCTTGATCGGTGCGTCGGTAGGCTTCTGTTGCATCGACGTCGTGAAACCGCCGCCCTGAGCCATGAAACCCGGAATCACGCGGTGGAAAATGGTGTTGTTGTAGAAACCTTTGTCGACGTAAGCGAGAAAGTTTTTGGTACTGATCGGCGCCTTGACCGGGTCCAGTTCGATTTCGATCTGGCCGTTGGTCGTTTCCAGCAGCACGTGCGGCGCCGGGGCGGCCATCAGATTAGTGGCGAACAGAACGGAGCCGGCGACGAGGGCGATTTTTTTCAGCATGGGTCAGTGATCCTGGGTAGTGGTGTCGACTGTGGTTAGAAATTCAAGCAGGGTTTGGTTGAAACGTTGTGGCTGGTCCAAGGGTGTTGCGTGGCGTGAATCTTCGATCACCACCAGCCGCGCATCGGGCAGCAGTTTTACATAGGCTTCTTTCAGCGCTACCGGGGTGTAGTCGCGGTCGGCGCTGACGATCAGGGTTGGACAGGTGACTTTCGCCAGTCGTTCCTGAACCCCCCAGCCAACGATGGCATCGAAGCTGGCGAGATAAGCACGTTTGTCGTTTTTTGCCCAGCGCTCGGCCATCTTTTGCCGCAGGTCTGCCTGTTCGGGCTTGGGAAACAGCTTGCCGCCCAGGGCCGTGCCGATGGTGCGCAGACTGAGGATGCGCATCAGGCTCCAGCGTTTGAACCACTGCCAGTAATCGTCGCGGCTGCGCAATTTGACCTCGGGCGCGCTGTTGACGATGCACAGGCTTTTAAGCAGCGATGGCTGATCCACTGCCAGCTGAAAACCGATCATCCCGCCCATGGATAACCCGACCAGATGCGCCGGGCCGAGGTTCAAGTGTTCGATCAGCGCGACCAGGTCAGCGCTGAAACCGGCAATGCTGTAGCGCTCGCGGGGCTTGTCGGAGCGACCGTGGCCGCGTACATCCGGGATAACCACCCGATAACGGGCCGAGAGCTCGGGGATCTGTTTTTCCCAGTCCAGGGTGCTGGAACCCAGCCCGTGGATCAGCAGCAGCGGAGCGCCGTGGCCATATTCCTCATAGTGCAGGTTGCAACCTTCATGTTCGAAATAGGCCATGCGTACACTCCGTGTCAGGCTTGTTCAGGGGCCGCGAAGGGGGCATCCAGCGGCGCTGTGTCAAAGGTGCGCAGCAGTTCGATGAGGATCTGCGTCGCCGGGCCCAAGGGTTTGTCCTTGTTCGAATACAGATAGAAGCTCGGGTTTCGACTGCCGCCCTGATCCAACGGTAGCAGCTTGAGGGTACCTTCCTTCAGTTCCCGTTCAATCATGTGCCGGGGCAACCAGGCGAAACCCAGGCCGCTGCTGACAAAGGTCGCGGCGGTGGCGAGGCTGCCGACGGTCCAGCGCTGTTCAGCGCCGAGCCAGCCGACGTCCCGCGGCTGCTGGCGACCGGAGTCGCGGATCACCACTTGCATCTGGGTTTCCAGATCCTGGAAATTCAGTTCGCGGTTCAGACGATGCAGCGGGTGTTCGGGGTGGGCCACGGCCACAAATTCCACGTCGCTCAATTCCGCGCCAAGGTAACCGGGAATGCTGAGACCGGTGATGGCCAGGTCGGCTACGCCTTCGAGCAAGACTTCCTCGACCCCCGACAACACTTCTTCGCGCAGACGCACCCGGCAGCCACGGCTTTGCGGCATGAACGCGGTCAAGGCGCGGACGAGGCGGGCGCTCGGGTAAGCGGCGTCGACCACCAGCCGCACTTCCGCTTCCCAGCCTTGCTCCATGTGGTGCGCCAGATCTTCCAGCTGACTGGCCTGTTTGACCAGTTGCCGGGAGCGGCGCAGCAGCACGCCGCCGGCTTCGGTCAGCACCGCTTTACGGCCGTCGATGCGCAATAGCGGCACGCCGAGCTGGTCCTGCATGCGCGCTACGGTGTAGCTGACGGACGACTGCGAACGGTGCAGCACTTCGGCGGCCTGGGCGAAACCACCGTGGTCGACCACGGCTTGCAACGTGCGCCATTGATCAAGGGTCACGCGGGGCGCTTTCATGATGAGCTCCTCTTGTCCTAAGCTGACAGCTTCCATTGGAGGCTGCCGAATGAAAAAAATCTGTTGTGTGGTGCTGGCGATGCTGCCGTTGAGCGCATTCGCCTACCCCATCGATGTACAAAAAGAACTCAACGGCCTGAAAATCGACTACACCACCTATGACACCGCTCGCGATATGGGCGCCATTAAACTGAACAACTACAGCGGTAAAGCCGCCGAATGCTCGGTGGTATTTCGCAATGGCCCGGAATCGCCGCGAACTCGCCGCGTGAGCCTGGATGCCGGCAAAAGCGCCGACCTTTCGGTCAGGTTCAACCGCGAAATCATCAAGCTGTACATCACTCTGACCTGCAAACCCAAATAAGGGCTGTTGCACAGGCGGGGCAGATACGCTCCGCTTATAAACGAATTTATTGATGGGTTATAGCAGTTATTTGTGCTTTTTCATCGATACGACTCTGTTTAATCTCCACTCCATCGACTTACAGCATTCACCGATGGAGGCTACATCCCATGTCCCACGTTCTGATCATCGAAAGCAGTGCCCGCCAGCAAGACTCAGTATCGCGTCAGCTGACTCAAACCTTCATCAGTCAATGGAAAGCCGCGCACCCAGCCGACCAGATCACCGTTCGTGACCTGGCGACCCATCCGGTTCCGCATCTGGATGCCAACCTGCTGGGTGGCTGGATGAAACCTGCCGAGCAACGCAATGAAATCGAACAGACGTCACTCGAGCGTTCGAACGAACTGACTGACGAGCTGCTGGCCGCCGACGTGCTGGTGATGGCCGCACCGATGTACAACTTCGCGATTCCCAGCACGCTGAAAGCCTGGCTCGACCATGTGCTGCGTGCGGGCGTGACCTTCAAGTACACCGCCACCGGTCCTCAGGGGCTGCTCAACGATAAAAGGGCGTTTGTCCTGACGGCTCGCGGCGGGATCCACACCGGTAGTACTTCGGATCATCAAGAACCGTACCTGCGCCAGGTCATGGCGTTCATCGGTATCCACGACGTCACCTTCATTCACGCCGAAGGCATGAACCTGGGCGGTGACTTCCACGAGAAGGGTCTGAACCAGGCCAATGCCAAGCTGGCCCAGGTCGCCTGAGCCGTTAATCGCCAGATAATCACCTGATGGTTAAGTAGCTCCCGAACCCCCTTCAAGCCGGTTCGCGCATCGAACCTCCCTTTGCACTTGTTGCTCATGAGTGCTCTAGCCCGATTGAACGCTTTAGCGAGATCGGGCTTTTTTTTGTCTGTGATTTTGTGTATTGGCTGACTGTTCGCGATAACGGGCAAAACCCGCTATCGTCGCCGCCATTCGAAACGAGGCGAGCATGGGCTATCTACTTTTTGTCACGCTGATTCAGGCGTTTTCCTTCAGTTTGATCGGCGAATACCTGGCCGGGCATGTCGACAGCTATTTCGCGGTGCTGGTGCGGGTGTTGCTGGCGGGACTGGTGTTCATTCCATTGACCCGCTGGCGTCAGGTGGAACCGGCGTTCATCCGCGGGATGTTGTTGATTGGCGCGTTGCAGTTCGGCGTGACCTACGTCTGCCTGTACCTGAGCTTTCGGGTGCTGACGGTGCCGGAAGTCTTGCTGTTCACCATTCTCACGCCGTTGCACGTGACCTTGATCGAAGATGCGCTGAATCGCCGTTTCAATCCCTGGGCGCTGGTGGCGGCATTGGTTGCCGTGCTGGGTGCGGCGGTGATCCGTTATGACCGGATTAACCCGGACTTCTTCATGGGATTCCTGCTGCTGCAACTGGCCAACTTCACCTACGCCGCAGGTCAGGTGCTGTACAAACATCTGGTGGCGCGTCATCCGAGCGATCTGCCGCACTACCGGCGTTTTGGTTACTTCTACCTCGGTGCGCTGGCGGTGGCCTTGCCGGCGTTTCTGCTGTTCGGCAAACAGAACTTCCTGCCTGAAGCGCCATTGCAGTGGGGCGTGCTGGTGTTCCTCGGATTGGTTTCCACTGCGTTGGGGCTGTATTGGTGGAACAAGGGCGCCTGTCTGGTCAATGGCGGGACGCTGGCGGTGATGAACAACCTGCACGTGCCGGTAGGGTTGTTGATCAACCTGCTGATCTGGAATCAGCATGAAGCGCTGGGACGGTTGATGTTTGGCGCGATGGTGATTCTGGCGGCGGTGTGGATCAGTCGGTTGGGTGCTCGCCGCTCGTCCGAGCAGCAGGATGATCCCCAGCAGCCCCGTCAGGGCCAGGCCTGAATTGCAGAATCGGATGCTGATCGAGAGCGCCCCAGAGGTCTTGGGTATTGAGCCAGAGCAGTTTGAGCTGCATGGGCTAAAACGACTCTTCTATAGGACGAGACGGGTCGATCAGAGCATTTAAGACGCATCGAGTGACGTTCGGGGACAAATCAGCTAACGAAATAGCCACTGTTTGCGTTCGTTTGCATAAAGAAACTCGGCCTTCGCGCTCGAAACCGTTACCCTATGCAGCTGATTTTTTGTATTTCTTCGAGGTAGCACCCGTGTTTTCCCAATTCGCCCTGCACGAACGCCTGCTCAAAGCCGTGGCCGAGCTTAAATTTGTCGAGCCAACGCCTGTGCAAGCAGCGGCTATCCCGCTCGCGCTCCAAGGGCGTGACCTGCGGGTGACTGCGCAAACCGGTAGCGGCAAAACCGCTGCATTCGTATTGCCAATCCTCAACCGTTTGATCGGCCCGGCCAAAGTCCGCGTCAGCATTAAAACCCTGATCCTGCTGCCGACCCGTGAGCTGGCCCAGCAGACCATCAAGGAAGTTGAGCGCTTTGCGCAGTTCACCTTCATCAAGTCCGGCCTGATCACCGGCGGCGAAGACTTCAAGGTCCAGGCGGCCATGCTGCGCAAGGTGCCGGACATCCTGATCGGCACCCCGGGCCGGATGATCGAGCAACTGAACGCCGGTAACCTCGACTTGAAAGAAGTTGAAGTGCTGGTGCTCGACGAAGCCGACCGCATGCTCGACATGGGCTTTGCCGAAGACGTACAGCGTCTGGTCGAAGAATGCACCAACCGTCAGCAGACCATGCTGTTCTCCGCCACCACCGGCGGTTCGGGCTTGCGCGAGATGATCGCCAAGGTCCTGAACAACCCTGAGCATTTGCAGCTCAACAGCGTCAGCCAGCTGAACGCGACCACCCGTCAGCAAATCATCACCGCTGACCACAACCAGCACAAAGAACAGATCGTTAACTGGCTGCTGGCCAACGAGACCTACCAGAAGGCGATCGTCTTCACCAACACCCGGGCCATGGCCGACCGTATCTACGGCCGTCTGGTGGCGCAGGAGTACAAGGCGTTCGTCTTGCACGGTGAGAAAGACCAGAAAGACCGCAAACTGGCAATCGACCGTCTGAAGCAGGGCGGGGTGAAGATCCTGGTCGCCACCGACGTTGCCGCTCGCGGCCTCGACGTGGAAGGTCTGGATCTGGTGATCAACTTCGACATGCCACGCAGCGGTGACGAATACGTTCACCGTATCGGTCGTACCGGTCGTGCCGGCAACGATGGCCTGGCCATCTCGCTGATCTGCCACGGCGACTGGAACCTGATGTCGAGTATCGAGCGCTACCTCAAGCAGAGCTTCGAGCGCCGCACCATCAAGGAAGTCAAAGGCACCTACGGCGGACCGAAAAAGGTCAAGGCTTCGGGTAAAGCGGTTGGCGTGAAGAAGAAAAAAGTAGACGCCAAAGGCGAGAAGAAAAAGACCGGAGCCAAGGCCCCGACCAAACGCAAGATCGCCAACCGCCCGAAGACCGACGCCCTGTCGCTGGTCAGCAAGGACGGCATGGCGCCGCTCAAGCGCCGCAAGCCAGAAGCGCCGGCCGCTGAATAACGCGCCGTAGCGATCCCATAAAAACCCGGACAGTGTCCGGGTTTTTCATTTTAATTAGTGCGGTTTAGCGCTTTATCACCGCCACACACATATCCATTTCCATCACATCGCTCTTCTGGTCGCAGGAGGCGTCTACCGGGTAGCGTTCAAAGTTGGGACGTTTGTCGTAGTCCAGGCCACTGGCCGGCATCCACTGACCGCAGAGTTCGCCCCATGCCGTGGCAATGTGCAAGGCCGGACCTTTGAAGCGGGCCACCGCGTAAAGACCGCCGGGCAGGGTGGTGACGGCGAACGGGAAGGCTGCAGTGAAACCCTCCGGGACCTCGACGCAAGCGTCGTAACGGCAATACGCGGCGGGGGTGACGCTCGGGTCGTCATGGCCGATGCCATAACAACAAAATGGGTGTCCCCTTTTTTATCCAAACCAAATGGGGACACCCATTGACGTGCCCACCCAGCCAGAAACTCTTCAGGCCCTATATTTCAATTGAGTAACATTTCTACTGTATAGAAATAAGCCGGACATCTTCCAGCAAAGGACGCAGGGCACTCTATGCAGGGCCCCTCATAAGGAAACTAGCGTGCAGGTATTAGCCCTACACCTATCACTGCCGTCGACTCGATAACGCCTGGTTTCAAGCGGTGACCGGCAATATGCCCCGGTGCTTCTGACGCCCTGTATCCGAATAAAATGACTTTACCCATGGAGTAAAAATATGAGCTTGACCAGGAAATTGTTTGTCGGCGTTGCCTTGACCAGCCTGTTGCTCGGTGGTTGCACCTCAAGAGTCACGGAGAAGGAACAGTACTCAGGGTTTCTTCCCAACTACAACAACCTGCAAGAAGTCACTACACCCAGTGGCGAGAAATCCATGCGTTGGATAAGCCCGTCCTGGAACCCGAACGCCTATGACACGGTGGCCTTCAAGCACCTGAACCTGTACCCGGTACCCAAGCCGAATGAGCGGGTCAACCGTCAGACGCTGGATCAGTTGCAAGCCTACGTGACGGACAATGCCAAGAGTGTACTGAGCCAGAAGTACAGTGTGGTACCGAACGTTCAGTCGGCCCCTGCCGGTTCGCGAGTGCTGGTTGTGCGCGCCGCGATTACCGGGGTCACGGCTTCTAACGAGGGCATGAAGTGGTATGAAGTCCTGCCGGTCACGGCTGCGATAGGCGCGACTCAGGCGGCCACCGGCCACCGCGACCAGGACACCGAGTTGTTCATCGAAGCCGAGATGATCGACGCGAACAACGGCCAGACTGTGGCCAAAGTGGTGCGCAAAGTCATGGGTGAGCAGGTGAAGAATGCAAGCCAGCCGATTACCGCCAATGATTTCAAAGCGGCGATCAAAAAGCTGAACAGTGATATGCAGGCATTCATCGAATAGCAATGAGGTGTCAACAAAGAAAAGGGGGAGGCCCATTAGCCGGTCTCGCGTCAAGGCCTCCCCTGTTTAGAGCGCTTTCACCGGTATACAAATCTCACATTCCAGCACGCCGGTTTTCTCATCGTATTGGGCCTCCACCGGATACCGTTCAAAGCACGGCCGAGCATCGAACTGCAGGCCGCTTTTGGGGAGCCAGTCGCGGCAGAGTTCGGTCCATGCGTCGGCGATTTCCGGGCCTTTGCCTTTGAATGGGGCGATGGCGTAGAGGCCGCCGGGCAGGGTAGTGACGGTGGCCTGTTTGCTGGCGCCGAAGCTGTCCGGGACTTCGACGCAGGCGTCGTAGCGGCATTTTTCGGGGGGCGTCGTGAACGGGTCGTCGTGGCCGATGCCGTAGCGCACTTGTTGCAGCAGATTGTTTTCGATCATCCACGGGGCCACGGTTTCGCGCCAGAAGGTGCCGATGCCCATGCCGTAAGGACCGACGTAGCGCATGTAGGCTACGCGTGTGGGTGGCAGTTCTTTCAAGGTGACGTTCATCGTCTGGTCCTTCATAGGAGTGAAGGCCTCAGGATCGGCGAAGTCTGTGGCCTGTGCCTGATCAGGATTGCTCAATTGCTGCTGGCGTCGTTCGCGGATGCCGGTAAGGCGCTGGTCCCAGCGTTCGGGTTCGGTGATGCGCCAGGTGCTCGGGGTCACTGAGAAGTGTTGCTTGAAGGCGCGGGAAAAGGCTTCGCCGGAGCTGAAGCCGACTTCCAGGGCAATCTCCAGAATGGAGGCTTCGGGCCTGCCGGCCAGTTGCTGGGCGGCGCAGGCCAGTCGGCGTCGGCGCAGGTAATCGCCGAGGGTTTCACCGACCCAGGCGGTGAACAAACGATGAAAGTGGTAAGGCGAGAAGTGCGCGATTTGCGCCAGATCGGCCAGCTCCAGGGGCTGGTCCAGATGTTGGTCGATATGCTCCAGCACCCGGTTCATGCTGCGCGTGTATTCGCAAAGGCTGTGGTAGGCAGGGGTCATTGGCTTCACTCGGAACAGCAGCTTGATGAACCCTTGCTCGCCGGTTCGTCTTCGTAACGATCGTGATGACGCACCCATTTCATGCCTTGCTCCTCGTTGCGGCCCTTGGGCGTCAGGTCGAGGTAGTTATAGGCGCCGACCAGCAAGTCCAGGCCACGGGCGTAGGTGGAGTAGGTGTGGAAAATTTCCCCGGCGTCATTGCGATAAAACACGCTCAGCCCAGGCAGTTCACCTTCGGTGCTGGTGCTTTTTTCGTAGTTGTACGTCGCGGTGCCGTCCGCGAGTTCCTGATCGCTGATGGACACTTTGTAATCGGCGTTGAAGTCACTGCCGGCCGACGACACCCATTTGAACTGCCAGCCCATGCGTTTGCGGAACGCCTGGAATTCGCTGAGTGGTGCGTGGGAAACCACCACCAGCGAAATGTCGTGGTGGGCCAAGTGCTGATTGGCGCCGTCGATGTGATCCGACACAAACGAGCAGCCGTGGCAGCCTTCTTCCCAACCCTTGGCAAACATGAAGTGATAGATGATCAGCTGACTGTTGCCGCCGAAAAGATCCACGAGGTTTTGCCGCCCGTCGGGGCCTTCGAACACGTAGTTCTTGTCGACTTTCACCCAAGGCAGTGCCCGGCGTTCGGCACTGAGTTTGTCGCGTTCCCGGGTAAAGGCCTTTTCGTGAATCAGATGCTGTTTGCGGGCCGCGAGCCATTCTTCTCGGGACACGACTTTGTGCTGTTGCACGCTGTTCATGACTTTCCCTCCTGCGAGGTTGGCGTTTTGTGGCTTACACAGCCTAGTCGTTTGACCGACACTGAAATCGACAAGCCGCCGATCGGTTGTCGACAGCGCAGATCGCTTAAGACGTACCCGCTGCCTTCAAGCACTTCAATGCGCTGAAATCGCTGCGTACCTTGTCGATTTTCCTCAACAGATGCTGGTGTTGATCGGCAGTGCTGTCGGCCATCAGATCGACGATCAGGCTGCGCGCCTGGGCTTCGGTGTTGGCGTAAGCCTGACGGTAGGCCGGGGTCCATAAGGTCTCGCGATCGACCAGCAGGGTTTCGATGCGTTGCGCGAAGTCGCTGCTGTGGCGTTGTTCCACCGCAGCGCTGAACAGTGCCTGCCAATGAGCGCGGTTGGCGATCCATTGCTGGTTTTGCTCGCCCAGCGCGTTGGACCAGGCAATGACGCGCTGCTTCTGAGCATTGTTGAGCGGTCCAAGCCAGTCGCCCAGGCGTTTATCCATCCGCTCGATGCGATGTTTGATCTGAAGTGCCAGCGGCGGTTTTACGTATTGGTCCTGGCGCTGACGCAGGTCTTTGGCGAAGGCCTGCTTCATCTCGTTGACCTGTTGGTCATTCAAACCCTGCAACAACTTGACTGCCGAAGGGGTGATTTCCCGAGCGGTCTGGGCGATGGCTTGCTTGGCTTCCTGGATTCTGGCTTGCAGCGCGGCGTCCGTGACTTGATGGGTTTCGACCATCTGCTGCAAACGATCGAGCCAGTCGAGGTAGCCGGGCAACTGCGTGGAACAATGCCAACTGAGGTGTTCCTTGAGGCGTTCATTGAGCCAGTCTTTCTGCTCGCTGGTCATGTCCAGGTAGTCGCTGAGCGTCCAGGGAATGATCACGTTGAGATTGCGATAGGCCATGCCCATACGGTTGCAGGCCGGCAGTGCGAAGCACAGGGTCAGGAGCAGAGCCAGGTGTTTGAACCAGCGCGACATGAGCCAATCCTTGCAAGGGCGTAGTTCTGGTGTCTGAACGCAGGATGGACCCGACAGCTCAGCCGATCAATAGAACGTACGTTTGGTTTTGCAGGATGTTGCTGGGGAGGGAGAGGGTTCCAGTCCTAGCGCTTCGAAGCTCAAAGCGCTTAGGGACCAGGGTGACGCGAGGGGGTATTACTTTTTGCCCAGGGTGATCTGCTTGGACGGGCCGAATGTCTGGCCGCTGACGCCTTTGGCAATTTGCTGGATCTCGCCGCCGGATTTAAGGAAAGCAGCAATCTGGTTGTTGATCGATTCGCTGGTTTCAACGGCTGGAGCTGGCTTTGCTTTGCTGTTGGATGCTTTTACACGCATGGCGGCCATTAACCTGTAGAAAATTAACTTGGCCAAGCATCGTACAGGAAATACTTGACAATTGCTTGGTAAATATCCCCCTGAAATAACCGAGGGCAGGTGTCAATTATTCATAAGTTGATGTTCGCAATAACCACCTAAGCGACTGTTTTAAATAAGAACGCTGGCGTGGAAAATACCGTGTATGGCTTACCGATATCAGCCCAAAGCGCCAGAACGGTCTGACGAGTGGGCCCTGCTCCGGCGCAAAACCCAGGAAAAATGAGCCTCGCAGCGGATTTTTCTTCTCAAGCAAGCCGGCTACCCAACGGCGCTGGCAAAACCGGGTAGAATGCCGTCCAGGCAATGAGGGTATTGGAAATGGCTTTAGTCGGGCGCTACAACAGCTTGCAAGTGGTTAAACACACTAACTTTGGTTTATATCTGGACGGTGGCGCGGACGGCGAAATCCTTCTGCCTAATCGTTATATTCCAAAAGATATTCCCAGCGAAGATGAAGATTGGCTGAACGTTTTTGTTTATCTGGACAGCGATGACAAACTCATCGCAACTACGGAAAAACCGAAAGTTCAGGTCGGTGAATTCGCCAGTCTTAAAGTCGTTGAAGTCAACAGCATCGGTGTGTTTCTCGACTGGGGTCTGCCCAAGGACTTGCTGCTGCCGTATTCCGAAGAAAAGCGTCAGATGACCGCCGGCGAATACTGCGTGGTGCACGTCTACCTCGACAAGCACACCCGCCGCATCACCGCGACCGCGCGCCTGGATCGCTACCTGGACAAAACCCCGGCCAACTACACACCTGGCCAGGAAGTTGACCTGCTGGTGGCCGAAGCGACCGACATGGGCTTCAAGGCAATCATCAACAACAAGCATTGGGGTTTAATCCACAAGAACGAAATCTTCAAGTTCATGCGTGCCGGCAAGGAAGAGAAGGGCTTCATCAAGGAGGTCCGTGCCGACGGCAAGATCAGCCTGAGCCTGCAACCCGTGGGCGAAGAAGCCGCCACCAGCCTGAACTCGAAGATCCTCGCCAAGTTGCGCGACAACAACGGCACCTTGCCGGTCAGCGACAAGAGCGACCCGGCGCTGATCAGCAGCCTGTTCGGTGTCAGCAAAGGCAACTTCAAGAAGGCCATCGGCGCGCTCTACAAGAACGGCCAGATCGTCATTCACGCGGATCGCATCGAGCTCAGTTAACCTTGCGCACCCGACGGTCGGTCAGCGCAGAACAGTGGGTGCGCCGTCGTTTGCACAAAGCGCTGGAGCGTTGAGTGGACGCAATAGCAAACCGCCGGCCACCAGCAAGCCGCTGCCAGCCACCATCAACGCCGGTTGCAAACCACCACTGAAATGGCTGCTCAGCGCCGCCAGCAATGGCCCGCTGAGCTGACCCACGGCGAAGCACGCGGTCAGCAGGCCGGCGTTGCGCTGGGTGGCGTGCGGCGCCAGTTCTCGCGAGCGTTGCATCACCAGTTGCATGCAGGCCAGAAACGGCGTGCCGCAGAGAATGACCCCCAAGGCCAGACCGAGACCGCTGCCCAGCAGGCAAGCGAAGACCCCGGTCGCTTGCAGCCACAACGTCGCGATCAACCAGTGGCGCGTGGTATTGGGGTTATGTCGGCGCAAACTCACCAGCAACACACCGGTGGCGGCCGCCAGACCAAAACACGGCCAGAACAGATCCGCCTGCCATTGTCCTTGAAAATGCGCGCTGGCCATCTGCGACAGGAACGTTGCCGGAATGATGTAGCCCAGACCGTACAAGGCGTAGATCAAACCCAGTCGCGCAATTCCTGCACTCTTTGAGGCGACGGCCGTGGGTGTGGCTACCACGTTTGCGGCCGGTTGCGGCAGGATCGGTAAGATCATCAGCAGCATTGCCAGGCCCACGCCGGCATACACCAGCCACAAGGTCGCGGAGCTTTGTCCCAACAGGTTCGAACCAAGAGCGAGCAAACCCGTCAGAAAAATTCCCAATCCCGGCCCGGCGAATACCAGTGCACCGAGCCGTGGGCGCCCGGCGGTCATCGCCAATGGCTGACTCAACGCGGTGATCATCACCAGCACCCAGGCGCTGGCCACGCCGGTGCCGAAGCGCAACAACAGATGTGGCCAGAAGCCTTTGGCCCAAAAGGAGGCAAGGGTCAGTAACACGCACAGCCACAATCCACCGAGCAAGCGCCGACGGACTTGCTCGGGGCGACGGGCGAACATCGCGTCTACGGCGCCAATGAAGTAGCCCAGATAATTGGCTGCCGCAATCAGACCAGCGGCGGTCAGGTCGATCTGACCTTCACTGAGCAAATGCGGCAACTGTGGGGTGAGCGCAAAGCGGCCAATGCCCATGGCCATCATCAAGGCAATGAAACTGGCGAGTAAGCGTACAAGCGGCGACATGGTCAGGATTCCTGCATCGGAGCAATGACCGTCAGGCTAGGACTGATTGACTTTCTTTAAAAATGAATAATAGTGAGTAACTTGTTCTTGTTTGGAGAAAGATGTGGAATTCAGCCAATTGCGCATCTTCCAGGCTGTGGCCGAGGAAGGTTCCATCACCCGCGCCGCCGAACGCTTGCATCGGGTGCCGTCCAATCTGTCGACCCGGCTCAAGCAGCTTGAAGACCAGCTGGGCGTAGAACTGTTCTTGCGTGAGCGTCAGCGTTTGCAGTTGTCGCCCGCAGGCAAAGTGCTGTTGGACTACACCGCCAAGCTGTTTGCCCTGCATGACGAAGCCCATGCGGCAGTGCAGGGCGGGCAACCGGCCGGCGATTTCGTGCTGGGCACCATGTACAGCACCGCGGCGATTCATCTGCCGGCGTTGCTGGCGCGCTATCACCGCACTTATCCGGCGGTGAACCTGCAAGTGCAGTCCGGGCCCAGCGGTGAGTTGCTCGAAGGTCTGCTCGCCGGGCGCCTTGATGCCGCGCTGGTCGATGGCCCGCTGCAGTTGGCCGGGCTCGACGGTGTACCGCTGTGTGACGAAAAACTGGTGCTGATCAGCGAAGCCGATCATCCGCCGGTGCGCAGCGCACTGGATGTACAGGGGCGCTCGGTGTTCACTTTTCGCCAGGGTTGTTCTTACCGAATGCGCCTGGAGGCCTGGTTTGCCCACGATCACGCGGCGATGGGCCGGGCGATGGAAATCGAGTCCTATCAAGGGATGCTGGCGTGTGTGATTGCCGGCTCCGGTGTGGCGCTGATGTCCGAGTCGATGCTCGCCAGCCTGCCTGGACGCGAGAGCGTGGCTGTACACCCGCTGGCCGAGCCTTTCGCCAGCGCCACTACTTGGCTGATGTGGCGCAAGGGCATGGTCGGCGCCAATCTCAATGCCTGGATCGAAGTGCAACAAGCGGCGTTCGGTGGTGGTTGCCAGGTTGGGGCTGATTTTGATGAATTCGGTAACAGATCTTTGCGCTCTGAGGCGAGCATTGCGTAAGACTTCGGACTACTATCTGTATGAAGCGTCTATAGAACCCGGTCGCTCAGCACTACCCTGAAGGGGGGCACCATGAAAGAGAAACTGCAAAACTGGCTCCATGACCTCGGTGTCGCGCTTGGTTTGATCGAACCACCTCTGCAACCCGTGCCAATCCGCACCGATGATGAACAACGTCGACGTCAGCAACGCCGCCGGTAACAGAGGTAAGGCGTGAAAAGATCGCAGCCTTCGACCGCATCGTCGAAGGCGCGATAGTGCTGCGATAGCGTACCCACCTCAAGCATGCTGATGCAGCCACTGATCAATCATTGTGTGCAACTTCTCCCCGGGAAAACTCCCGAAATGTCCGCCGTGCACGGTACGGATCGGCAGCGTGCGCAGGCGTTGCAGGCTGCGGGCGTAATCCTCGAGGTTGGAGTGATAGGCGTCTTCGATCAACGGTCCGTCGTAGATGATGTCGCCGCTGAACAGTGTGCCAGTGGCGGCTTCAAAGAGACTGATACCACCCGGTGAATGGCCGGGCGTGTGCAGCACTTGCAGGGTTCGATTACCCAGGTCCAGCACGTCGCCTTCTTCGATCAGTCCCGTGGCGGGCGCGGCTTTGACCCGGTATTCGGCATAGCACAGCGGGCAATCGGGGTGGGCCTCGAACATCTCGTCGCCGACAAAAGCCTTTGAAAGGGTGTTGTCGCCATCCGGCTCGGCGAGGATCTGCGCTTCGGCCGGATGCACCAGCCGTTCGGGGAATTCGTGATGACCGGCGATATGGTCGAAATGGCAATGACTGGCCACCGCCACCAAGGGTCGCTCGGTAATCCATGGCAGTTGCTCGCGCAGGCTGACCAGGCCCGAGCCGCTGTCGAGCAGCAGGTCCTTGTCGCGGCCCTGAATGTGCCACAGGTTGCAGCGGTAGAACGGTCGAATGTACGGCTCGTGAATCAAGCGAATGCCGTCGCTCAGGTGTTTGACTTCGAACCATTGGTCGCGACTGACGATCTTCATGGCGTTTTCCTCCCGCCGAAGAAAGGTGTACGGCGTCTAACCTGAGGTTAGATTGCGTTTGCCACGGCGACCGGGCGAGGGGACAGCAGGCTGACCACAACGAAACTCACCAGGCCGATACCCAGGCTGTAGTAGATCGGGGTATTGGCATCCAGGCCATCCTTGAACATGAACACCAGAGTCGTCACGAAGCCCAGGCCCATGCTGGCGATAGCGCCGGAGGTGGTTGCACGTTTCCAGAAAATGGCGTCGATCAACGGAACCAGCATGCCACCCACCAACAGGTTGTAGGCCAGGGTCAGGGCGCTGATCCCGCAACCCAATGCAGCGCAGAGCCAGAAACCGGAAATACCGTGGACGTAACCCAGGCGAACGGTACCGACGGTCGATGCGCCGCCCAGTACGGTGGCAGCCATGGTGCCCATGTAAAGGGTCGGGCCGAGGTTACGACCGGCCACGAGGTAGTCTTCGTGGGTCTTGGCCTTGCGCATGCCGTAATAGCCCAGCACCAGCATGCCGGCGGCATAGATGAGTACAACGAATAAATCCAAAGCCATGAAGCGTGTCTCCGATTGTCTTTCTTATACTGAAACAAAGGCGATTTGTGGGAGCGTGCTTGCCCGCGAATCAGTCGCTGCGGTCTCTCAGAGGCACCGAGTCATCGTTCTTCGCGGGCAAGCCCGCTCCCACAGGTAAATCGATGTCAGGCGGCTGGGCGCATGACCGGTCTAGCGAGCGAATCCGTGCCCTTGCTGCGTGGATCGTTCGGCCCGAACACGGCCGAAGGCTCCGGGAACAGGCTCAGCAATCCCAGGTACACCAACGACGCCAGGCCCAGGGTCACCGGCAGGCTGATGTCGATCCCGCCAGCCAGGTCGCCCAGTGGGCCGACAAATTGCCCCGGCAGGTTGACGAAGCACAGACCGATCAGTGCACTCGGGATCCAGGCGCCCAGGCCACGCCAGTTCCAGCCGTGCTGGAACCAGTAGCGTCCGCCTTTCTCGCCACGGGTGAACACTTGCAAGTCGTCCGGGCAGTAGAAGCCGCGACGCACCAACAGACCGATGATCATGATCACCATCCACGGGGTGGTGCAGGTGATGATCAGTACGGCGAAGGTCGACACGCTCTGCACCAGGTTCGCCGCAAAGCGCCCGATGAAGATGAAGGCAATCGACAGCACGCCAATCAGCAAGGTTGCCTTGACCCGTGACAGCAGACGCGGGAACACGCTGGACATGTCCAGCCCAGTGCCATACAGCGAGGTGGTGCCGGTGGACATGCCGCCGATCACCGCGATCAGGCACACCGGCAGGAAGAACCAGCTCGGCGACACGGCCAGCAGGCCCCCGACATAGTTGTTCGCAGCGATGTAGTCCGGTGCCTTGATCGCCACGATGGTCGCGGTAGCCAGGCCGAACATGAACGGGATCAGGGTGGCGATCTGCGAGATCACCACGGCAGCCATGATTCGGCCTTTCGAGGTTTCGCGCGGGATGTAGCGTGACCAGTCACCGAGGAACGCGCCGAAGGAAATCGGGTTGCTCATCGCCAGCAGCGTGGAGCCGATGAAGGCCGCCCAGAAACCAGGTTGACCGTGGTTGACACTGCCGGCGAAGTTCACATCGAAGGGACCGGCGAAGGCAAAGATCCCCAGCAGGAACAGCAGGCTGGCGCTCCACACCGCGATCTTGTTGACCCACAACAGGAAGCGGAAGCCATAGATGCACACCGTCAGTACCAGAATCGCGAACAGACCGTAGGCCAGGGCCAGGGTCAGGTCGTTTTCCGGAATGCCGATCAAGCGCTTGGCGCCGCCAATCAGTGCATCACCCGAGCTCCACACCGAGAGCGAGAAGAACGCGATAGCGGTCAGCAATGACAGGAACGAACCGACAATCCGCCCATGCACGCCGAAGTGCGCACCGGAAGACACAGCGTTGTTGGTACCGTTGAGCGGGCCGAACAGGCCCATGGGCGCGAGAATCAACGAACCGACCAGCACACCCAGCACAATGGCCCAGACGCCGGCTTGAAAAGACAAACCGAACAGCACCGGGAAACTGCCGAGCACGGCGGTGGCGAAGGTGTTCGAACCGCCGAAGATCATCCGGAACAAATCCAGCGGACTGGCGGTACGTTCGTGGTCGGGGATCTGTTCGACCCCGTGGGTTTCAATTTGCGTAAGGCTTTGGTCTTTGTTGTTGTTATTCATGATCAGCTCCGATTATAGAGGCGCGTTCGTCGTGTGCGAGCGTCACCTGTCTTGGCTAAGGGGAGGGCAGCCCTTCCGGCATTGCGGACAAATGTTCGTGGCAGGCCAGCCAATGGCCTTCTTGTTGTTGGCGAGACACCTGTTTTCTAAAAACAATGGTTTCGCGTTCCTGGCTGAAGTGTTGCTCACCTTGCATGCGCAGCTCGGTGGCCACGTCATGGACAAACACCGCCACGTCACCTTGCAGGCTGATGAAGGCGTTGCTTGAGGTGCACGAAAGCACCTCGAAGCCATCCTCGGAGCGCCAGGTGTCCCACAGTGCCTGATAGGCATCGCGCGACAGCAACGGCTGTTCGAGGGTGTAGAACACGAAACTGGCGTCAAAGCTGAAAGCGCCGAAGTAAGCTTCGCGATCATTTCGAGCGAACGCCGACACCAGTTCGGCGGCAGCGTTGAGAACCTGATTACGTGCGTTCATGGTCAAACCTCAGCGGTGGGCCACGCCCGGCAGTACGCAGAGCATTTCGTACAGCAGGTTGGCGCCCAGCAGCGAGGTGTTGCCGGTGGTGTCGTAAGGCGGCGAGACTTCTACCAGATCGCAGCCGACCAGGTCGAGGCCCTGGCAGCCACGAACGATTTCGATCGCCTGAATGGTCGTCAGCCCCCCGATTTCCGGGGTGCCGGTGCCTGGAGCCCAGGCCGGGTCGATGCCGTCGATGTCGAAACTCAGGTACACCGGACCACCGCCGACTTTTTCGCGGACCTCAGCCATCAGTGCGTTCAGCGATTTGTGCCAGCACTCTTCAGCCTGAACCACGCGGAAGCCCTGCTTGCGACTCCAGTTGAAGTCTTCAGCGGTGTAGCCCTGAGCGCGCAGGCCAATTTGCACGACGCGGTCGCAGTCCAGAAGACCTTCTTCAACGGCGCGACGGAAGGTGGTGCCGTGGGCGATCTTCTCGCCGAACATGTGATCGTTCACATCGGCGTGGGCGTCGATGTGCACCAGGCCGACCTTGCCGTGCTTTTTATGGATGGCACGCAGGATCGGCAGGGTGATGGTGTGGTCGCCACCGAGGGTCAGCGGGATCACGTCGTGTTCGAGGATCTCGTTGTAAGACTCTTCGATGATGCGCACGGCGTCCAGCAGGTTGAAGGTGTTGATCGCCACGTCACCGATGTCGGCAACCGACAGCGAGTCGAACGGCGCAGCACCGGTGGCCATGTTGTACGGGCGGATCATCACCGATTCAGCACGGATCTCACGCGGCCCGAAGCGGGTGCCGGGGCGCAGCGAAGTACCGATGTCCAGCGGCACGCCAATGAAGGCAGCGTCCAGGCCGGCAGCGGTTTGCAAGTGGGGGAGTCGCATCATGGTGGCGATGCCGCCGAAGCGCGGCATTTCATTGCCGCCCAGTGGTTGGTGAAGAATCTTGTCCACGGGTATGGCCTCATCATCATTGTTTTATTTATGGGGTTGCACCGCGCAAAGGGATTGCACAGGCACCTGTTGAGCGGATTCTGCGAAATGCAGTGCGGGAGAAGAATCGCTACCGGCAAATACTTAGTTCAGATTTTTCTAAACTAATGGTCAGAGGGGCGCTAGACTTTGCGGGCTCATGGGACGGATACCCAACCTCAAGCGCGCATTTCCTTGCAACCGGAGCCCTCCCATGGCCAACGCTTTACCTGACCTGAAACTATTGCGCATCTTCGTCAGCGTGGTGCGCCATCAGGGGTTTGCCAACGCCCAGCACGAGCTCAATCTCTCGACGTCGGCCATCAGCACCTACATGAGCCAGCTCGAAGCGGCGCTGGGACTGGTGCTCTGTCATCGTGGGCGTGGCGGTTTCAGCCTGACCAGCAAGGGCGAGCTGTTCCATCAGGAGACCCTGCGCCTGCTCGGCGAACTCGAAGGTTTCGAGCAATACGCCGCCGCACTCAAGGGCGAGCTGCGCGGTACGCTCAACCTCGGGGTGATCGACTCGACCGTCAGCGACACAGCGTTGCCGTTCGCCGAAGCCATTGGCGCCTATAGCCAGGAACACCCGGCCGTGCATTTGCACTTGTCGGTGATGAGCCCTTACGAACTGCAACTCGGCGTGCAGGACAACCGCCTCGATCTGGCCATCGGTGCGTTCTCCACGCGCATGAGCGGACTGGTCTACATGCCGCTGTACCGTGAACAACATTGGCTGTATTGCAGCAGTCGTCATCCATTGTTCAGCGAGCGGCGCATTCCCGAACAAGTCATCACCCAGCAGCGCATGGTCGGTCGCGGTTACTGGAGCCAGGCCGAACTGGCGCGCCATGGCTTCAAGCACAGCGCGGCGACGGTGGAGAGTATGGAAGCGCAGCTGATTCTGGTGCTGTCCGGCGCCTACATCGGCTACCTGCCGGAGCACTACGCCCAGGCTTGGGCCGACAAGGGCGATTTGCGTGTGCTGCTGCCGGCCACTTTCGGCTACCAGGCACCGTTTTCGATGATCGTGCGCCGTGGGCGCAGCCGTGAGCCGTTGATCCAGACCTTCCGCGACTTGCTCAAAGCGCAGCTCAACCAGGCCTGATCGGGAGAATCGTATGTCCAGAAGCCAATGCGCCCGTTGCTTGCGCCCGCAAACTCATTGCCTGTGCCCGTTGATTCCCAGCCTCGACAGCCGCACCCGGGTGCTGCTGTTGCAGCATCCGAGCGAGGTGAACCATGCGTTGAACACCGCGCGGCTGGCAGCGCTGGGGTTGAACAATGCCGAATTGATCGTCGGTGAAGTGTTCGAGGATTTGCTGCACCTGTTGAATCAACCGGGTTATCAGGCCCGCTTGCTATTCCCGGCTGACGACGCGCAACCGTTGCAGGCCTATACGGCTTCCGATCAACCCTTGCTGCTGGTGGTGCCGGACGGCACCTGGCGCAAGGCGCGCAAGTTGTTACACCTCAATCCATTGCTGGCGGCGTTGCCCCGAGTGACACTGGCCGAAGGCGCGGTGTCGCGTTATCGGTTGCGCAAGGCACCGGGGCCGGGAGCGTTGTCGACGGTGGAGGCGATCGTGCAGGCGTTGCAGGTGCTTGAGGCGCCGACCTCGTTCGAGCCGCTGTTGCGACCGTTTGAGGCCTTGATTGAAGGGCAGATTGCGGCGATGGGGGAGCAGACTTATCAGCGTAATCATGGTGGCGAAGCCTAGAGGCATGACGCAGTCCCCTACGCAGGCGCCACACCTGCGTACTACATCGGTTCCGGCGGTCCGATCAGCCGTCCCATCGCCCCAAATACCCCCAGCTCCCTGATCGTCTCAAGTTCTCCTCGGGTCTTGACCATTTCGGCAATCAACGGCAAATCGATGCTGTGGGTCGCGCGGAAAATGGCTTCGATGAACAGGCGTTTGTCGCTTTGCTGGTCGATGTCGCGAAGGTAGCTGCCGTCGATTTTCAAGTAGGCAAAACCCAGTTGGGTGAGGTTGCCGATCTGGCTGAAGCTGCCGCCGAAGTGTTGCAGGCCGATCCCATACTGGCCACCCAGTCGCTGATTGAGCCCGGTCAGGTCATTGATCCGCAGCATCAGCAGGTGTCCGGCGCTGCTCTGTTCGGTCACCAGCAATTGCTCAGTGAGTTGCTCATTCAGTAACCGTCGGTTGGCCAGCCCCGTGAGGCTGTCCTGATACGACTCGGCGCGAAGTTTTTCGCTACGCGCGACTTCTTCGGCAAACAGCCCTTTGAGCTTTTCGACCATCTGGTTCATCGCCAGCACCACGCGTTTGAGTTCCGGGGTCCTGGGCAACTTCGGCAGGCTGAGAAACTCGTGTTTGCTGATGGCTTCGGCCTGTTTGACCATGGCGTCCAGCGGGCGCAGTTGCCGGCGCAGCAACCAGCCGCCGAACACCGCGCTGAGCAATCCGCACAGCAGTAACCAGACCAGACTGCCAAGGGCACTGTCCCACAGTTTGGCCAGGGCAAACTGTGGGTTGCTCACCACTTCAACGCGCGCCGCTTGTTTCCAGCCGCGCATAACCAAGGCATCACCCCCTTGCGGGTGCAGGTTCACCAGATCGACGAACCAGCCCGGTACGTCTTTGGTGGGGGCGGCAGCGTTGCGCTCCACCAGTACGCGCTCGTCCTCGATGTTGATGACCCGAATACTGGAAAAGTAGCCGCTGTCGAAGATCGAGCTGACCATCGACTCAATCATTGCCAGATCGTTGATTTGCGTACTCAACGAGAGTCCCAGCGCAGTGGCAGCGTCCTGGGCATGGGAGCGCAATTGGCCGAGCAACTGCACGCGCGAGCTCTCCAGGCTGACAAAAAAACTGCCGCTGAAGGCCACCAGCAAGAACAGGCAGATGGCCAGAAACAACTGTTTGAGTAGCGACATGAGACGCTCCGGAGCGCTGACCTTCCCGGGCGACAGGAAATGTCTGGCCGCTGAGGTAAAGACGTCTGGAGTTTAGGTGCTGTTTTGTGGAACGCAGGACAGATTGTCGGGGGGATGGGGTATAGATGAGCTTGTGTGGCGAGGCGTGTTCAGGATTCGATCAGGGGTTTTTGCCGCAGGATATACGCCGTCACCCCCAACGCTACACTCAACCAGCCGATGGCCAGTAGCACGTAGCGTGGGATCAGGGAGCGATTGCCTATGGGCTCAGCCACAGGCAGGAACTCAGTGGTGACGAGGCTTGAGGATCGCCGGTTTTTCGTCTGGCGCGTTGCACAGCAGGTACAGCGCGGTCAGGGCTTCCGGGATCTGTACGATCATGTCGTCCATCAGGTTGGCGTCGGCCGCGATGTCGGAGAATTCAGGCTGCTCATCGAACAGGCCGGAACCGACCATGATCGGCAGCAGCATTTCGCTGACTTCGTCTTCGGCGGTTTCGAACCAGGCCTCTTCACGCAGGAATACGCCTTCCATGAAGCCGATGCACCAGCCGCGCAGGTCGGAATCATCTGGCTCTTCGCCCAGGTCCAGGTCGCACGGCAGCTCGAATTCTTCATCGGACGCCAGTTGGCGAGCGATATGAGCCTTGAGGGCAATCAGGGTCGATTCGATTTCTTCACGCTCGGCGTCGTCGCGATAATGCGGCTCTTCGGCGAACAGCGCGTCGATCCACTCACGATCAGGCACCGTCTCGGAACAGATCGACAGGGCCGTCAGATAGCCGTGGGCGGCCACATAGTCCAGCGCCTCGTCATGCAGCTCGTCGGCGTCGAGGAAGGCTTGCAGGCGGGTTAGTTGCTCAGCGAAGGACATTGAAGGGCTACCTTGGGAATATACGATGCCCAATTCTAGGCGTTCTTGAGCGGTCCGGCCAGCCGCGCGGCGGATTTGCCTGCATTGTCGGTGTCGGCGGCTATCGCTCGGGTATACTCGCGCGTTTTGCAAAGCCCTGCAGGTGTCGCGATGGTCCCGGACAAATCCGCTTACGGATCTGTCCGTGAACAATGCGTTTTTTTGATCCAGCCTGCTCACAGGGATATTCAGCACCATTTGGAGTTTTTCATGCTCGAACAGGCTCAACGCGTCCTCAAGGACATCTTCGGCTACGACAGTTTCCGTGGCCGTCAGGGTGCCATCATTGAGCGCGTAGCCAGCGGCGGTGACGCTCTGGTGCTGATGCCGACCGGCGGCGGCAAATCCTTGTGTTTCCAGGTCCCGGCGTTGCTGCGCGACGGCCTGGCGGTGGTGGTTTCGCCGCTGATTGCGCTGATGGACGATCAGGTCGCGACCCTCGAAGAGCTCGGTGTCGCGGCGGCGGCGCTCAATTCGACCTTGAGCGCCGAGCAACAGCGCGATCTGGCGGCGCGGATCAAACGCGGTGAAGTGAAGATGCTGTACCTGGCGCCTGAACGCCTGGTTCAGCCACGGATGCTGGCGTTTCTGCAAAGTCTTGAAATCGCTCTGTTTGCCATCGACGAAGCTCACTGCGTGTCCCAATGGGGTCACGATTTCCGCCGGGAATACCTGCAACTGGGCCAGTTGGCGGAACTGTTCCCCAACGTCCCGCGCATCGCCCTGACTGCCACAGCCGACAAGCGTACCCGTGAAGAAATCGTCGAGCGCCTGCATCTGCAGAACGCCGAGCGCTTCCTGTCGAGCTTTGACCGGCCGAACATTTTCTATCGCATCGTGCCCAAGGAGCAGCCGCGCAAGCAGTTGCTGGCGTTTCTGGCAGAGCGGCGCAGCGATGCCGGTATCGTCTATTGCCTGTCGCGCAAGAAAGTCGACGAAGTGGCGGTGTTCCTCAGCGAGCAAGGTTTCCCGGCGCTGCCGTACCACGCCGGTCTGCCCAACGATACGCGGGCCCACCACCAGAAGCGCTTCCTCAACGAGGAAGGCCTGATCATGGTCGCCACCGTGGCGTTCGGCATGGGCATCGACAAGCCCAACGTGCGTTTTGTCGCCCACCTGGATTTGCCGAAGTCCCTTGAGGCCTACTACCAGGAAACCGGTCGTGGCGGCCGTGACGGTCTGCCGGCAGACGCCTGGATGGCTTACGGCCTGCAAGACGTGGTGATGCTCAAGCAGATGCTGCAGAACTCCGAAGGCGATGAGCGCCACAAGCGTCTGGAGCAGCACAAGCTCGACGCCATGCTCTCGCTGTGCGAAGAAACCCGCTGCCGCCGTCAGACCTTGCTGGCCTATTTCGACGAAGATATGCCGCAACCCTGTGGGCATTGCGACAACTGCGTCGACGGTGTGCAGACCTGGGACGCCACCGAACCGGCCCGTCAGGCACTTTCGGCGATCTACCGCACTGGCCAGCGCTACGGCGTCGGGCATCTGGTGGACGTGTTGCTGGGCAAGGACAACGAAA
This sequence comes from Pseudomonas sp. GW822-FHT02D10, assembly GCF_058802345.1. Lineage (NCBI taxonomy): Bacteria > Pseudomonadati > Pseudomonadota > Gammaproteobacteria > Pseudomonadales > Pseudomonadaceae > Pseudomonas > Pseudomonas sp. GW822-FHT02D10. The sequence continues at coordinate 89,765 of NZ_JBXAOB010000019.1, forward strand.
AAGTCCGCAGCATCGGCCATCAGCATCTGTCGGTGTTCGGTGTCGGCAAAGCGCGGGCCGAAGGCGAATGGCGTTCATTGTTCCGACAACTGGTGGCGCGGGGTCTGGCGGACATTGACCTGGAAGGCTACGGCGGCCTGCGTTTGAGCGACAGCTGTCGGCCGCTGCTCAAGGGCGAAGTGACCCTGGAGCTGCGCCGCGACCTCAAACCGCAAACCACCGCGAAAAGCAGCAGCACCAGCCAGGCCAGCCAACTGGTGCGCGGTGAAGAGCGCGAGCAATGGGAAGCCTTGCGCGCCCTGCGGCGCAAACTGGCTGAAGAACATGGCGTGCCGCCGTACGTCATCTTCCCCGATTCGACTCTGCTGGAAATGCTCCGCAGCCAGCCAAGCTCCCTGCCGGAAATGGCCAAGGTCAGCGGCGTCGGTGCGCGCAAGCTGGAGCGCTACGGCGAGGCCTTCCTCGAAGTACTGGGTGGCCAGGCCGAGGCGCCGAAAGTGGTCACCGACCTGCGCCACGAATTGATCACCCTGGCGCGCGCCGGCATGACGCCGATGCAGATTGCCGGCCAGTTGCAGTGCTCGGAAAAGAACGTGTACACGATGCTCGCCGAGGCCATCGGCAAGCAGCAACTGTCGCTGGAACAGGCGCTGGACCTTCCGGAAGACCTGATGGGTGAAGTCCAGGACGCGTTCCTGGACGGCGAGGGCGAGTTACCACCGGTGTCGGAGATTTCCGCGTTGTTTGCCGGCCGTGTCCCTGAGGGCGTTTTGTACTGTGTGAGAGCGGCGTTGCAGTCGGAGTTTGAAGTTTAAGTGCCGAATATCAAGATGTAGCGATTCAGTACAGACCGAGCCTTGCTTAGAGTCGAGGGTCATGCTTAGCTGACTAATAATTAGTTTCAGCTTATTTCAGTCTAACCATGAGTTTTTTATGCCGTTAACCGATCAACACCGTTTTGGCATGCAGTTGGCGCAGATGTCTCGCGGCTGGCGCGCTGAACTGGATCGCCGTCTCGCCGGCCTCGGCCTGTCCCAGGCCCGCTGGTTGGTGCTGCTGCACCTGGCGCGTTTCGAAGAAGCCCCCACACAGCGTGAGCTGGCACAAAGCGTCGGTGTTGAAGGGCCGACGCTGGCTCGCCTGCTCGATAGTCTGGAAACCCAGGGGCTGGTGCAGCGTCAGGCCGTGGCGGAAGACCGCCGGGCGAAAAAAATCGTGTTGTGTGCGTCCGCCCGTCCCTTGATCGAACAAATTGAAACCATTGCCACCGAGTTGCGCCACGAGCTGTTCGAGGGTGTCGACGAGGAAGATCTGCGGGTGTGTATGCGGGTTCATGGGCATATTCTGGCCAATCTGGAAAAATCTTGAGGCATAACCACACAGCAGACTTTTGAGAACCGGCGCAGAGCAGACTATAAGAACTGTAGGGTCTGTTCACGTTTGGTGACGAACCGCGTTGGCACGCAACCCGAAGGGACGGGGCCCACTTGATGCAGGGCTGCGTTCCTCGCGCCTTGCCCTGCATCAAGTGGGCATCCGTCGCGGCCGTCACCAAACGTCAACAGACCCTAGGCAATAACGTGTTCGTACTGGAAGTGCGAATGCGCACAGGTGGTTCTGGTTAGCTAAGGGATGCTTATGCTCGAGAGTTTGCAGTCTGTGTTACGGCGTTCCGTCAGCCTGTTGGCGGTCGCTGGCGCCTTGTGTTACTCGGCATTGGCTCCCGCGCTGGGGTTGGGTGACATTACGTTGCACTCCGCCTTGAACCAGCCGTTGAATGCCGAGATTGCCTTGGTCGATCCCGGTGCTCTGGCCGACGGTGAACTCTTGGTCAGCCTGGCGACGGCGGACGAGTTCGCTCGCGCCGGTGTCGAGCGTGTTTTTTTTCTCAACGACCTGCGTTTCACCACCGTTCTGCGTGGCGATCGCAGCGTGATTCGAGTGGTCTCCAGTAAACCGGTCAATGAACCTTTCCTGAATTTTCTGCTGCAGGTGAGCCAGCCCAATGGGCATTTGCTGCGCGAATACACGTTGCTGATCGATCCACCAGGCTCGCCTGGGATCGTACCGGCGAGTGACATTGAGCCGGCCCTGGCGATCAGCCAGCAACCCACTGCCGTCGCACCCGCCAAAACACCGGCTGCTGCCCCGGCGAGCAGGGTGCCTGCGGCGACCGACCCCACTTCCGAGTTGCTGGCAGCCAGCGTCCTGGAAAGCCAGCAGCTGAAACAAACCGTCGATCAGTTGAGCTCCCGGCTACAAGCCCAGGATGAACAGATTGCCAGCCAGCGCAAGCAAGTCAGCGATCTGCAAACCGAGTTGGCCGAAGCCAAAAAGCCCCTATATACACCGGCCATTCCTGCCGCGCCGGCCCCGGTGCCGGTTACCCCCGTGGATGAGACGAGCAGTGGATGGGCGTTGTGGCTGGTCGTCGGCCTGCTGGTGCTTGGCTTGCTGTTGTTGCTGGGTCTGTTTGCGCTCCGTCAGCGGCGGGTACAGCCTGTGTCAGAATCAGGGTCGCGACATGAGCCAGTGGTCGGTCGGGTAGCGTCCGATACTGCGCAGAAGCCACCGATCGAGCTTTCTACGACGCAAGCCACCCCCTCGAACCGCGAAACCGTTCATGGGGCAGAAGTGCTTGAGGGCGTCGGTATCTACCTGACGTATGGCCGCTTCGCCGAGGCGGTGGGTCTATTGCGCGAAGCGTTGCTCAAAGAGCCACAGCGCAGCGACTTGAACCTGAAGTTGTTGGAAGTGCTGGGGCAGCAGGGCGACAGCACAGGTTATTCGGACCACGAAAACAGCCTGCTTGAAGCGGGTTACAGCGTCGAGGTCTTGGAGCAGATTCGTGCACGTTCGCCAAAACTGGCCAGTACACAATCTTCGGCAACTCTTGAACCGACGGCTGAACCTGCTGCTTCGGTACGGGATAAGTTCCAGTTGAATCTGGATGACTTGTCGATGGATTCGAGCTGGGATCTGATCAGCCCGTCCGACACAAACGCGGCAATGGCTAAACCCGTGGATCAGCTGGAGCCGCTGGACGATGGCTTTCTCGACGATTTCGCCGATGCATTACCGACCCTGGAACTTGAGCCGTTGCCGGTGGAGTTCGCAGGGCAGGAACGCGAAGAGGTCCACGCCGGCAAACTGGAAGAGGCGCAGAACCGTATCGACGACGGCGATCTGGACAGTGCCATCCGGCTGTTGAACGAGTTGCTCAAGGACAGTGACGAATCCTTGAAGCAAACCGCCCGCAACCTGTTGGCGAGCATTCGTTGACCTCGAAAACGGCGCATGGGGGATCTCGGGCGAGCGATAAAGGCGGCTATTATAGCGATGCCATCGAGCTCAGGAGTCCAGCGCACCATGACCACCCGCAAACCGGAAGTTGTCATCACCTATTGCACGCAATGCCAATGGCTGTTGCGCGCCGCCTGGCTGGCCCAGGAGTTGCTCAGCACCTTCGGTGACGACCTGGGCAAGGTTTCACTGGTGCCGGGAACCGGTGGGGTGTTTCACATTACCTGCGACGGGGTACAGCTCTGGGAGCGCAAGGCCGACGGCGGCTTTCCGGAAGCCAAGGTGCTCAAGCAGCGGGTTCGCGATCAGATTGATCCAGACCGCGACCTCGGCCACAACGACAGAGTTCAGTGAGAGGCTGCTTCAGCCGCCACGTTTTTCTTGCTTGAGCTGCCAGACAGACTGCTGGAAACAACAATCGCGATGATGATCAGCGCACCACCGATCAGCATCCGTAGCGTCGGGTTTTCGCCGAACAACAGCCATGCCACGGTAATGCCGTAAACCGGCTCCAGAGCGAACACCACCGCTGCGGTGCGAGCCTTGATCACCGCCAGGCTGGCCACGAACAGGCTGTGGGCGACGCCGGTGCAGAACACCCCGAGCAGACCGATCCACAACCAATCGATGGCGCGTACTTCACTCAAACCCGGTGCCGCCACCGGCAGCAGGCAGAGCGCGACCACCACGTTCTGACACAGCGCGGCCTGCACGGCGGGTATACGCCCAGAGCTGGCGCGGTTAGTCAGCGACAACAGGGCGAACAACAAACCCGAGCCTACAGCCCAGAGCAGACCGCTGGTGGCCTCACTGGCCAGATCGAAATCCGGGGTGACCAGCACCAGCCCAACGCTCACCAGCACCACCAAAAGTATTTCATTGGCGCGAATCCGCTCGCGGAAGATCAGGCCTTCAAGGATCACCGTAAACGCCGGGAAGCTGGCGAAACCGAGGGTCGCAATCGCCACACCGGCGACTTTCACCGCAATGAAAAAGCTCACCCAATGCCCGGCCAGTAACAGGCCGCTGAGCAGCAGGCGGCGCCAGTCCACGGCTTCGAGTTTCTGCCAGCCGGTGTTGCTGGCGAAACGGGCAAAGAACGCCAGAGCGATCACCGCGAATGCCGCCCGGCCAAAGACGATGATGGCAGGCGAGGCGGCGGCGAGTTTGCCGAACACGCCGGTCAGACCAAACATCAGTGCGCCGATATGCAGGGCGCCAAGGGCGGTACGCGGAGTCATTTCAATCCTTAATACAGAGACAGAACCATGGGGACACTCTAAAGCCATGGCCTTCGGTCTGTCTGTCGCCAGACTCGCGTTTTTTATCGCCAGCCTAGCGTTCGCTCACCGCACGGCGCAGCGCACCCGGTGATGCGCCGAACTCGCGCATCACCGCTGCGGCGAAGGCACTCTGGGAACCATAGCCGACACGGCTGGCGACTTCGCCGATGGGCAGCGCGGATTCACGCAGCAACTTCACCGCGATATGCAGGCGGCGACTGCGGATGTAATCCATCGGCGTCTGCCCGCATTCGGCGACAAACCGTGCGTGCAGGCGTGCGCCGGACAACCCGGCGATGCGCGCCAGGTCGGCGACTTGCAGCGGGTAGGCGGCGTATTGATCGATGTGTGCGTTGAGCGCGGCGTAGGGCAGCCGTCGTCCGGCGACACTGATCGGCGCGACGCTGTTGAGGCTGGCGAGCAACAACACGGCGCCTTGCTGGGCGATCAGTGGGTCACTGACCGGGCTGCTCGCCAGCCAGCTCACCAGCTGACTTTGCCCGGCGTCCAGCGGCAAGCGTCCGGGGTTGTCGAGCAAGCGCCGACTGGCTTCGGCATGCTCGCCCAGCGACTGCGAAACCCACTGATCGCTCGGCACATCGAGCACCAGGCAGCGGCTGCCATTCGGGCTGCCACAGGCGTGATGGGCGCCTGACGGGACGACCACGAAACTCTGCTGCACCACCTGGCTGCCATGGCCGCCGACCTCGAAGTCGAGCGCACCCGACAGGCCGAACACCAGTTGTGCGTGGTCGTGGCTGTGGACGATCAAGTCGTGGGTGTATTGGCGTAGCGTGAGGATCGGTCTCATCGCAGTCTCCTGGGCAGACTCGCAGTCTACACCGGCCGCGCCTGGGGTCGGGGTGTCATCAGACTGCCGCATTTGTGTCATGGGCTATTAATCGCCGCAGTGCAAGCTTGCGAAAAGTCTCGCAGAGGTTGCCCATGACCAGCGCCGAACGTGCCAAACCCAGCGGTAAACAACGCGTGCGCACCTTGTGGATTTCCGATGTGCACCTCGGCACCCGGGATTGCCAGGCCGAGCATTTGTCGCAGTTTCTCAAGGGCTATCAGGCTGACAAGATCTATTTGGTCGGCGACATCATCGATGGCTGGAAGCTGCGCAGCGGCATGTACTGGCCGCAGGCTCACACCAACGTCATCCGCCGTCTGCTGACCATGAGCAAGCGTGGCACCGAGGTGATTTACGTCACCGGCAACCACGACGAGTTTCTGCGGCGTTATTCGAAGCTGATCCTGGGCAATATTCAACTGGTGGACGAGGCGGTTCACGTCACCGCGGATGGTCGGCATCTGTTGGTGATTCACGGCGATCAGTTCGATGTGATCACCCGTTATCACCGCTGGCTGGCGTTTCTCGGCGACTCGGCCTACGAGTTCACCCTGACCCTCAACCGCTGGCTCAATCATTGGCGTGCGCGGTACGGCTACGGTTACTGGTCGTTGTCGGCGTACCTCAAGCACAAGGTCAAAACCGCGGTCAGCTTCATCAGCGATTTCGAAGAGGCCATCGCCCACGAGTGCGTCAAGCGCGAGCTGCACGGCGTGGTTTGCGGGCACATCCACCACGCGGAAATCCGCAAGGTCGGCGGGGTGGATTACCTCAACTGCGGGGATTGGGTTGAGTCGTGCACGGCGTTGATCGAGCATTGGGATGGCTCGATCGAGTTGTACCGGTTGGCGGATGCACAGGCGCGAGAGGCGCAGCTGGTGAAGGTCGCAGAACCGGTTTGATGCCGGAAAGATCGCAGCCTGCGGTCTCTTGATCTTAGGCTGGTGCGTATTCTTCCATCGCTGCCGTGTAGATCGAATTTTTCGGCCGGGCAAACAGACGTTCCAGCATAGGTTCGAAGAAACTCAGCGGTAATGTGTCGTACGCCGAATCGAACGCGGCGGCGTCGTACCTGGCGCAGAACTCGATGGTCTGCCGGTACTGCGGATGTTCGCTGAATTGCTCGCGCAGGTGCCGGTCCATGCCCAGGTGATGGAAGAAGTAGTAACCCTGGAAGATCCCGTGTTTTTCCACCATCCACAGGTTTTCAGCGCGGACGAATGGCTTGAGGATCGCCGCTGCGATGTCCGGGTGGTTGTAGGAGCCAAGGGTATCGCCAATGTCGTGGAGCAGCGCGCACACCACGTACTCCTCATCCCGGCCGTCGCGCCAGGCGCGGGTGGCGGTTTGCAGTGAGTGGGTCAGACGATCGACCGGGAAACCGCCAAAATCACCCTCCAGCAGTTTCAGGTGCGCCACAATCCGTGTCGGCAATTGTTTGGCGTAGGCACTGAAGTCGGCGGCGATGATCGCCCAGTCTTCCTGCGTGCCATCCTTCATGTGGGTGAAACGGGCGTGCGCATTCATCGGCTATCCTCTTATTGTTTTCGTCGGGACGTTTTGCAGTGTAGAGCCTGGATCCAATACTGCACTGGCCGCCTGGGACGGCTTCATGGCCTGGCGAGCCTAGAAAGGGACTTTGCCCCGGATCATGTCGCGATACATGACGAAGTCGCCGAGCAGGCTGTAAAGCGGATGCTGGAATGTCGCCGGGCGGTTTTTTTCAAAGAAGAAGTGGCCGACCCAGGCGAAGCTGTAACCGGCGACAGGCAGGGCAAGTAACAGCATCCAGGCACCTTTGCCGATAGCGAAGGCGAGGATGACAATCACCAGGCTGGTGCCGACAAAGTGCAGGCGTCGGCAGGCACTGTTGCTGTGTTCGCTGAGGTAATACGGGTAAAACTCGGCGAAGCTGCTAAAACGTTTGATGTTTTCCACGACTGCGATCTCTGTGGTTATTGTTCTGCTGACCGGATGTTCTGCGGGGAGCTTATTTGAGTTTAGGGTCATCAGTAGCAACAGCCAGTGACAATAGGCGCCACTTTAGTATCCTTCTGAAATTGGCCGTGACCCGCGGCTCATCAAGTAAGAAAACGCCATGAGCGAACGAACGACTTCTGCAAGCTGGGCGATGGGGATTGTCAAAGCACTGGAGATGGACGGCCTGGATTGCCGGGTCTTGTTCAAACAGTTGGGGCTCGACTACGCGGCGCTGGATGATCCGGATGCGCGCTTTCCTCAAGATTCGATGACGCGGCTCTGGCAGCGCGCGGTAGAGCTGTCCGGCAACCCGGCGATCGGTCTGAACATGGGCAAGCTGGTCCGCCCGGCATCGTTTTCTGTGGTCGGTTATGCCTTGATGTCCAGCCAGACCCTGGCGGAAGGCTTTCAGCGCCTGGTGCGTTATCAGCGGATCATCGCCGAAAGCGCCGACTTGAGTTTTCGACTGTTACCCGAAGGTTATGCGCTGATTCTGACAGTGCATGGCGATCATCTGCCACCGACCCGACAAAGTGCCGAAGCGTCACTCGCCTGCGCGCTGGGCCTCTGCGGCTGGTTGACCGGGCGTACCTTGCAGCCACGCAAAGTGTTGATCCAGGGCGCTCAGCCCGTAGACCTCGAACCCTACAAATTAGCCTTTCATGCGCCACTGGAGTTCAACGCGCCGTATGACGCGCTGATTTTCGAACGGGCAGACATGGAAGCCCCGTTGCCGACTGCCAACGAGGCCATGGCGCTGTTGCACGATCGGTTTGCCGGCGAATATCTGGCGCGATTTTCTGAAAGTCGGGTGACCCACAAGGCGCGACAAGTGTTGTGTCGTTTGTTACCCCAGGGCGAACCCAAGCGCGATACGGTGGCGCAAACCCTGCACTTGTCCCAGCGCACCTTGCAGCGACGCTTGCAGGAAGAGGGCACGAGTTTTCAGACGTTGCTCGACGACACCCGTCGTGAGCTGGCCGAGCAATACCTGGCGCAACCGAGCATGACGTTGCTGGAGATCGCTTACCTGTTGGGGTTCGCCGATCCGAGCAATTTCTTCCGGGCCTTTCGGCGCTGGTTCGATGCCACACCCGGTGAGTACCGGGTGCGATTGATGGACGCGCCCAAAGAGATCAGTGACGCCAAAACGCCGGAATACACAGCACAAACACGGTAATGATTTCCAGCCGGCCGAGCAGCATGCCCAGGGACAGAATCCATTTGGCGGCGTCCGGCAGGGTCGCGAAGTTGCCGGACGGGCCGATGGTTTCGCCCAGCCCCGGACCCACCCCGGAAACCGTACTGGCGGCGCCCGTCAGGGCCGTCATCCAGTCCACGCCGAGCAGCGATAGCGCCAGTGCGATGGCACAAATGGTGATCGCGAAGAAGAACGAAAAGGTCAGAATCGAACGAACAATCTCTTCATCGAGACGGTGACCGTTGTACTTCTGCTTGATCACCGCACGCGGGTGGATCAGTTGGTTAAGGTTGGCTTTGAGCAGGATAAAGGCCACCTGGAAACGGAAGATCTTGATCCCGCCAGCGGTCGAACCCGAGCAACCACCGACAAAGCCCAGATAGAAGAACAGCATCAGCGAGAAGTTGCCCCACAGGCTGTAATCCCCGAGCGCAAAACCGGTGGTGGTGACCACCGACGTAACGTTCAGCGCGACGTGGCGCAGTGCGTCCAACCAGTGCAGGTTGGTGGTCCACCAGTACCAGGTGCCGAGTACCAGCCAGGTGACCAGCAGCATGCCGAGCAATCCCTGCACCTGCTGATCCTTGATCAACGCCCGCCGATTACCGCGCAAGGTCGCCACGTACAGGGTAAATGGCAGGCTGCCGAGAATCATGACCACCACTGCGACCCAATGCACGGCCGGCTGCTTCCACTTGGCCAAGGACTGGTCGGAGGTGGAGAAACCCCCGGTGGATATTGCCGACATCGCATGGTTGATCGCGTCGAACGGGCTCATACCCGCCCACCAGAACGCCAGGCTGCCGAGGATGGTGATGCCGACGTAGGCGGCGACGATCAGCCGAGCCACCATGTGCGAACGTGGCATGACCTTTTCGGAACGGTCCGACGACTCGGTCTGAAACAGCCGCATGCCACCAATGCGCAGCAGTGGCAGAATGGCGACTGCCATGCCGATAAAGCCGATTCCGCCCAGCCAGTGCAGCAACGAACGCCACATCAGGATGCCCGGAGACATAGTGTCCAGGCCGCTGAGTACAGTGGAGCCGGTGGCGGTAATGCCTGACATGCTTTCGAAAAACGAGTCGGTGTAACTGATGCGCTGGGTCAGCAGAAACGGCAATGCGGCGAAGATGCAGACCACCACCCAGCTCGACACGGTGAGCAGGTACATGTCCCGCGGGCGCAGGTGTATCTGCTCGGGTCGTCCGGGGATGACCAGCGCCAAACCGGCGAGAAAGGTAATCATGCTGGCCCAGAGGAACGACGGCAGATCGCTGGTGCGGTCGTAAATCACTAGCGTCGCCATCGGCACAACCATGCTGATGGCCAGGGTGATCAGGAAGATGCCGATGATGAAACCAATAATCCGTAAGGTCGGCAACGCCATGAGATCCGCTCGGGCTGATAGGGAAGGGCGCCATTCTACCCGCGAGGCAGGGCATGTAAACCGGCACCCCGGCGGCGGATACCGCTAGAATAGCCAGACATTTTTTCAGGAGGTGGCCGATGCAGGCTCTCGACGCTTTGCTCAACCGTGTTTCCGTTCCGCGTTTGCTCGACCCGGCGCCCACCGCTGCACAACGGGAAGTGTTGTTTGCCGCAGCCATGCGCGCACCGGATCACGGGCATTTGCAGCCGTGGCGTTTTTTAACGGTCGAAGGCGCGGCGCGTGAGCAATTGGGCGAGTTGCTGGCTGAGGCCGCACGCCTGCAAGACGCCGATGTACCTCAGGCGTTGGTGGACAAGGCGCGCAGTGGCCCGCTGCGTGCACCATTGGTAGTCGTTGTGGTGGCGCGTCTGCAGGACCACATCAAAGTGCCGAAATCCGAGCAGTTGCTGGCCGCAGGTTGTGCGGCCCATGGAATCTTGCTGGCGGCTTACGCTCAGGGTATCGGCGCGGTATGGCGCACCGGCGAGCTGGTCTATTCGGCGCATGTGGCCAAAGGCTTGGGTCTGGCGGAAGGTGAAGAGGTGATTGCATTCCTTTACCTGGGTACACCGCAGAACGAACCGCGTGTAGCCGGGAAAGTCGATCTCGCGGAGTTTGTCAGCGCCTGGCCCGCCAAGGCCTGAATCATTGGCAGATTGATTTAATGTGGGAGCGAGCTTGCTCGCGATAAGCCGGCACATTCAACATAGATGTGACTGTCAGGCCGCTATCGCGAGCAAGCTCGCTCCCACAAGGTCCCACAGGTTTTTAGGGTTGTACGGTCGCGCCGGGCATCAACGGCAACTCCAGGCTGGCAATGAATCCGCCCTCCGGGTGATTGGCCAGAATCAGACTGCCACCGTGGCGCTCTGCCGCGCGCCGGGCGATGGCCAATCCCAGGCCGTGTCCGGACGCCGTCTGGCCGGGAGCCCGATAAAACGGCTCCCCCAGTTGGCTCAAATGCTCGGCCTCTACACCGGGGCCATGGTCGCGCACACTGACCACAATCCGATCCCCATGACGCAATGCCAGAACTTCAATCGACTGCCCGACCGGGTTGAAGCGTTGGGCGTTGCGCAACAGGTTGTCCAGCGCCCGCTCGATCATGGTCGGCCAGCCCTTGAGGCGTAATTGCTGTTCGGCTTCGATGCGTATGCTTTGTTCCGGCGAGCCAAGCTGAGCGTCTTTTTGCAGTGTGTTCAGCAGCGCGTTGAGGTCAACCTCTTCGGCACTCGCGTTGTCGGCGTCGACCCGTGCCAGCACCAGAATTTCGCTGATCAACGCTTCAAGGCGATCGCATTCTCGGGTCAGCCGTGGCCAGAGTTTTTCACGCTCTTCGGGGCCGGCCCGTTCTGCGAGGGCCAGGGCAATACGCAACCGGGCTAACGGTGAACGCAGCTCGTGAGACACGTCACGCAGCAGTTGCCGCTGGCTGCCGATCAGGCTCTGCAAGCGTGCGCCCATGCGGTTGAAGTCGTTGGCCAGCACGCCAAACTCGTCACGCCGGTTGGCCAGTCGCGCCAGGCTGTTTTGCTGATAGGTGGTCTGACCGAGGTCGTGCACCGCACCGCGCAAACGGCTCAACGGGCGAGTGATGGACAGGGTCACCAGCAGGCTGAACAGCGTCAGCACCACCAAGGCAATCGACAGTGCACTGAGGGGCCAAAGCAGGCTGGAGCGGTGCCAGGCGTTGAGCTCCGGATGCGGAATACGGTAGATCAACAAGTAAGTTTCAGCGCTTTTCGGGCTGGTGTACTCGACGGTCAGGCGTCGCCAGGGCAGGTGACGGTCGTTGTTGTCGGGGTTGTCGTTCTGTCGTGCTTCCAGGGCCGCCGCGCGCCGAGGAAAGGTCCCGCGCACCACCGGGTCGCCACTCTCGTTCAGCACCTGAACGTCGATGTGGTAACGCCGTTTGCGTTGTTCGAGCAGCGCTTGCGCGGCGTCCTCGCCACTTTCTTCGTAGAGCTGCGTCCACTCTTGCGCCAGGGTACTGAGGCCCGGGTGGCGACTGAGAATCCAGGCGTCTTGGTTCAACATGTGCCCGAGCAGAATCGACAGCCCTGCAACCAGAGCGATGGCCAGCCAGAAACTGGCAAGGATGCGCCAGAACAATGAACGCACGGGAAGTCCTCAAACAAAGAAAGCCCAATGGGGGTTAACCATTGGGCTGGGAAGTAGCGCTAGAACATTATTGCGTTTTTTTCGGTTGCTGGGCTTTCCACGCCTGAAACTCGGCCCATTCGGCTTTGCGCTCGGCCTGCTGCTTTTGGATCGCATCGAACTTCTGCTGTTGGTCCGGCTTGAGAAGGGCACGAATGTCTTTCTCGGTTTTCTGGCGGCCGGCCGCCATTTGGTCTTTCATGGCCTGCTGATCGGCTGGCGAGAGTTTTTGCAGGTAGTGCTCTACCAGCTCTCTACGCGCATGCATCTGCTCACCCATCAATTTACGGATCTGCTCGCGTTGTTCGCGGCTCAGATCCAGTTCTCTGTACATGCCTTTGCCGCCATGCATGTGTTCGCTGTAACCGTGGCCGTCCATTGGGCCCATCGGGCCTTGGCCTTCTTGCGCGGCCATGGCAATGGTCGGCAGTGCGGCAGCGAACATCAAAGCGATAAGGGTCTTGCGCATGGTGTGTCTCTCCTTGTCTCGTTCCCGGTGTGTTCCGGATGAGTACAGATTACGGAGATCAAGGTCAGCGGCGGTCAACGGAGCGTAAAGCTTGGGTAAAGACGGTTTTCTGTCGTCCTGACAAAACAACCCCCCGTAGGAGCTGCCGCAGGCTGCGATCTTTTGATCCTGATCTTGGCCCAATCACAAGCAAGATCAAAAGATCGCAGCCTGCGGCAGCTCCTACGGGGGGCCGCGTCGGGTTTAGGGGCGCGTGTGGTGTTCAGAGGCTGTAGTAATAACCGCGGCTGCGCAGGGCAACGATGCGCGGGCGGCCGTCGGGGTGTGGGCCGATCTTTTTGCGCAGGTTGCTGACGTGCATGTCCAGGCTGCGGTCATACAGAGTGAGCTTGCGACCGAGGGCGATCTGCGCCAGTTCCTGCTTGTCCAGTGGCTCGCCGGGTTGCTTGAGGAGGGCTTCGAGCAGGCGACTTTCAGAGACGGTCAGGGTGAACTCCTGTTCGTCGATGCTGACCACACCACGGATCGGGCTGAAACACAGATCGCCGAGTTCCATCTGGCTGGATACCGCCGCCGGATGACTGCGCCGTAGCACTGCGCGCAGGCGGGCCGTCAGCTCCCGAGGATCACACGGCTTGGCCAGGTAATCGTCGGCGCCCAGCTCCAGGCCGAGGATCCGGTCCAGCGGCTCACCACGGGCCGAGAGCATCAGCACCGGCAGATCCGGGTGGTCGCTGCGTAATTGCTTGAGCAGTTCCAGACCGCTGCCGTCGGGCAGCATTACGTCCAGTACCACCGCCGCCGGCGCGGACTCGGCCAGGGCTCGGCGCGCACTCAGACCGTCGTGGCAGGCGCGCACGACAAAGCCTTCCTGGCTCAGCCAACTGCTCAGGAGCTCACACAGCTCCTGATCATCATCAATTAGTAACAGCTCGCTCATGACTCACTCAATTTAGCCATTGCCGACGTTGTTTACGTCCACCACTGGCGAAGATACCGCAGAGCAGGGCCAATAGCGCTACTCCCGCGCCCGTGACGAACCACTGCTGCTGATCGCTCAGCAGACGCGGCAGCGGGTTTGCCTGGGCTTCCTTGAGTTGCAGCTTGAGGCGCTGATTCTCCTGGCGTAACCGGCCCAGCAAGGCGCTTTCGCGTTCGCTATCGGCATTTTGCAGTTGTTTGTTCAGCTCATCTCGTTGCTGCTCGCTTTCTTTCAAGCGTTGCTGCAATTGCGTGATCTGGCTTCCGGCGCTTAACGACAGAGGCGTTGAATTGCCCGAGTCCGAGTGCTCTTCGGCATGGGCGAGGGCCCCGATCGATAACATGACCAACAGCAGACACAGCGGACCTTGGCGCATCGAAACTCCTGATTCCAATCGAGTGTTGGGCAGGTTGTCGGCCGTTGAACGAGAATAATGAGCAATTGAACACGCGATGAGCTGAAGGTTCATCGCGCCGGTGCTGTGTTATGGCAGGACTTGCTTGAACGGTTTGACCAGAACGTTGGCGTAGACGCCTGCGGCAATATACGGATCGGCGTCGGCCCAGGCCTTGGCGGCTTCCAGGGAGGCGAACTCGGCGACGATCAGGCTTCCGGTGAAACCCGCAGCGCCTGGATCATTGCTGTCGACGGCAGGGTGCGGACCGGCCAGTACCACGCGGCCTTCGGCCTTGAGCTGTTGCAGCCGCTCGATGTGCGCAGGGCGCGCAGCCAGGCGGTTTTCCAGGGAGTTGGCGACGTCTGTGGCCATGATTGCGTATAGCATGTCAGTCCTCGGTTTTTGGCGTAGTAGTGTCGGCGTCGTGCAGGTGGCGGGACAGATAAATGCCCTGGCCGACCAGGAACAGCAGGGTCATGCCCAGGCTGCCGAAGACTTTGAAGTCGACCCAGTAGTCCTGGAAGGTGAACGCCACGAACAGGTTGGCGGCACCGCAGAACAGGAAGAAAGCGATCCAGGCGATGTTCAGACGGGTCCAGACCGGATCCGGCAGGGTCAGCGCGTGGCCCATGATGCGTTTGATCAGTAACCGGTCGCCGACGAAGTGGCTGCCGATAAAGGCCAGGGCGAACAGCCAGTTAACCACCGGTGCCTTCCATTTAAGGACGGTTTCGCTGTGGAAGGCCAGGGTCAGGCTGCCGAAGACCAGGCAGGCGATGAGGGTCAGCCACTGGCTCTTCTCCAGCTTGCGCTGTTTGATGAACAGCGTGCCATAAACCACCAGGGAGCTGATGATCAGCATCGCGGTGGCGCTGTAAATACCGCCTACAGTCAGTTGCTGACCGGCGATGTCGACGACCCGTGGATCGATTTTGTAGACGATGAAAAACAGCAGAAGCGGGATGAAGTCGATGAATTGTTTCACAGTGGCAGCCAGAAGCAGGATGTGGCGGCATAATAACAAACATATTGAGTCGCGAAAGCGCCAGCTGATTTGAGGTTACACAGTCCTGTGAATGTTGATTTGCACTGCCATAGCACGGCCTCCGATGGCGCCCTGGCGCCTGCGGTACTGGTTGCGCGTGCGTTCGAGAAAGGCGTGCGAGTCCTGGCCTTGACCGATCACGACACCCTTGAAGGCCTCGACGAGGCCCGCAGCGCCGCGGTTGCGCTGGGGATGCAACTGGTCAACGGCGTCGAATTATCCTGCACCTGGGGTGGCGCGACCATTCATGTGCTCGGTTACGGTTTCGACGTCAACGCGCCGGCGTTGGTCGAGGCGATTGCCAAATTGCATGACGGGCGCTGGCTGAGGTCCAAAGAAATCAGCCGCAAACTCGAACTCAAGGGTATGCCGGGCGCGCTGGAAGGCGCGCGGGCTATCCAGCAGGAGCTCGGCGACAGCGGCAACGCACCGGCCCGCCCGCACTTTGCCGACTATTTAGTCCGCGCCGGTTTCGTCAAGGATCGCGCCGAAGCCTTCCGCAAGTGGTTGGGCGCCGGCAAGCTGGGAGACGTCAAGCAACACTGGCCGACCCTGGAAGAAACCGTCGAAACCCTGCGCACCGCCGGGGCCTGGGTCAGTCTGGCGCATCCCTGGCACTATGATTTCACCCGCAGCAAACGCCGTCGTCTGATTGCCGACTATATTCAAGCAGGTGGCCACGCTATCGAGGTGGTCAATGGCCATCAGCCGGCCGAGCAGGTCGGCAGCCTGGCTATTCTTGCACGTGAGTTCGGTCTGCTGGTCAGTGCCGGCAGTGATTTCCATGGACCCGGAGGCTGGTCCGAGATCGGCGAGTACCGCCCACTCCCGGAGGACCTGCCACCGCTTTGGTGTCGGTTCAAACATGACCCAGCCGTTATTACCGTCTGAACAGGTAGAAAATGTGAGTCAATTTTTCCAGATTCATCCGGAAAACCCGCAAGCGCGCCTGATTAAACAAGCGGTAGAAATCATTCGAGCCGGCGGTGTGGTGATCTATCCCACCGACTCGTCCTACGCCATTGGCTGCCAGATCGGCGACAAGAACGCTGTCGAGCGTGTGCGTCGACTCCGGCAACTGGACGAAAAACACAACTTCGCACTGATCTGCAGTGACCTGTCGCAACTAGGGCTGTTCGCCAAGATCGATACCGGCACCTTCCGCTTGCTCAAGGCCCACCTGCCGGGGCCGTACACCTTCATTCTCAACGCCACTCGCGAAGTGCCGCGTCTGCTGCTGCACCCGAAGAAGCGCACCATCGGTTTGCGGGTGCCGAGTCATCCGATTGCCCTGGCGTTGCTCGAAGAACTGGGCGAGCCGCTGATGAGCGTGACCCTGATCATGCCCGGTGACACCGATCCGTTGAGCGACCCTTATGAAATGCGTCAGTTGCTTGAGCATCAGGTCGACCTGATCATCGACGGCGGTTTTGGTGGTATCAAAGCCTCCACGGTGATCAACCTGGCCAACGGCGAGCCAGAAGTGATTCGCGTCGGTTGCGGTGACCCCGCGCCGTTTACGGTTGAGGCCTAGATGTCCGCAGTAGAGCCCGTCGATAGCCAGGCCGGCGCCCAGCAAGAACTGCCGTTTGCCATGGTCTACGGCCAGGCGGTCATGGAAATGCCGCTGGACCTGTACATTCCGCCGGACGCGCTGGAAGTCTTCCTCGAGGCTTTCGAAGGCCCGCTCGACTTGCTGCTGTACCTGATCCGCAAGCAGAACATCAATATCCTCGACATCCCGGTGGCGGAAATTACCCGTCAGTACATGGGCTATGTCGAGTTGATGCAGTCGGTGCGGCTGGAGCTGGCCGCCGAGTACCTGGTGATGGCGGCGATGCTCGCCGAGATCAAGTCGCGGATGCTGCTACCGCGCTCGGCCGAGATCGAAGAGGAAGAAGACGACCCGCGCGCCGAGCTGATTCGCCGCTTGCAGGAGTACGAACGCTTCAAGGCGGCGGCCGAAGGCATCGACGGCCTGAGCCGGGTCGGCCGCGATGTGGTGGTGCCCAAGCTCGACGCCCCGGAGGCGCGGGCACGCAAGTTGCTGCCAGACGTGAGTCTGGAAGAGTTGCTGATGTCCATGGCCGAGGTGCTGCGCCGTGGCGATATGTTCGAAAGCCATCAGGTCAGCCGCGAGGCGTTGTCGACCCGCGAGCGCATGAGCGATGTGTTGGAGCGGCTCAAGGGCGGTGGTTTTGTGCCCTTTGTCGAGCTGTTCACCGCTGAAGAAGGACGCTTGGGGGTGGTCGTGACCTTTATGGCGATTCTCGAACTGGTCAAGGAATCCTTGGTCGAGCTGGTGCAGAATGAGCCGTTTGCGGCTATCCATGTGCGGGCGCGAGCCGAATAACGAGCAAAATCAATGAATCTGAGTGAACCCCGCGAGCTGGCGCCGCTGCTTGAAGCCTTTCTGTTGGCCTCGGGAAAGCCGCAGTCGATGGAGCGTCTGTTCGAGCTCTTCGAAGAGGGCGAGCGCCCGGAGCCGGCGGTTTTCAAGAAGGCCTTGGCGATTCTCGCGAAATCCTGCGACGGCCGGGCTTTTGAGCTGAAGGAAGTCGCCTCGGGCTATCGCCTGCAAATTCGCGAGAAGTTCGCGCCCTGGGTCGGACGTCTGTGGGAAGAACGCCCGCAGCGCTATTCCCGAGCGATGCTGGAGACCATGGCGTTGATCGCCTATCGCCAGCCGATCACCCGGGGCGAGATCGAGGATGTGCGCGGTGTGGCGGTCAACAGCCACATCGTCAAAACCCTGCTGGAGCGCGAGTGGATCAGGGTTGTCGGTTACCGCGAAGTACCGGGCAAGCCGGCGATGTTTGCCACCACCAAGGCGTTTCTCGATCATTTCAACCTGAAGAACCTCGACGACCTGCCGCCGCTGGCCGAACTGCGCGAGCTGGAACCCGAGCCGATGCTCGAGTTCGACGACGCACCGGTGCCGCAGAGCCTGCAAGAACTGGCCGATGCCAGCGCAGAACCGGAAGAACCGAAGGACGAAACCAGTTTCCATACCCTGTTGCTGGAACTGGACTCGATGGAGGAGGGGATCAAGACCGACTTCGACGACTTGCTGCGTGATGGGGCGGTGACCGACAGCGAGCCGCAGATGCCAGGCGATGTGCCCGTCGAGGTTGCGGTAGAGACCGAACTTCAGGTTGAAGCCGAGGCAGAAGTTGAGGAAGAGGCTGAAGATGACATCCTGGGCGTTGCCGAAGCCCGCGAGAAACTGCTCGCCGCCGTCGCTGCGCTGGAACAGCCCAAGCCTGCGCCCGAACTGAGCGACGAAGAAGCCGAAGCTCAAGCCCTGGCCGAAGCAATCGAAAACGAACGCCGCCAGTTCGACGATTGAGGGGCGCCAAAAGATCGCAGCCTGCGGCAGCTCCTACAGGAATGTGCCCACCATCGTAGGAGCTGCCGAAGGCTGCGATCTTTTGATCCTTGCGCACCACCGGTCGGCGGAAAAACAATTAACCAACCGTTTATCCACTAGTCTCTGATGCGCAAGCGGCGCCATGCGCGTATGATTCGCGACCCTTTGGCGATCCTTTTGCCCAAAGACCAGCTTTCAAATCTTCAGGCCAGGCCTGAACAGACCACACCGGGAGGTGCCCAGATGAGTATCAACGACCAGAAAGACGACCAGGAAATCGGCCCAGCAGGCGAAAAACTGCAGAAAGTCCTCGCCCGTATCGGCGTCGGCTCGCGCCGCGACGTAGAAGCCTGGATCAGTCACGGCCGGATCAAGGTCAACGGCAAAGATGCCACCCTTGGCCTGCGAGTCGACCTGCACGACGCCATTACCATCGATGGCAAGGTGATCAAGCGTGAAGAAGCGGCCGAATCGGTCCGCCGCGTGATCATGTACAACAAACCCGACGGCGAAATCTGCACCCGTGACGACCCTGAAGGCCGTCCGACCGTGTTCGACAAAATGCCGAAACCAAAAGAAGGCCGCTGGATCAACATCGGTCGTCTGGACATCAACACCACCGGTTTGCTGATGTTCACCACCGACGGTGAGTTGGCCAACCGCTTGATGCACCCTTCCTACGAAATGGACCGCGAATACGCGGTACGTGTCCGTGGCGAAGTCGATGACGAAATGATCGAGCGCCTGAAAGCTGGCGTGGTTCTCGAAGATGGCCCGGCGAAGTTCACCGACATCAAGCAGGCTCCAGGTGGCGAAGGTTTCAACCACTGGTACCACTGCGTGGTGATGGAAGGTCGTAACCGTGAAGTCCGTCGTCTGTGGGAATCCCAGGGTCTGGTGGTCAGCCGTCTGAAGCGCGTGCGTTTCGGTCCGGTGTTCCTCAACTCTGACCTGCCGATGGGCCGCTGGCGCGAAATGAGCCAGTACGAAGTCGACGTGCTGAGTGCTGAAGTCGGTTTGACCCCGGTGGCCATGCCGCAAATGAATGCCAAGAGCAAAGACAAGCTTGAGCGTATGCAGCGCAAGTCGTCCCGTCCGGTCGGCAAGAGCGAGCGTGTGCGGACCCTGCGTCCAGCCACCGCGGCTCCTGCTGCTGGCCCGCGTCCAGCGCGCGAGCCGCAGATCGAAGGCGAACGTCCGGCCCGCAAGCCAGCGCCACGTCAGGACGGCGAGCGCGGTCCACGCACGCCGCGTCCGGCCAACGGTCGCACTGAACGTGGCGAAGGCCGCAGCGCTCCAGCGGGTGGTCGCAGCGATCGTGGTGCTCCGGCAGGTCGCGGTACGCCAGTGGCAGACCGTCCGTCCGACACCAAGCGCCCGGCCAAGCCAGCGCCGAAAAAACGTCCAGGCATCGTTCTGGTCGACCGTGACGCGCCATCGGGCAAGCGTCGCGGCGCACCGGCCGGTTCCGGTCAGCGTCCAGGCTTTGGTCGTCGCAAGCCGGAGTGAAGCAGTGACAAGCGCCACGCTTTAAGCTGCAAGTGAAACGCCAGCCTTCGGGTTGGCGTTTTTTTTTGCTCGAGGGGCGCCTACCGGAGCACGGAAAGATCTGTAGTGGAAATAATACATGACGTTATGTAACGGAATATTTACGAAAAGGCGCTTTCTGCGCCGTGAATTCGTGCAGTTTCAGGGACTGTAAGGAAAAGCTTCCGATCAGCGCTGGTGAGTGCTACTCGCAGGGCTCTGGCCCGCTTGTTTCAGGCGCCCATCAGCGGTGTCATGCGCCCCATGCCTGTCGTGCAGGTGCATAACAAGAAGGAGGCGCAATGTACGCCGTGAGTCATTTTCATCTCTCCTCAAAGGGCGATATTCCCGTCCCCCCCGTCAACGACCCGCAAAGGTCTGACATTGTTTTTGCAGCTGCCCGAGACCCTCGGGGCGGACACAGGCAATCCCGGCAAACGACGCGCTGACCCAGCGGTGTCTGGCCGCAGGGGGTTACAGGTGTACAATGCGCCGCGTTTTAACTGTGACCTCCCTGCGTAACTGCGCAAAACTCAAGGCTATCCGCTTTGTTAACTCCGCCGCGTCACAAGCGTGTCGGGTTCGATTTCGTCACAGATAAAAACAAACAGGTGACGCATGACTGGTAAAAAAACGCTGAACTCCTGGTGCCTGCGCTGGGGTTTGATCCGTGTTGCTTAAGCCCGATTCGAGCAGCAACGTCTTAACGAACATCATCAAACCTTGCGTGAGACCCTTTTCATGAGTGGACAAAACTCGCATTCAGGCGAGCTTAAACGCGGCCTGAAAAATCGCCATATTCAACTGATCGCCCTCGGTGGCGCGATCGGTACCGGATTGTTCCTGGGCTCTGCCGGTGTACTGAAATCGGCCGGCCCGTCGATGGTCCTCGGCTACGCGATCTGTGGCTTCATCGCGTTCATGATCATGCGCCAACTGGGCGAAATGATCGTCGAAGAGCCGGTAGCCGGCTCGTTCAGCCACTTTGCGCATAAGTACTGGGGCGGTTTCGCCGGCTTCCTGTCGGGCTGGAACTGCTGGATTCTGTACATTCTGGTGGGCATGTCGGAGCTGACTGCGGTCGGTAAATATGTGCACTACTGGTGGCCGGACGTCCCGACCTGGGCCTCGGCCGCAGTGTTCTTCGTAATGATCAACGCAATCAACCTGGCTAACGTCAAAGTCTTTGGCGAGGCGGAGTTCTGGTTCGCGATCATCAAGGTCGTGGCGATTGTCGGCATGATTGCCCTGGGCAGCTACCTGCTGGTCAGCGGCAATGGTGGCCCGCAAGCCTCGGTGACCAACCTGTGGGAGCACGGTGGGTTCTTCCCCAATGGCGTCAGCGGTCTGGTGATGGCCATGGCGATCATCATGTTCTCCTTCGGCGGCCTGGAAATGCTCGGTTTCACCGCAGCAGAAGCCGACCAGCCGAAAACCGTGATCCCGAAAGCGATCAATCAGGTGATCTACCGGATCCTGATTTTCTACATCGGCGCACTGGTGGTTCTGCTCTCGCTGACGCCGTGGGACAGCCTGCTGGCGAGCCTGAACGCGTCCGGCGATGCCTATAGCGGCAGCCCGTTCGTTCAGGTGTTCTCGATGCTGGGCAGCAACACCGCCGCGCACATCCTCAACTTTGTGGTCCTGACGGCGGCATTGTCGGTGTACAACAGCGGCACTTACTGCAACAGCCGCATGTTGCTGGGCATGGCTGAGCAGGGCGACGCCCCGAAAGGTCTGGCGAAGATCGACAAGCGCGGCGTGCCGGTGCGTTCGATCCTGGCCTCGGCAGCGGTAACGTTTGTGGCTGTGGTGATGAACTACCTGATGCCGCAGCACGCGCTGGAACTGCTGATGTCATTGGTGGTTGCGACGCTGGTGATCAACTGGGCGATGATCAGCTTCTCGCACTTCAAGTTCCGTCAGCACATGAACCGTACCCGGCAAACACCGCTGTTCAAGGCGCTGTGGTACCCGTACGGCAACTACATCTGCCTGGCATTTGTGGCGTTCATTTTGTGCGTGATGCTGTTGATTCCGGGGATCCAGATCTCGGTGTACGCGATCCCGGTGTGGGTCGTGTTCATGTGGGTGTGCTACAACATCAAGAACAAGCGCAGCGCTCAACACGCGTTGAATGCTGCTGCTCCTGCGATGAAATAAACGCACGACGCATAAACAACAAACCCGGCCATGTGCCGTAATGCTGTTCACTTAAGCGGAGCAGCCTTACGGTCTACTGGAAAACGGGTCTTTGAAATCTTTACCGTCCTTGG
>NZ_JBXAOB010000020.1:0-97534 GCF_058802345.1 Pseudomonas sp. GW822-FHT02D10
ACCTCTGCCCACATCGCTTTAGTCACCTTGACTGGAGTTTTGGGGGATTTTAAACGAAGACCTTGAAAGGGCTGGCCCTTACGGCGAGTCCCTTTTTCAAACGCCAAAAAGGAACCAAAAGGCTTCGCCCCAAGCGTACGGCCCCTCGCCTAGGCTCGGCGTACCCTCGCTCCGGCATTCATCAGGGGGCATCGCCTCCGGTCGGCTTCGCTTCGACCTCCTCTCGATGTGTTCGACTGCGTCGAACGGCGCTGCGCGCCTACCCCCTGATGAACGCCTCCACTCAGCCTCCTGAAGGGGCGGGTGGATCAAGATCAAGAGCTGCAGGCGAGCTAACGCTCGGCCTGTTGAGTGGGGTGGTGGTGATCGTTCCCGCACAGGAGCGAGGGAGCGATCCGCAGTGGGTGAGTTAACGCTTGGCCTGTTGATGGTTGTTCGATACGGCTATGACTTTCACTACGTCATCGATGACGGCTTTGCTCATCTCCTGCAAGTAGTGGGAGGCCCAGGCATAGCGGTCGGTTTTGCGCTCCATCGCTGCATCTTTGGCCAGCATCTTGGAGAGGTGGAGCAGGTCGGAGACGTGGGACAAGGCAGTGAGCAGAGGGACGCCACTGTTGACGCGGAACAGGGCTTGATCGTTGTGGATGGAGAAGGGGGTGAGGCCGGCGGTTTTTAAATCGTGGAGGTGCGAAGATTTGTTCACGGCGAGGTTCTCGTTTACTGGTTAGAGCGGCCTCGTTTACTCATCGGGTTTCCAGGCCCGGTCGCTGATTTGGCAGCGACCACCGAAGACTAGTGATGCGATTTCCGAGGGGCAACCTTGAAAACCTGTCGGACGTTTCCCGCTGTTTTGCAGGTTTGTGGTTGCATTCTCAAGATGGGCGTTGAATATTCCGGCCTCTTCGCGGGCAGGCCCGCTCCAGGTTGCGCGCCATCACTGACTTCTCTATTACCCGTCCCCGCAAAAGTTGGAAGGCTTCTTGCAATAGCCGGCCTGCGCCCGCTTCAGGCGTCAAAAGTTTGCTTCAAGGAACGGGGAATACCGGTGGATCGCTCTCAGTTAATCAACAGTGCCCGCAGCAACCTGGCAGACCTCAGTCGAGGCAATCTGGGTGTGCCGCTGTTGCTGTTGGTCATGCTGGCAATGATGATGTTGCCGGTTCCGCCGTTCCTGCTCGACGTGTTCTTCACCTTCAACATTGCGCTGTCGATTGTCGTGCTGCTGGTCTGTGTCTACGCCTTGCGGCCGCTGGATTTCGCGGTCTTTCCGACCATTCTGCTGATCGCCACGTTGTTGCGACTGGCGTTGAACGTGGCCTCGACCCGGGTGGTGATGCTCCACGGTCAGGACGGCCATGCCGCCGCCGGCAAGGTGATTCAGGCTTTCGGTGAGGTGGTGATCGGCGGTAACTACGTGGTTGGTATCGTGGTGTTCGCGATTTTGATGATCATCAACTTCGTCGTGGTAACCAAGGGTGCCGGGCGGATTTCCGAGGTCAGCGCGCGCTTCACCCTTGATGCGATGCCAGGCAAGCAGATGGCTATCGACGCCGACTTGAACGCCGGCCTGATCGACCAGCCGGCAGCCAAGCTGCGTCGTATGGAAGTGGCCCAGGAGGCTGAGTTCTACGGTTCGATGGACGGTGCCAGCAAGTTCGTGCGCGGTGACGCCATCGCCGGCCTGCTGATTCTGTTCATCAACTTGATTGGTGGTATGGCGGTCGGGATCTTCCAGCACGGCATGACCTTCGGCGATGCCGGCAAGGTCTACGCGTTGCTGACCATCGGTGACGGTTTGGTGGCGCAATTGCCATCACTGCTGCTGTCCACCGCTGCGGCGATCATGGTGACCCGTGCTTCCGGTTCGGAAGACATGGGCAAGCAGATCAATCGGCAGATGTTCGCGTCCCCCAAGGCGTTGGCGGTGGCGGCCGGTTTGATGGCAGTCATGGGCCTGGTGCCAGGCATGCCGCACTTCTCCTTTCTCAGCATGGCTGCCGTGGCAGCGGGTGCCGCGTATCTGTTCTGGAAGAAGCAGAACATCGTCAAGGTTCAGGCTCTGGAAGAGGTCAAGCGCCAGCAGGAGCTGCTGCCGTCGCCGGCACGGGCCATGGAAACCAAAGAGCTGGGCTGGGACGACGTGACCCCGATCGACATGATCGGCCTGGAAGTCGGTTACCGGCTGATTCCGCTGGTGGATCGCAACCAGGGTGGTCAGTTGCTGGCGCGGATCAAGGGCGTGCGCAAGAAGCTTTCCCAGGATCTGGGCTTCCTGATGCCGACCGTGCACATCCGTGACAACCTCGACCTGGCACCGAGCGCCTACCGCCTGACCCTGATGGGGGTGATCCTCGCCGAAGCGGAGATTTATCCGGATCGCGAGCTGGCGATCAACCCGGGGCAGGTCTACGGCACGCTCAATGGCATCACCGCCAAAGATCCGGCCTTTGGGCTGGAGGCGGTCTGGATCGAAATCAGTCAGCGTCCGCAGGCGCAGTCTCTGGGGTACACCGTGGTCGACGCCAGCACGGTGGTGGCGACTCACCTCAATCAGATTCTGTACAAGCACTCCAGCGAGTTGATCGGCCACGAAGAAGTTCAGCAGCTCATGCAGTTGCTGGCCAAGAGCTCGCCAAAACTGGCCGAGGAGCTGGTGCCGGGCGTTGTTTCGCTGTCGCAACTGCTCAAAGTACTGCAAGCCTTGTTAGCCGAACAGGTTCCGGTTCGCGATATTCGCAGCATCGCCGAAGCCATCGCGAACAATGCCTCCAAGAGTCAAGATACTGCCGCTCTGGTGGCCGCCGTGCGGGTTGGTGTATCGCGCGCTATCGTCCAAAGCATTGTAGGCACTGAGTCCGAGCTGCCTGTGATCACCTTGGAACCAAGGTTGGAACAAATATTGCTCAATAGTCTTCAGAAGGCAGGACAAGGCTCGGAAGAGGGCGTTTTGCTGGAGCCAAGCATGGCAGAGAAGCTGCAACGCTCGTTGATCGAAGCCGCGCAGCGTCAGGAAATGCAAGGTCATCCGGTGATTCTGCTGGTAGCGGGTCCGGTACGCGCGATGCTCTCGCGGTTCGGACGTCTGGCAGTCCCGGGGTTGCATGTGTTGGCGTATCAGGAAATTCCTGACAACAAGCAAGTGACCATCGTTGCGACAGTAGGGCCCAACGGCTGAGGTAGTGGTTTATGCAAGTTAAGCGTTTTTTCGCCGCCGATATGCGTCAGGCCATGAAACTGGTTCGCGATGAGCTGGGCGCTGATGCCGCCATTATCGGAAATCGCCGGATCGCCGGTGGTGTCGAGCTGACGGCTGCCCTGGATTACAAGCTGTCGGCGCTGGCTCCACGTGTGCCGAATATCGAGCTCGAAGACGAACTGCGCAAGACCCAGTCGCGGATCGTCACGGCTCAGGCCGAATTGAGCCTGCGTGGCGACGGTGAGGGTGACGCGAGCGCCGCCACCAATCGCCAGCTGTTCGCCGGCCTGCCGCTGACCGCAGCTGAACCTTTGATCGAGCCGACCTTCGCTGAGCGGCCGCGTCCTGCTCCAGCGCCTGCACCGTCCGCCGGGGTAGACCCGCGAGCGTTCGACTCGATGCGTTTCGAGCTCAATGGGCTGCGTGAATTGCTGGAAGTGCAATTGGGCTCGCTGGCCTGGAACCAGTTGCAAGGTAGTCGCCCGCAGCAAGCCAACCTCTGGCGTCGCCTGCAACGCATCGGCCTGTCCGGCCCGCTGTCGCGCGATCTGCTGGAGCTGATTACTGAAATTGAAGAGCCTCGTCAGGCCTGGCGCATGCTGTTGGCGCACCTGGCGCGGATGATCGCCACCCCCGAGATCGAACCGCTGGAAGAGGGTGGCGTGATTGCCATGGTCGGCCCTGCCGGCATGGGCAAAACCACGACGCTGGCCAAGCTGGCCGCGCGTTATGTGCTCAAGTACGGCGCGCAGAACATCGCGCTGGTGAGCATGGACAGCTACCGCATTGGTGCTCAGGAACAACTGAAGACCCTGGGGCGTATCCTCAATGTCCCGGTGACTCACGTCGACCCGGGCCAATCCCTGGCGCAAGCCCTTGATCCGCTGCTGCGCAAGCGTGTGGTGTTGATCGACACCGCCGGTCTGCAGGCCAGTGATCCGGCGTTGCGCATGCAACTGGAAAGCCTGGCCGGTCGCGGGATCAAGTCGAAGAATTATCTGGTGCTGGCCACTACCAGCCAGAAACAGGTGCTGACCGCCGCTTATCACAGCTACAAGCGTTGCGGGCTGGCAGGCTGCATCCTGACTAAACTGGATGAAACGGCGAGCCTGGGCGAAGTGTTGAGCCTGGCAATCAGTCACGAATTACCTGTCGCTTATCTGACCGACGGGCCACGGATTCCGGATGATCTACATTTACCGCGCCGGCATCAGTTGGTCAGTCGCGCCGTTAGCGTGCAGATGCAGGAAGAACCCAGCGAAGAAGCCATGGCTGATATGTTCGCTGACCTCTACCACAGCCCGACCAAGCGCGTCGGCTGAGGTAATAATGAATAGATTTGTATCTACATCGATGGCCTGCCATGCATTGTTCCGAAGTGAACGCGCAGCCAGTCATGTAGCCCGCGTCTAAGCAAGACAAGGTAAAGAACGAACATGGGCAGCATGCATCCCGTACAGGTGATCGCGGTGACCGGCGGCAAGGGTGGCGTCGGGAAGACTAATGTGTCAGTAAACTTGTCCCTGGCTCTTGCTGAGCTCGGCCGGCGCGTCATGCTGCTGGACGCCGATCTGGGGCTGGCGAACGTCGACGTCCTGCTGGGGCTCACGCCCAAGCGTACGCTGGCCGACGTCATCGAAGGGCGCTGTGAGCTGCGCGATGTATTACTTCAGGGGCCGGGCGGAATTCGTATTGTTCCAGCAGCGTCCGGTACCCAGAGCATGGTTCACCTCAGCCCAGCCCAGCATGCTGGCCTGATTCAGGCGTTCAGCGACATTGGCGATAATCTCGACGTATTGGTGATCGACACGGCGGCGGGTATTGGTGAATCGGTCGTCAGTTTTGTTCGCGCCGCCCAGGAAGTGTTGCTGGTGGTGTGCGACGAGCCGACGTCGATCACTGACGCCTATGCGCTGATCAAACTGCTCAACCGCGATTACGGCATGAACCGCTTCCGGGTGCTGGCCAACATGGCGCAAAGCCCTCAGGAAGGGCGAAACCTGTTCGCCAAGTTGACCAAGGTCACGGATCGCTTCCTCGACGTCGCCTTACAATACGTCGGTGCGGTGCCTTACGACGAATGCGTGCGCAAGGCCGTGCAGAAGCAACGCGCCGTGTATGAAGCCTTTCCTCGTTCCAAATGTGCGCTGGCGTTCAAGGCCATCGCGCAGAAGGTCGATACCTGGCCACTGCCTGCCAACCCGCGTGGGCATCTGGAGTTTTTCGTCGAGCGTCTGGTGCAGCAAACTGCGGGTCCGGTTCTATGACAGCCAGCGGTTACAACCTGTACAAGAAGTCGGCGCGTGACGCGCAGTACGAACTGATCGAGCGTTACGCGCCACTGGTAAAACGTATTGCCTATCACCTGTTGGCGCGCTTGCCGGCCAGTGTTCAAGTCGAAGACCTGATCCAGGCCGGCATGATCGGTTTGCTCGAAGTGTCGACCAAATACGACGCGAGCAAAGGCGCGAGTTTTGAGACGTATGCGGGGATCCGCATCCGTGGTGCGATGCTCGATGAAGTCCGCAAGGGTGACTGGGCGCCACGCTCGGTCCACCGCAATAC
Organism: Pseudomonas sp. GW822-FHT02D10; assembly: GCF_058802345.1. Taxonomy (NCBI): domain Bacteria; kingdom Pseudomonadati; phylum Pseudomonadota; class Gammaproteobacteria; order Pseudomonadales; family Pseudomonadaceae; genus Pseudomonas; species Pseudomonas sp. GW822-FHT02D10. Next base: position 5,765 of record NZ_JBXAOB010000020.1, read on the forward strand.
CCGGATGGTGAGTGATGCGATTCGCTCAATTGAAGCTAAAACCGGGCGCGACGCTAAAGATCACGAGGTTGCGGCCGAACTCCAATTGAGTCTCGACGATTATTACGGGATTTTGAACGACACCTTGGGCAGTCGCCTGTTCAGCTTCGACGATCTGTTGCAGGACGGCGAGCATGAAGGGCTGCACGAGGATGGCGCGAGTGCTCATCTCGAACCGTCGCGCGACCTGGAAGATGAACGTTTCCAGGCTGCACTGGCGGACGCGATTGCCAATTTGCCGGAGCGTGAGCGACTGGTGTTGGCGCTGTACTACGACGAAGAGCTGAACCTCAAGGAAATCGGTGAGGTCCTGGGGGTCAGTGAATCGCGGGTCAGCCAGTTACACAGCCAGTGCGCGGCCCGTTTGCGGGGGCGTTTGGGGGAGTGGCGAGCGCGCTGACAGCAGTGTGGGGACACTGCGAACGAAACAGGTATGGCGTAGCTGTGCCGGTCTTCATCCGTTGTGCTCCAGACAGTCGTTGAGTGCTCTACCTGATTGATTGAATGGCGTGTTCAGGTGCTGAACGCGTTTAAGACTGCTTGGAGGTCGAATTGGACAAGAACATGAAAATCCTCATCGTTGATGACTTCTCAACGATGCGGCGGATCATAAAAAACCTGTTGCGTGACCTTGGGTTCACCAACACGGTCGAGGCGGACGACGGTATTACCGCCATTCCCGTCCTCAACAGCGGGAGCATCGACTTTCTGGTAACGGACTGGAACATGCCGGGCATGACCGGTATCGATCTGCTGCGCCATGTGCGCGCCGATGAAAAGCTCAAGCATCTTCCGGTGCTGATGGTCACTGCCGAAGCCAAACGCGAGCAGATCATCGAAGCCGCTCAAGCCGGTGTAAACGGCTATGTGGTCAAACCCTTCACGGCCCAGGCGTTGAAAGAAAAAATCGAAAAAATATTCGAACGCATCGGTTGATGTGCGGAGCCACTGCGCCACGGGGGGAGCTATGGAGCAAAGAGAATCTTCACAGGGCGATTTCGAGTCGACCCTGAAAAAACATGCCCAGGAACTGGTCGAAAGCCTTGAAAAGGGCAGGTTCGGCGACGCTGTGCAATTGATCCATGAGCTCAATCAGACCCGTGACCGCGGCCTGTACCAGGAAGTGGGCAAGCTCACTCGCGAACTGCATAGCGCGATCGTCAATTTTCAGATTGACCCGCACATGCCGCAAGCCGAGGAAGTCTCACAGATCACGGATGCCACCGAGCGCCTGTCCTATGTGGTCAAACTGACCGAGGCGGCTGCGAATCGCACCATGGACCTGGTCGAGAACAGCACTCCGCTGGTCAATGGTCTGAGCACTGATGCCCAGGCTTTGAGCGCGGACTGGGGGCGTTTCATGCGCCGCGAAGTCGGTGCCGAAGAGTTCCGCGAACTGGCCCGGCGTGTCGACGGTTTCCTGACGCGTAGCGCGGAGGACACTCGCGTCGTCTCGGGCAACCTCAACGATATTCTGCTGGCTCAGGATTACCAGGATCTAACCGGTCAGGTGATCAAGCGCGTGACCCAATTGGTCACCGAAGTCGAAAGCAACCTGCTCAAGCTCGTGCTCATGGCCAGTCAGGTCGACCGCTTTGCGGGCATCGAACATGACCATGAAGCGATGCTGGCTGAAAAAGATCCGCAAAAACATCTCTCGCAGGGTGAAGGTCCGCAGATTCATGCCGATAAACGAGAAGACGTTGTGTCCGGTCAGGACGATGTAGACGATTTGCTTTCCAGCCTTGGATTCTAGGAGCACCCATACACATGAGCTTCGGCGCCGATGAAGAGATCCTTCAGGATTTCCTGGTTGAGGCCGGCGAGATTCTAGAGCAACTGTCCGAGCAACTGGTCGAGCTGGAAAGCCGACCCGATGATGCGGATCTGCTCAATGCAATTTTTCGCGGTTTTCACACTGTAAAAGGGGGCGCCGGCTTCCTCCAGCTCAACGAGCTGGTGGAGTGCTGTCACATCGCCGAGAACGTGTTCGACATCCTGCGCAAGGGTGAGCGTCGCGTCGACTCGGAACTGATGGACGTGGTTCTCGAAGCGCTGGATGCGGTGAACAGTATGTTCAGCGAAGTCCGTGAGCGTGTTCCTGTCACTGCGGCGACACCGGAACTGCTGGCGGCGCTGGCCCGTTTGGCCGAGCCTCAAACGGCCGATGAGGCGCAACCGGTTGCTGAAGTGGTCGAAACACCTGCCGCTGAAAGCGAATCGGGCGACATCACAGACAATGAATTCGAACTGCTGCTCGACTCGCTGAACGCGGTCAAGGCGCAAGCCGAAGCCGGGGCGCCCGTTGTCCAGGCACCTGGAGCGGCTGCCGGCAGTGATGAAATTACCGATGCCGAGTTCGAGTCATTGCTCGATCAGCTGCACGGCAAAGGCCAGTTCGCTGTCGATGCGGTGGCAGCGCCAACCGCACCGGCTGCCCCGAAAGCGGCAGGCGACAGCTCTGACATTACCGACGACGAATTCGAAGCATTGCTCGATCAGTTGCATGGCAAAGGCAACTTCGCCGTTGATGCTCTGGAATCGGCGATTGCTTCCGTTCCAGCGCCTGCGGCACCTGTGGCCGCAGCCGTTGGCAGCGATCTGATCTCCGATCACGAATTCGAAGCGCTGCTCGATGAGTTGCATGGCAAAGGCAAGTTCACTGAGGTCGGCACAGGTTCTGCTGCTTCGGTGGCGGCGCCAGTCGCCAAGGCCGCGGCACCCAAGCCTGTCGCCAAAGCGCCCGAGCCAAAGGCTGAAGCGCCGAAGCCTGCTGCCGTTGCTGCACCGGCTCCAGCCCGCGCACCGGCTTCACCACCGCCTGAAAAACCGGCCAGTGAAGCCGAGACCACCGTCCGTGTGGATACCGCGCGTCTCGACGAAATCATGAACATGGTCGGCGAGCTGGTGCTGGTCCGTAACCGTCTGGTTCGTCTGGGACTCAACAGCGGCGACGAAGCCATGTCCAAGGCCGTGTCGAACCTCGACGTGGTGACGGCCGACTTGCAGACCGCGGTGATGAAGACCCGGATGCAGCCGATCAAGAAAGTCTTCGGGCGCTTCCCGCGACTGGTTCGCGACCTCGCGCGCCAGTTGAAGAAAGAGATCAACCTGGAGCTGGTCGGCGAAGAAACCGACCTCGACAAGAACCTCGTCGAGGCCCTGGCCGACCCACTGGTCCACTTGGTGCGCAACGCAGTCGACCACGGTATCGAGTCGCCGGAAGAGCGCGAAGCGTCGGGCAAGGCCCGCGGCGGCAAAGTCATCCTGGCGGCCGAGCAGGAAGGCGATCACATCCTGCTGTCGATCTCCGATGACGGTAAAGGCATGGACCCGAATGTCCTGCGCGCCATCGCGGTAAAACGCGGCGTGATGGACAAGGATGCCGCCGATCGTCTGAGCGAAACCGAATGCTACAACCTGATTTTTGCGCCAGGGTTCTCGACCAAGACCGAGATCTCCGACGTGTCCGGGCGTGGCGTGGGCATGGACGTGGTGAAAACCAAGATTTCCCAGCTCAACGGTTCGATCAATATCTACTCAACCAAGGGCCAAGGCTCGAAGATCGTCATCAAGGTCCCGTTGACCCTGGCAATCATGCCGACGCTGATGGTCATGCTCGGCAATCAGGCCTTCGCCTTCCCGCTGGTCAACGTCAACGAGATCTTCCACCTCGACCTGTCGCGCACCAACGTGGTCGACGGTCAGGAAGTGGTGATCGTGCGGGACAAGGCCTTGCCACTGTTCTACCTCAAACGCTGGCTGGTCAGCTCCGCCGCTCACGAAGAGCAGCGTGAAGGCCATGTGGTGATTCTTTCGGTGGGTACTCAGCGGATCGGCTTCGTCGTCGATCAACTGGTGGGCCAGGAGGAAGTGGTCATCAAGCCATTGGGCAAAATGCTCCAGGGAACTCCGGGCATGTCCGGCGCCACCATTACCGGTGACGGCCGCATCGCCTTGATTCTCGATGTTCCGAGCATGCTCAAGCGTTACGCCGCACGGCGTATTTGATTCTGGTGGAGCGGGGCGACTGAGCCTCGCTCCGTCTAACGGAGTGTTTATGGCAGTCAAAGTCCTGGTGGTGGATGATTCCGGTTTTTTCCGCCGCCGCGTCTCGGAAATTCTTTCAGCGGATCCGAGTATCCAGGTCGTCGGTACGGCGACTAACGGTAAAGAGGCGATCGATCAGGCCCTGGCCCTCAAGCCAGACGTGATCACCATGGACTACGAGATGCCGATGATGGATGGCATCACAGCGGTGCGGCACATCATGCAGCGCTGTCCGACCCCGGTGTTGATGTTCTCCTCGCTGACACACGAAGGTGCTCGGGTCACTCTCGATGCGCTGGACGCTGGCGCGGTGGACTTCCTGCCGAAGAATTTCGAAGACATCTCGCGCAACCCCGAGAAGGTCAAGCAACTGCTGTGCGAGAAGGTTCACAGTATCTCGCGCAGTAACCGTCGTTTCAGCGCCTACAGCGCACCGGCTCCAGCGGCCGCACCCACCCCGACACCGACACCTTCGAGTTTCGGCAGCAGTGCAGCTGTGCCTGCGCGTCCGGTACCGGCACCGATTCCTGCGCGTGCGCCAGCGGCCAGCACATCATCGCCGGCACCGAAACGCAAAGCCTACAAACTGGTTGCCATTGGTACTTCAACCGGTGGTCCGGTGGCGTTGCAGCGGGTGCTGACACAGCTGCCGGCAAACTTCCCGGCGCCGATCGTGTTGATCCAGCACATGCCGGCGGCGTTCACCAAAGCCTTTGCCGAGCGTCTGGACAAGCTTTGCCAGATCAGCGTCAAGGAAGCCGAGGACGGTGACATCCTGCGTCCAGGCCTGGCCTTGCTGGCGCCGGGTGGCAAGCAAATGATGATCGACGGTCGTGGCGTGGTGAAAATCCTCCCGGGCGACGAGCGTCTGAACTACAAACCCTGCGTGGACATCACCTTCGGTTCGGCGGCCAAGTCCTACGGCGACAAAGTTCTGGCAGTGGTCCTCACTGGCATGGGCGCCGACGGTCGTGAAGGTGCACGTCTGCTCAAGCAGGGCGGCAGTGCGGTCTGGGCTCAGGATGAAGCCAGTTGCGTGATCTATGGCATGCCGATGGCAATCGTCAAAGCCGATCTGGCAGACGCGATTTACGGCCTTGACGATATCGGCAGGCACCTGGCCGAGGCGTGCATCTGATGGATGTTTTAAGCCTTATCGGGATCATCATGGCGTTCGTCGCCATTATTGGCGGCAACTACCTGGAAGGTGGTCATCTTGGCGCCTTGGCCAATGGCCCGGCAGCGTTGATCGTGCTCGGCGGGACCATCGGCGCTGCGTTGTTGCAGTCGCCGATGAGTGCCTTCAAGCGCGCCATACAGACTCTCGGCTGGATTCTGTTTCCACCGCGTGTCGACCTGGCCGGTGGCGTCGACCGTGTGGTCAACTGGAGCCTCACCGCGCGCAAGGAAGGCTTGCTCGGGCTTGAAGGGGTGGCGGATGCCGAACCCGATAGCTACTCGCGCAAAGGCTTGCAACTGCTGGTCGATGGCGCCGAGCCCGAGTCGATTCGCAGCATTCTGGAAGTGGATTTCTACACCCAGGAAAGCCGTGACATCGAAGCCGCCAAAGTCTTTGAAAGCATGGGCGGCTACGCGCCGACCATCGGTATCATCGGTGCGGTCATGGGCCTGATCCACGTCATGGGCAACCTCGGCGATCCGTCGCAACTGGGCAGCGGTATTGCCGTGGCGTTCGTTGCGACCATCTACGGTGTGGCCAGCGCCAACCTGGTGCTGCTGCCGATTGCCAGCAAGCTCAAATCCATTGCGTTGCGGCAGTCGCGTTATCGTGAAATGTTGCTCGAAGGCATTCTGTCGATCGCCGAAGGTGAAAACCCTCGCTCCATCGAGTTGAAGCTTCAGGGCTTCATGGACTAGGACTAAGGGATTACCCATGGCACGCCGCCGTCAGCATGATGAACACGTCAACCATGAACGCTGGCTGGTGTCCTACGCGGACTTCATCACGTTGCTGTTCGCCTTTTTCGTGGTGATGTACTCCATTTCTTCGATCAACGAAGGCAAGTACAAGGAAATTTCCGAAGCGCTGGTCGGGGTTTTTACCAACTCTGATCGCGCCCTCAAACCGATCCCCATCGGCGACGAGCGTCCGAAGACGGTCACCCCGGCCAAACCGCTGGTCAAGGACAGCGAGCAGATCGACGCCGGCATCGCCCAGGCCAGCAAGGATCCGCTCAAGAGCATTGCCGACGACATCAGTGCGGCGTTTGGCGATTTGATCAGCTCCAATCAGATGACCGTCCGCGGCAATGAATTGTGGGTCGAGATCGAACTCAACTCCAGCCTGCTGTTCGGCAGCGGTGATGCCATGCCCAGCGATATCGCGTTCAACATCATCGACAAGGTCGCGGCGATTCTGAAACCGTTCGACAACCCGATTCACGTTGAAGGCTTCACCGACGATCAACCGATCCGCACTGCGCAGTACCCGACCAACTGGGAGCTGTCCTCGGCCCGATCGGCGAGCATCGTGCGCATGCTGGCCATGCAGGGCGTCAACCCCGGCCGCTTGGCTTCGGTGGGTTACGGCGAGTTTCAGCCGGTGGCCAATAACGCGACCGTCGAAGGACGTGCACGTAACCGGCGAGTGGTGCTGGTGGTGTCGCGCAATCTCGATGTACGCCGCAGCCTGACCGGTACCGGAACCGCCAATGCAAAACCGGACGCCGCGTTGAAGCGTGCTGGCACACAAACTGCACCGACGCACGTTAAGTCGCCGGGACGCGAGAGTGCCGTCAATTCTCCGTCACCCGGCTTATAACGTTGGGCTATTTCTCGGTTGTATCGATTCGACCGGGAGGAACAATCTGAATGAGAGTCTGGGCAGTCGCCAATCAAAAGGGTGGTGTCGGTAAAACCACTTCCTCCATCGCTTTAGCCGGTTTGCTGGCCGAGGCGGGCAAGCGCGTGGTTGTGGTCGATCTCGACCCGCATGGCTCCATGACCAGCTACTTCGGTTATGACCCCGACAGCCTGGAACACAGCAGTTACGACCTGTTCCTGCACAAGGGCAGCGTGCCGCAAGGCCTGCCCGGGCAACTGCTGCTACCGACCAGCGACGAACGTATTTCCCTATTGCCGTCGAGCACCGCTCTGGCCACCCTCGAACGCCAGTCGCCGGGGCAGAGTGGCCTGGGCCTGGTGATCGCCAAGAGCCTGGCGCAGTTGTGGCAGGACTTCGATTACGCGTTGATCGACAGTCCACCGTTGCTCGGTGTGTTGATGGTCAATGCCTTGGCGGCCAGCCAGCAGTTGGTGATCCCGGTGCAGACCGAGCACCTGGCGGTGAAAGGTCTGGAGCGCATGGTCAACACCTTGGCGATGATCAACCGTTCGCGTAAACAAGCGTTGCCGTTCAGCATCGTGCCGACCTTGTTCGATCGTCGCACCCAGGCCTCGCTGGGAACCTTGCGGGTGCTGCGCGACATGTACCCGGAAGAAATCTGGCAAGGCTACATCCCGGTCGATACCCGACTGCGTGATGCCAGTCGTGCCGGCCTGACACCTTCGCAGTTCGACGGCAAGAGCCGTGGAGTACTGGCTTATCGTGCGTTGCTCAAACACTTGCTGGCCCAACAACTTGTTCCGCAGGTGGCTTGAGGTGGGGCTTCTTTCTGCCAGGGTAGCGTGCCAATGAATCGGCCGGTGAAGATCACTTCGCGCCCGCAACTGGCGTTGCAGTCCTATCTGGATGCGTTGTTGCAAGACGCGACTGAGGAGTGGCCGTCAGAGGTCGACGTATTACCCGAGGTCGTCGAAGTCGTCGAGGTTGTCGAAGCCATCGAGGCTCAAGGCGCGCTGGACGAATTTCAGGCCGCGGTGCTTGAAGAACAGGCTCGCGATGCGCAAAAACCGGTGGCTGCGCCTGCCGTTGTCGCGCCGGTTGCCAAGGCGCCCATTGTGGTGCCGGTACTGGAAGCGCCTGCACCGATTCTGGCGCCGGTCTCATCAATTGCGCCGTTACTGCAAGCGCTGGTGCCGCCGGTAGTCGAAGTCCACCTGCCGCCGAGCAACCCGCCACCGCCGGTGGTCAGCGATGACCGGCCGAGTTGGGCCGCCGAACCGTTCGAATGCCTGCTGTTCGACGTTGCCGGTTTGACCCTCGCTGTGCCGTTGGTGTGTCTGGGGTCGATTTACCCGTTGGCCGGTCATGAGCTGACACCGTTGTTCGGTCAGCCGGAATGGTTCCTGGGGATTCTGCCGAGTCAGGCGGGCAACCTGAAGGTGCTGGATACCGCGCGCTGGGTCATGCCCGATCGCTATCGCGATGACTTCCGCCAGGGGCTGCAATACGTAATCTCGGTTCAGGGTTATGAGTGGGGGCTGGCGGTGCATCAGGTCAGCCGCTCGTTGCGCCTGGACCCGAACGAAATCAAATGGCGCAGTCACCGGGGGCAACGGCCATGGCTGGCCGGCACGGTGATTGAGCACATGTGTGCGTTGCTGGATGTCTCGGAGCTGGCAGAGTTGATCGCCAGCGGTGGTGCCAAACACATGGGCAGCAAGCCGGCCCACAAACCTGCATAACAAGTAACTGGCCGCATACACGGTGCGGCCGGACAGAACACACACCGCCAGAGGCGGTTTTTCGAGGGGTCAGGGTATGAATGATAAGGCGTCGTCTGCAAAGGGTTCCGAAGATCCGATCCTGCAATGGGTAACCTTCAAGCTGGACAATGAAACCTACGGCATCAACGTGATGCGCGTTCAGGAAGTCCTGCGTTACACCGAAATCGCTCCGGTTCCGGGTGCGCCAAGCTACGTGCTGGGCATCATCAACCTGCGCGGCAACGTGGTGACCGTGATCGATACCCGTCAGCGCTTTGGCCTGGGCACTGTCGAAGTCAGCGACAATACCCGTATCGTCATTATCGAAGCCGACAAGCAAGTGGTCGGGATCATGGTCGACAGCGTGGCTGAAGTGGTTTACCTGCGTCAGTCCGAGATCGAAACCGCGCCTAACGTCGGTAACGAAGAATCGGCCAAGTTCATCCAGGGCGTGTGCAACAAGAACAATGAATTGCTGATCCTGGTCGAGCTGGACAAGATGATGAGCGAAGAAGAGTGGTCGGAACTGGAGAGTATCTGATTGATTCTCGAGGTTGCTGTCATTGTACTGGGGCTCCTGTGGGTAGGGACCCTGGCGATGTTCCTGGCTTACACCCGCAAGCAGCGCGAGCTGGCGGTGCTGCAAGTCAAGGGCGATGCGCTGCGTGATCAGCGCATCAAGGAGCTGGCCAAGCGCGTCGACGATTATCAGAACGGTAGCGTGCGCATGGGCGAAGACCTGCATGAACTGCGTGCCGTGGTCCGACCCTTGCCAGACAAGCTGGCCCAGCTCGAACAGCGCGACCCGTCGAGCCTGTCATTCGCCCAGGCCGCACGCCTGGTGGGGATGGGCGCCAGCGTCGACGAATTGACCCAGTCCTGCGGCCTGACCCAGGCAGAGGCCGAGTTGATGAGCAAGTTGCACAAGAACTGATTTTTGCGATTGGGCTGAGATCGCTATCGTCGGATCGCCGCCCGGAACAAGCCCGCTCCCACAGGGTTTAGATGATCCATTGTGGGAGCGAGCTTGCTCGCGATGGCGTCCTCGAAACCTCAATAATCATCCCCGCGATCCGTCACATCTCTTTCCGCCATCGCTGCCCCTGAACCGTACCCTTCCGGAAACTTGCCCTTCAGTTTCCACGCAAACGCAATGATCTCGGCAATCGTGCGGTACAGCTCTTCAGGGATGCTGTCCCCCAGTTCCATCCTCGCCAGCAACTTCACCAGCTCGGCGTTCTCATAAATCGGCACTTCATAGTCGCGGGCAATTTTCAGAATGGCTTCGGCCAGTTCGTCATCGCCTTTGGCGGTGAGCGTTGGGGCATGTTGGCCGTCGTACTTGAGGGCGATGGCCTGGCGCGGTGGAGTGTGGTTGTTCATGCGGTTTCGTCGACCCAGCGTTGTTCGAGGCGGGTTTGATTGCCTTGGGGCGGTGTGCCGAGGTGGCAATTCAGATCGCCAACATTCAGACCCGATGCCAGCAGCTGCGCGCGCAGCCCTTCCAGGTTGCTTTCGATCAGGCTGGCGGTGTAAGGCCGTTCGGCCCAGAGCTGGCTGGAAAGTTTGCCCTGAGCAAGCTGTGCCTGGATTTGCAGCGGCCCGAGTGGTTCCATGTCGAACGCCAACTCGACCCGCCAGAGCCGTTGTTTCGGCTCGCGCTCGACGGATTTCTCGTGCTGTTGCTTTTCCGGTGTGTCCTCGCGTTGAAACTTGACCTGCAACGGCACGATGTCTTGCAGGTTACGCATGGGGATTTCCAGCTGCCAGGTGGTTTGCAGCTTGCCATCCTCGGTCATGCCGGTCTGTTCCAGGCTCGACAGTTGATGGCTTTGCAGGCGCGAAACGGCCGCCGCAGCCAGGCGCAGCAAGTGTTCCAGATCACCTTCACCCTCCAGGCTTTGCAGCAACCGCGAGGGCAGGGGGAAGCCGCTTGGCTGCGGTTTGGCGCTGACCTGGCCGAGGGTGCCGAGGGCGCTGCGGACAAAGCTTGGCAGCGCCTGAGCCAGGGTGTTGGCGGCGATGACCGCATTGAAGCTGATATTGGCCGGCAGGCCGGGAGCCAATTGTGCGATCAATCGCAGCAAATTGCCTTTCAGGTCCGGCGTCAGGGCAGGGTTCTGTCCGGCGAGCAGTTTACTTTCCAGAAACAATCCACTGTTGGCCAGCGCCTGAGCCAGGCCTTTGGGCGTACTCAGCTGCTGAGCATCCGGCAGGCCGGCGAGCAGTTTGTCGACGGCAGCACGCAGGTCGTCGGACGTGGTGTCGGAGTCTGGCAGGTTTTGCAGGGCGTCGATCAGTCCGCTCAAAGAACCTTGGCGACTTTGTTGAGCCAGCAACTGCTGGGTCACTGCCAATTGCTCCTGACGACCGGCCAGTGGCACGAAACTCAGGCTTTGCGCACCCTGGACCAAGGCGCTGAGCAGGCTGCCGATGCGCAAAGGCTGCGGGCTGTCGATGCTCAAGGTGCTGCCGCTTAATGCGGTATTAAGCAAACTCACCAGCGAGCGATAGACCGCTGGCTGCCCCGGTGTTTGCGGCATCAGCTGAGTGGTCAGCACTTTACCTTGCAGCAAGGTGCCGACCGGCAATTGTGAGGTGTCGAGGCGGGTGAGCGTGGCGATGTTTGCGGCGATGGCCTGTTGCACGGTGATTGCCAGGCTGCCAGCGGAAGGCTGGCTGACCAACAGGCTGGTGCCCTGAGGTAACGGCTGGTTGCTGGTGACTTGCACCGTGGTTTGGCGGCCGCTGTCGAGAGTGACCTTGAGCAGCAGCTGGAAAGTCTGGTCGTTCTGTTTGAGCGACAGCACTTGCGCACTGGCGCTTTGCCCGGCGGCGATCAAACCTTCCACCGGGGTCTGCAGCTTGAGCAACTCACCACTGACCACGAGCGGGCGTGAGGCGGCCGGCGTAGTAGGGGGCAGTGGAAGGATGTTCATGTCGCCGGTCATCAGGTCACACCCTGTCGAAATTGCCCTCTTGAGAGTAGGACATGACATGTATAATGCCGCCCGTCTCCGAGAGGCGTGTCAAAAACATCGCAAATGTTTGACGCAGCTCTCTAGAACAGGCCGTCAATGCATCTATGCTGCATCACTTTAACGGCCGCTCCATTGCCGACTTGAACCGTAAAGGCCCGTGATCTCTTGACCATCCCTCTACTAGAAGCCGTAGCGCTCGCCTGTGAGCGAGACTGGCGGATGCTCTTCGAAAACCTCGAATTGCGTCTGGGCAGCGGTGACATGTTACAGATCAGCGGCCCCAACGGCAGCGGCAAGACCAGCCTGCTGCGCCTGCTCGCCGGTTTGATGCAGCCCACAAGTGGTCAGGTGCTGCTCAACGGCCAGCCTCTGAACACCCAACGGCCGGAGCTGGCCCACAACCTGTTGTGGATTGGTCACGCCGCCGGCATCAAGGACCTGCTGACCCCCGAAGAGAACCTCCGCTGGCTCTGCGCGTTGCATCGGCCCGCCACCCATGAGGCGATCTGGCAGGCGCTGGCAGCGGTAGGACTGCGTGGTTTCGAAGATGTTCCTTGTCACACCCTGTCCGCCGGTCAGCAACGCCGCGTGGCCCTGGCCCGCTTGTATCTGGACAGCCCGGCGCTGTGGATTCTCGACGAGCCGTTCACCGCGCTGGACAAACAAGGTGTTGCACAACTGGAAGAACACCTGGCCGCGCACTGCGAGCAAGGCGGCATGGTAGTGTTGACCACTCACCACACGTTGACCCGGATGCCGGCCGGTTACCGCGACATCGATTTGGGGCAGTGGGCTGTATGAGTGTTTTCGCACTGTTGGTCGCCCGCGAGGCGCGTTTGCTGTGTCGTCGTCCTGCCGAGCTTGCCAACCCCCTCGTATTCTTCGCCATTGTTGTCGCATTGTTCCCATTGGCGGTCGGACCTGAGACACAATTGTTGCAAACCTTGTCACCGGGACTGGTCTGGGTCGCCGCCCTTTTATCGGTTTTGCTCTCGCTGGACGGGCTCTTCCGTAGTGATTTCGAGGACGGATCCCTTGAACAGTGGGTCCTTTCGTCGCACCCCCTGCCTCTTCTGGTTTTGGCAAAGGTACTGGCACACTGGGCGTTTTCCGGCTTGGCACTGGTGTTGCTTGCCCCGTTATTGGCGTTGATGCTCGGTTTACCTGCCGCCTGTCTGCCGGTTTTGCTCTTGTCGCTGTTGCTCGGTACACCGGTACTAAGTTTGCTCGGTGCGGTGGGCGCGGCGCTGACGGTCGGTTTGAAGCGCGGCGGTTTGCTGCTGGCCTTGTTGATTCTGCCGCTGTACATCCCGGTGTTGATTCTCGGCAGTGGCGCCCTGCAGGCTGCCTTGCAGGGCATGCCGGCAACCGGTTATTTGCTGTGGCTTGGTAGCCTGACCGCCCTGGCGATAACCCTGACACCCTTTGCAATAGCCGCTGGCCTGAAGATCAGTGTCGGCGAATAATAATGAGGTCTGGTTATTTTTTGACCGCTTTTTTTTAAGAAAGGCAGACCTTGACTTTGCGTGACAACGCAAAGCAACCGTGATGGAAACAGTAATGAACTGGACCTGGTTTCATAAGCTCGGCTCGCCCAAATGGTTTTACGGCATCAGCGGCAAACTGCTGCCCTGGCTGAGCGTCGCGGCGTTGCTGCTGATCGGCGTCGGGGTGGTCTGGGGCCTGGCCTTCGCGCCGCCGGACTACCAGCAAGGCAACAGCTTTCGGATCATCTACATTCACGTGCCGGCCGCCATGTTGGCGCAGTCCTGCTACGTAATGCTGGCGGTCTGCGGCATCGTCGGGCTGGTATGGAAGATGAAACTGGCCGACGTCGCCCTGCAATGCGCAGCGCCGATTGGTGCCTGGATGACCGCCGTGGCGCTGATTACCGGGGCGATCTGGGGCAAACCGACCTGGGGCTCGTGGTGGGTCTGGGATGCACGCCTGACGTCGATGCTGATTTTGCTGTTTCTGTACTTCGGTCTTATTGCGCTGGGCAATGCCATCAGCAATCGTGACAGCGCGGCCAAGGCTTGCGCGGTGCTGGCGATTGTCGGCGTGATCAACATCCCGATCATCAAGTACTCGGTGGAGTGGTGGAACACCCTGCACCAGGGCGCGACCTTCAGCCTCACCGAAAAACCGGCAATGCCCGCCGAGATGTGGCTGCCGTTGCTGCTGACGGTGCTGGGGTTCTACTGTTTCTTCGGCGCCGTGCTGTTGCTGCGCATGCGCCTTGAAGTGCTCAAGCGCGAAGCCCGTTCCAGCTGGGTAAAAGCCGAAGTGCAAAACAGCCTGGAGGCCGCGTAATGAGTTTTGCTTCATTCGGCGACTTCCTCGCCATGGGCCATCACGGTCTTTATGTCTGGTCGGCTTATGGCATTTGTCTGGCGGTACTGGCCCTCAACGTGGCTGCGCCGATCCTGGCCCGCAAGCGTTATCTGCAACAAGAGGCGCGTCGTCTGCGCCGGGAGAACAGCAAGTGAATCCGCTGCGTAAAAAACGTCTTGTCATCATTTTCGCGATCCTGGTCGGGGTCGGCGCTGCCGTTGGCCTGGCCTTGAGTGCCCTGCAGCAGAACATCAATCTGTTTTACACCCCGACCCAGATCGCCAATGGCGAAGCCCCGCAAGACACACGCATCCGTGCTGGCGGCATGGTCGAGAAGGGCTCGCTGCAACGTTCCGGCGATTCGCTGGACGTTAAATTCATCGTTACCGACTTCAACAAATCCGTGACCATCACCTACCGTGGCATCCTCCCGGACCTGTTCCGCGAAGGGCAGGGCATCGTTGCTCTGGGCAAAATCAACGCGGATGGCGTAGTGGTGGCTGACGAAGTACTGGCCAAGCACGACGAGAAGTACATGCCGCCAGAAGTGACCAAGGCCCTGAAAGACAGTGGTCAAACCGCCCCCACACCCGCGAAGGAGGGTTGACCCATGACCTCAGGCATCTTCATTCCCGAGTTGGGCCATCTGGCGATGATTCTCGCCCTGTGCTTTGCCATCGTTCAGGCCACCGTGCCGTTGCTCGGTGCCTGGCGCGGTGACCGCATGTGGATGGGCCTGGCCCAGCCCGCGGCCTGGGGGCAGTTTACCTTTCTGGTGTTCGCCTTCGGCTGCCTGACCTACGCCTTCATGACCGATGACTTTTCGGTGGGTTATGTCGCCAACAACTCCAACAGCGCCTTGCCGTGGTACTACAAGTTCAGCGCGGTGTGGGGTGCCCACGAAGGCTCGTTGTTGCTCTGGGCGCTGATTCTCGGCGGCTGGACCTTTGCCGTGTCAATCTTTTCCCGGCAGTTGCCGCAGGTCATGCTGGCCCGCGTGCTGGCGGTGATGGGCATGATCAGCAGCGGTTTCCTGCTGTTCCTGATCCTTACGTCGAACCCGTTCGCACGGATTCTGCCGCAGATTCCCACGGATGGTCATGACCTCAACCCGTTGCTGCAAGACATCGGTCTGATCGTGCACCCGCCGATGCTCTACATGGGTTACGTCGGTTTCTCGGTGGCCTTTGCCTTCGCTATCGCAGCCTTGCTCGGTGGACGTCTGGATGCGGCCTGGGCGCGTTGGTCGCGACCTTGGACCATCGTCGCCTGGGCGTTCCTCGGTATCGGCATCACCCTTGGCTCCTGGTGGGCCTACTACGAACTCGGTTGGGGCGGCTGGTGGTTTTGGGACCCGGTGGAAAACGCCTCGTTCATGCCTTGGCTGGTCGGTACGGCGCTGATTCACTCGTTGGCCGTGACTGAAAAGCGCGGTGTGTTCAAAAGCTGGACCGTGTTGCTGGCCATTGCTGCGTTCTCGCTGAGCCTGCTGGGAACCTTCCTGGTACGTTCCGGTGTGCTGACCTCGGTGCACGCGTTTGCCTCGGACCCCGCGCGCGGCGTGTTCATCCTGATCTTCCTGTTGTTCGTGGTCGGCGGTTCGCTGACGCTGTTCGCCCTGCGCGCCCCGGTGGTCAAGAGCCACGTCGGCTTCAACCTGTGGTCGCGTGAAACCCTGCTGCTGGGCAACAACCTGGTACTGGTGGTCGCGGCTTCGATGATTCTGCTCGGCACCTTGTATCCGCTGGTGCTCGACGCTCTGAGCGGCGCCAAGCTCTCGGTCGGCCCACCGTACTTCAACGCGTTGTTCGCTCCGTTGATGGCGTTGCTGATGGTGGTGATGGCAGTCGGTGTGCTGGTGCGCTGGAAAGACACCCCGGTGAAATGGCTGGTAAGCATGCTGACCCCGGTGTTGCTCGGCAGTGCCGCTTTGGCGGTCGTGGCCGGGATCGCCTATGGCGACTTCAACTGGGCCGTGCTGGCGACCTTCATGCTCGCCGCGTGGGTGTTGCTGGCTGGCGTGCGTGACATTTTCGACAAGACGCGCAACAAAGGCCTGATCAAAGGCCTGCCAACCCTGACCCGCAGCTATTGGGGCATGCAGGTCGCACACCTGGGTATCGCCGTGTGCGCCCTGGGCGTGGTGCTTTCGAGCCAGAACAGTGCCGAGCTCGATCTGCGTCTGGCACCGGGTGAATCCATGGACCTGGCCGGTTATCACTTCATTTTCGAAGGCGCCAAGCACGTCGAAGGACCGAACTTCACCTCCGATAAGGGCACCATTCGGGTGATCCGTAGCGGCAAGGAAGTCGCGGTGCTGCACCCGGAAAAGCGTTTGTATACCGTGCAGAACTCGATGATGACCGAAGCCGGCATCGACGCCGGTTTCACCCGTGACCTGTACGTTGCCCTCGGTGAGCCGCTGGACAATGGCGCCTGGGCAGTGCGCGTGCATGTGAAACCGTTCGTGCGCTGGATCTGGTTCGGCGGCTTGCTGACAGGTTTCGGTGGGCTGCTGGCGGCGCTCGATCGTCGATATCGGGTCAAGGTGAAAAGCCGCGTGCGTGAAGCGCTGGGCATGACGGGAGCCACTGCATGAGACGTTGGTTAATGGTGTTGCCACTGGCGCTGTTTCTGGTGGTGGCGGTGTTTCTTTACCGGGGGCTCTATCTGGACCCGGCCGAGTTACCCTCGGCGATGATCGGCAAGCCGTTCCCCGAGTTTTCCCTGCCGGCCGTGCAAGGCGACAAGGCATTGACCCGTGCTGATCTGCTGGGCAAACCGGCACTGGTCAACGTTTGGGGCACCTGGTGCATCTCCTGTCGGGTCGAACACCCGGTGTTGAACAAGCTGGCCCAGCAGGGTGTGTTGATCTACGGCGTCAACTACAAGGACGTCAATACCGATGCCTTGAAGTGGCTGGTCGAGTTTCACAACCCGTACCTGCTGAATATCCGTGACGAGGCGGGCTCCCTGGGGCTGAATCTCGGCGTTTACGGCGCTCCGGAAACCTTCTTCATCGACGCCAAAGGCATCATTCGCGACAAATACGTCGGGGTGATCGACGAAGTGGTCTGGCGCGAAAAACTGGCGGCCAAGTATCAGGCGCTGGTCGATGAGGGCAAGCCATGAAGCGCTGGATTGCTGCCGCTGTACTCGGCTTGAGTATCGCCGGCGTCGCTCACGCGGCCATCGACACTTACGTGTTCGCCAATGACGCCGAGCGCGAGCGTTTTCACGAACTGACCAAAGAGCTGCGTTGCCCAAAGTGCCAGAATCAGGACATTGCCGATTCCAATGCACCGATCGCTGCCGACCTGCGCAAAGAGATTTTCCGCATGCTCGGCGAGGGCAAGGATAACCAGCAGATCATCGACTTCATGGTCGACCGCTATGGCGATTTCGTGCGCTACAAGCCAGCCCTGACCAGCAAGACCGCGTTGCTGTGGTTTGGCCCGGCGGGATTGTTGCTGGGTGGCGTGCTGGTGATCGCCGTGATCATCCGTCGTCGTCGCGCCGAGCGCACGGCAGGCCCGGACACGCTTTCTTTTGATGAGCGCAAGCGCCTCGACCAACTGTTGGATAAAAACCAAGAATGATTGATTTCTGGCTCGCTGCAGGTCTGCTTCTACTGGTTGCCCTGAGTTTTCTGTTGATCCCGGTTCTGCGTGGCCGTCGCGCCCAGCGTGAAGAGGATCGTACCGCGCTGAACGTGGCGCTTTACCAAGAACGCGTGGCTGAGTTGCAGGCTCAGCAGGCCGAAGGCGTACTCGATTCGACGCAAATGAGCGCTGGTCGTGACGAAGCGGCTCGTGAGCTGCTGGCCGATACAGAAGGTGCCGACACTGGTCGGGTTTCTCGTCTGGGCAAGCCCTTGCCGCTGCTGGCAGCGATCCTGGTGCCGGTGTTGGGCCTGGGGTTGTACTTGCATTTCGGCGCCAGTGACAAAGTCGAGCTGACCCGCGAATTCGCCCAGGCACCGCAATCGATGGAAGAGATGACCCGTCGTCTTGAACGCGCTGTTGCGGCTCAACCGGACTCCGCTGAAGGCCTGTATTTCCTTGGTCGTACTTACATGGCTCAGGACCGACCTGGCGATGCGGCGAAGATCTTCGAGCGCACCGTGGCGCTGGCTGGCCGTCAGCCTGAATTGCTCGGCCAATGGGCCCAGGCGCAGTACTTTGCCGACAACAAAAAGTGGTCGGACAAGGTCCAGGCGCTGACCGACGAAGCGCTTAAAGCCGATCCTAAAGAAGTCACCAGCCTTGGATTGTTGGGCATCGCGGCTTTCGAAGGCGAGCGTTATCAAGAGGCCATCGACTACTGGAGTCGTTTGCTGGCGCAACTGCCGCCGGAAGATAACTCGCGCAGCGCGCTGCAAGGCGGCATTGCACGGGCGACCGAAAAATTGCAAGCGAGCGGCGGTACTGTCGCCAAGGCGCCAGTTGTAGCGGCCAAGCCTTCGGCATTGTTGAAAGTGACGGTCGATCTGGCGGCGAACGTGAAAGCCAAGGTACAGCCGGGTGACAGCGTGTTCATCTTCGCTCGCGCTACCTCGGGTCCTCCGGCTCCGTTGGCGGCCAAACGCCTGACCGTTTCCGACCTGCCGGCGACCGTCGAACTGGGTGATGCCGACGCAATGATGCCGCAATTGAAACTGTCTAACTTTCCTGAAGTCCAACTGGTCGCGCGCGTTTCCCGTGCTGGCCAACCGACTGCCGGCGAGTGGGTCGGTCGCAGCGAGCCTTTGGCCAGCAGCACCACCGCGCCGCAACAATTGACTATCGACAGCCCAGACAAATAATCAGGAAAACCGCTATGACCGCGATTGCTCGTATCACCCTGCTCGGTCTTGTTTTGGGGTTAAGCGCATGCGCGGTCCAGCCGCCTTCACATGAAGGCCCCTTGCCGCCAATCCAGCCATCGTATCCGGGCAGCAAACCGAGGCCGACGACCGCTCCTGGTCAGCCGGTGACCCCAAACAAGCCCGCCAAACCACAGCCACGCACTTCCGCAAGCTTCGCTCCACCACCGGGTGGCAACAGCCACTGGGATGCGAAGCTCGGCGTCTACGTCCTCGACGACCAGACCGACACCTTCTACCGCCAGCGCACCTACTACCGCTGGAACAACGGCTGGAGCCGCAGCATCAGCCCGAATGGACCGTGGGAAGAGACGGATATTCATGGCGTTCCATCCGGGCTGGGAAGGCAGTTCGGACAGTAACGATAACGGCGACCTCAGGGTCGCCGTTTTTGTAGGTGCTTCTAGCAGTGAGGGTTAAAGAATGGCTCGGTATTCGGTTAGCGCCTTTACCGACTGTACCAGGCCTTGGCGTAGCAGAAGATCCAGGTAGGTATCGACATTCATGGGGGGCAGTTTCAGTTGCTGGCGCTGCCGTTGGGCTGACGCAATAACCGCCGCAGGATCCAGGTCGAAAAGGTTATCGATAAATTCGTCGGGGTGCTGGGCTTCGATGCCAAAGGGGTCGAGCTTTCTGGTCGGGAAGTCTTTTTGATTGAAGGTCACGATGACGCTGGCATTACAGCGTATGGCGGCAGCCAGGACATGACGGTCATTAACATCTGGCAGCGAAAGTCCTTCGATGAGGTTTTCATAACCGGTTACGCAGGCGTCGGGTATGGCCCGATTCATCAGGTCGGATGTGCGATCCAATTGTTCTGGCATCAGATCAGGACGGTTTTTCAGAAGATTCCTTTTCCATTCGTTGTGTATCTCCAGCGTCCATCTCGCTCGAAACCGTCCGGAAAGTGCGAGCCACATCAGAAAGTCGCGTAAGGGTGCGGGGTAAAGAACACAAGCGTCGTATACAACAGTAAAAGAGGAATGCCTCACTCGTATCCGAACCTCAACGCCTGTGCCTGTTCTGCGAGTAATGCCATTGCTTGTTCACTGGCTGCATCGCGCTTGCTTTTATAGTCCATCAATTCGGCAAAACGTACACGCCGGTGCTTGCCGGTTTTGTGGTAGGACAGTTCCCCGGATTCCAGCAGTTTGATTAGGTGCGGACGTGAGACATTCAGTAGGTCGGCGGCTTCCTGCGTGGTGAGTTCAGCATGAACCGGCACTACTTTGACCGCATTGCCCGCTGCCAGCTCCGCCAGGATATCGACAAGCAACCGCAGGGCCGAAGTGGGAAGTTCGACGCTGTGTGCTTCATTCTGCTCATCGAAAATCTGAATCCGCTGAGTGTCGAACTGCGTGGCGAGATAGCCTGCCAAGGTACGCTGACCTTCGATGGCGGCCTGTACCTCACGTTCCATAGGTAGATTGATCGGTGGATGAGTGACGGTAGACATGATGATTTCCGGTGTTCTGGATAGGCGATTCAGGAAGGTTATTCGAATTAAACGAAAATCGCAATAAACGAAACTCTTGGCTCTCTTCTACGCAAATCAGCGCTCGATTCAACACCCTGTAAAACAACCGTACGTCATGCATCGGTTTTTTGTGCTTGAGCAAATATAACTCTAGAGTTATTTTTAATCAGGCCGGTGCAAGGAGGCGCGTGGTGCAGAGCAGGTTATTGATCAGAGAGTTGGAGGCGGCAGGCTGGAGGCTCGATCGGGTCACCGGCAGTCATCACATCTTCACCCACCCTTACGGCCCATACACGATACCCGTACCTCATCCCAAGAAAGACTTGCCGATCGGGACGGTTAAAAAGCATCAGGCGGCGCGCCGGGCTTCGCTACCCGGTGGCCAGTTACGCAGGAGATCCGTAATGCAATACCCAATCTGTATCGAGTGGGGCGACGAGAACACCGCCATCGGTATTCAGATCCCCGATATTCCGGGCGCCGTCACCGCAGGCGACACGTTTGAAGAGGCTTACAACGCGGCGGTGGAAGTTGCCCACATCCTGCTGCAGGAAATTGCAGCAGGCGGGGAGGACATTCCAATGCCGACGTTGGCAGCGGCGCACCGGAGTCACCCGGACTTTGCCGGCATGGGCTGGGGCATGCTGGAACTCGACATCGCGCCTTACCTCGGCAAAACCGAGAAGGTCAACGTGACATTACCCGGCTACGTTATCCAGCGAATTGACCGTTATGTGCGTGAGCATAACGTCAAAAGCCGCTCTTCGTTTTTGGCGGACGCGGCGATGGAGAAGTTGGTACGGCATTGAGGGCTGTTCGCGGGCAGCAGCCCGAAGCCCGCGAAGCTTTCATCTTGTTTCGTAGCGCGCCTATGATCCGTGTGGGCGGTTGAGCCCTCTTGTATCAGTCATTTTTCAACGTTCCATCAGCGGAAACCGGTCCCATGAAAACGATGTTTGGAAGCCTGATACGCACTATTGGTGTGATCTCCCTGGGCGGTTTGCTGATCGCCACTTCTGTTCTGGCCCAGGACGCACCGGGCATGCGTATAGGCGTGCGTGGTGAAATTACCGGTGTGTCCGAAGAGGTCTTGAAAGTACACGCCAACAGCGGCGAGAACGGGGTCATCCAGTTGACCAAGGATACGAAGGTCCGCGCAGTGACCCTGGCCAATATCGAAGACATCAAGCCCGGCAGCTACATTGGCTCAGCGGCAATACCGCAAGCCGATGGCACGCTCAAGGCCTTGGAAGTGCATGTGTTCCCGCCCGAGATGGCCGGCACCGGCGACGGTCACCGCCCGTTCGATCTGGTCAAGGGCAGCAGCATGACCAATGGCAGCGTCGGCGATCTGGTGGTCAGCAATGGCCGAATCCTGACCGTCAATTACAAGGGCGGCCAGCAGACAATCCTGGTGCCGGAAGACGTGCCGATCGTCTACCTGACACCCGGCGACCGCAGCCTGCTCAAAGTCGGGGTCAAAGTCGTGTTGTTCGCCACCCAAAGCGTCGACGGCACCCTGACAGCTCAATCGATTTCGGCCGGCAAGGATGGCATGGCGCCGCCGATGTGAGTCACCAGCGAGTATAAAAAAGGCGACCCGCGAAGGTCGCCTTTTTCATGACTGGCCGATGCTTACTGCCCGCTGTAAATCTGGTCGAAAATCCCGCCATCATTGAAGTGGGTTTTTTGCACGGTGCGCCAGTCACCGAAGGTTTTCTCCACCGACAGGAAGTCGACTTTCGGGAACCGGTCGGTGTGCTTGGCAAGTACCGCTGGGTCACGCGGGCGCAGGTAGTTGGCGGCGGCGATTTCCTGGCCTTCCGGGGACCACAGGTACTTCAGGTATTCCTCGGCGGCAGCGCGGGTGCCTTTCTTGTCGACGACTTTGTCGACCACGCTGACCGGCGGCTCGGCTTCGGCGGAGACGCTTGGGTAGATCACTTCGAATTGGTCGCGGCCGAACTCGCGGGCGATCATTTCCGCTTCGTTCTCGAAGGTCACCAGTACGTCACCGATCTGGTTGGTCATGAAGGTGGTGGTGGCTGCACGGCCGCCGGTGTCGAGTACCGGGGCTTGTTTGAACAGCTTGCCGATGAAGGCCTTGGCCTTGTTCTCGTCACCGCCGTTTTTCAGCACGTAACCCCAGGCCGACAGATAGGTGTAGCGGCCGTTGCCCGAGGTTTTCGGGTTAGGCACGATCACCTGCACGCCGTCCTTGAGCAGGTCGGGCCAGTCTTTCAGGGCTTTCGGGTTGCCCTTTCGAACGATAAACACGGTGGCGGAAGTGAACGGAGCACTGTGGTCCGGCAGGCGAGTCACCCAGTTGTCCGGGACCAGTTTGCCGTTGTCGACCAAGGCGTTGATGTCGGTGGCCATGTTCATGGTGATGACGTCAGCCGGCAGGCCGTCGATCACTGAGCGGGCCTGTTTGCTGGAGCCGCCGAAGGACATCTGCAAGGTGATGTTTTCGTTGTGCTCGGCTTGCCAGTGTTTCTGGAAGGCAGTGTTGTAGTCCTTGTAGAAATCGCGCATCACATCGTAAGACACGTTGAGCAGGGTCGGTGCGGCCTGGGCCACGCTCGCGAGGGCCAGGCCAGCGGCCAGAAGTGAGGCGCCAAAGATCTTTTTCACTGCACATTCCTTTTGTTCGAGATGAAGGCCATTTGCCGTCGACTATAGCCGGGGCTACATATCCCTTTAAAGATTAAAAAGTACTTTGCTTATTCCATTTTTTTGAACAGCGCATTACCGCAGCGTGAGCAAAATGCCGCGCTGTGCTCATGGTGGTTCTTGCTGCACACCGGGCAGTCATGTTGCAGCTGTTCGCCGCGCATGGCCGTGGCCAGTTCGGCAGTGAATATCCCGGTGGGGACGGCGATGATCGAGTAACCGGTGACCATCACCATTGCCGAGATGACCTGCCCCAAAGCGGTCTTGGGCACGATGTCGCCATAACCGACAGTGGTCAGGGTGACGATCGCCCAGTAGATGCCTTTCGGAATGCTGGTAAAGCCATGTTCCGGACCTTCGACCACGTACATCAGCGTGCCGAACACCGTTACCAGCGTGCAGACGCTCAGCAGGAAAACGAGGATTTTCTGTTTGCTGCCGCGCAGGGCGTCGAGCAGGTAATGGGCTTGTTTCAGGTAGGGGCCGAGCTTGAGTACACGAAAGATCCGCAGCATACGGATGATTCGGATGATCAACAGGTACTGGGCATCGCTGTAATACAGCGCAAGGATCCCCGGCACAATCGCCAGCAAATCTACCAATCCATAGAAGCTGAAGGCATAGCGCAGCGGCCTGGGCGAGCAGTACAGGCGCAACACGTACTCGACCAGGAAGATCAGGGTAAAGCCCCACTCGATGTACGCCAGCGTATTGGCGAAGTTCTGATGAACGTCATCGATGCTGTCGAGGATCACCACCACCAGGCTGGCGAGAATGATCAGCAACAGCGTGCTGTCGAAGCGTCGCCCGGCCACCGTGTCGGTCTGGAAAATCATCACGTACAGGCGGTTACGCCACGTGTCGTTGCTGTCCATTCAAATCGCCTTGACCATAAATCAGCGCAGCCTAGGTTGATTCTCCGGGGTTTTGCAAGGCGCGCTGTCGATGGCGGCTTGGCGCAACAGCCGAATGCTGGCGTGCAGGAGCCAGCAGGCGAGGATGAATGGCGCCGTCAGGGTGGCCAGACCCAGAGCCGCGAAGCCCGGTGTCAGGAGGGTCGCCAGTGCGATGCCCAACAACGGCAGCCAGGGTTGGCGGCGTTGTTGGCTGAAGGCGAGGGCAGCCAGTGCCGGGTTGTAGCCATAAAGGCCAAGCAATGCGCCGGGAATCTCGTCCAGCCACAAGGCGCAGACCAGCCCCATGCCGGAACCGACCAGCGCCCAAATGGCAGCGCGGCGGTTGGCAAGCAGCAGCCCGGCGGCGATCAACACGCCCGCCAGGGGATGCTCGAGGAAGATGACTTGGCCCAGGCCTTTGAACTCGGCGCCGAGCAGGTTCAGGAAATCAAATTCTGGCAGTGATGCAGGTGTCGACTGTGCAGGGGCGGCAAAGCCCAGCAGTATCCAGCTCAACCCCACGAAAGGCGCGGTGTAGGCGGGCAGGCAATGCTGATCGTGAGCGCGCTTGAGCCATTGCTGGGTGAGGATTGCGCTCAGTCCGCCGCAGGCGATGATCAGCGGCGGCAGCATCGCCGACCAGCTGAACGTCAGGCTCAGCAACAGGCCGAGCAAGACGCCGTTGTAGCTGAAGAGCCCGGCCTGGCGATCAGCCTTGGCGTAGCCACGACGTTGCGCGGTCAGCAAACCGGCCACGCCACCCAACAGGGCGCCGCCGAGCAACGTCGGCGCGCTAAACAGGATGGCCAACAGGCACAGCAGGCCGCACAGCGGATTGCGCTGGAGGAAAATCTGGCTGAAGCCGTTGAGCAGGGCGGTTGCCCAGTCCGGACAGTGGGTGTTGAAGTGGTTTGAGGGCATTTTGAGTCTGTATCTGGTAAACCGAGGCGCCCCCATCGCGAGCAAGCTCGCTCCCACAGTTGATTTGTGTTGCTCACAAAATCAATGACTGAACAGAGATCCAGTGTGGGAGCGGGCTTGCTCGCGAAGAGGCCGGTACAGGCGCTAAATCAACGTCTCGATGCGCAACGAGTTAGTCGATCCCGGCTGGCCGAATGGCACGCCCGCAGTGATCAACAACGTGTCGCCGCGCTGGGCCATGCCTTGCGCCTGGGCGATTTCCAGCGCGGTGGAGCACACCTCGTCGACCTGCCGCAAACGATCGTTGACCACCGAGTGCACGCCCCACGCCACGCTCAAGCGCCGCGCAGTTGAAAGGTTCGGCGTGAGGTTGAGGATCGGCACTGCTGGCCGTTCTCGCGCGGCACGCAAACTTGAACTGCCGGACTCGCTGTAGTTCACCAACACCGCCACCGGCAGGATGTTGCTGATCCGGCGGATCGCACAGCTGATGGCGTCCGAGGTAGTGGCTTCGGCTTTTGGCCGGCTGACGTCCAGTTGCGCCTGGTAATCCGGGCCGCTTTCGACCTGGCGGATGATCTTGCTCATCATCTGCACTGCTTCAAGCGGGTAATCGCCAGAGGCGGTTTCTGCCGACAGCATCACCGCATCGGCACCTTCTGCTACAGCGTTGGCGACGTCGGTCACCTCGGCGCGAGTCGGTGCCGGGGAGAAACGCATGGATTCGAGCATCTGGGTCGCCACCACCACCGGTTTACCGAGCTGGCGGCAGGTGCTGATGATGTCTTTCTGGATCTGCGGCACGCTCTCGGCCGGTACTTCCACGCCCAGGTCGCCACGGGCAACCATGATCGCGTCGCTCAGTTCGGCGATTTCGCGCAGCTGTTCAACGGCCGATGGCTTTTCGATTTTCGCCATCAAAAAGGCTTTGTCGCCGATCAGCGCGCGGGCTTCACGAATGTCTTCCGGACGCTGCACAAACGACAGCGCGACCCAGTCCACACCCAGCTCCAGACCGAAGCTCAGGTCACGACGATCCTTGGCGGTCAACGGGCTGAGTTCGAGTACCGCTTGCGGCACGTTCACACCTTTACGATCCGACAGCTCACCGCCGTTGAGCACCGTGGTGTCGATGGCATCGGCGTATTTGGTCACCACCCGCAGGCGCAGTTTGCCGTCGTCCAGCAGCAGGTCCATGCCGGGTTCCAGCGCGGCGATGATTTCCGGGTGCGGCAGGTTGACCCGACGCTCGTCACCCGGTGTGGCGTCGAGGTCCAGGCGCAGGGCCTGACCACGCACCAGTTGCACCTTGCCCTCGGCAAACTTCCCGACCCGCAGTTTCGGGCCTTGCAGGTCCATCAGAATGCCGAGCGGGTAATTGAGTTGTCGCTCGACTTCGCGGATCCACTGATAGCGCTGGGCGTGGTCGGCGTGCTCGCCGTGGCTGAAGTTCAGGCGGAAGATGTTCACCCCGGCTTCGACCAGCTCACGGATTTTATCGATCCCGTCGGTGGCGGGGCCGAGGGTGGCGAGGATTTTGACCTTTTTATCAGGCGTCATTTTCAGGGCTCTCGAGGATCAGGATGGCGCGGAAGTCGTTGACGTTGGTGCGCGTCGGCTCGGTGACGATCAGCCCGTCGAGCGCGGCGAAATAGCCGTAGCCATTGTTGTTGTCCAGTTCATCGCTGGCGCTCAAGCCGAGGGCGGCGGCGCGGGCGTAGCTGTCCGGGGTCATGATTGCGCCGGCGTTGTCTTCGGAGCCGTCGATGCCGTCGGTGTCACCAGCCAGTGCGTAGACGCCGGGCAGACCTTTGAGGCTGTCGGTCAGGCTCAGCAGGAACTCGGCGTTGCGTCCGCCACGGCCATTGCCGCGTACGGTGACGGTGGTTTCGCCGCCAGAGAGAATCACGCAAGGCGCGGCCAACGGCTGACCGTGCAGCACCACTTGGCGCGCGATGCCAGCGTGGACTTTCGCCACCTCGCGGGATTCGCCTTCCAGGTCACCGAGGATCAACGGGCTGAAACCGGCCTGACGGGCTTTCACTGCCGCCGCTTCCAGGGATTGCTGCGGACGAGCGATCAGTTGGAAATGGCTGCGGGCGAGGCTCGGATCACCCGGTTTTACGGTTTCCGATTCCGGGCTTTGCAACCAGCTGCGCACCGACGCCGGAACCTCGATGGCGTAGCGTTTGAGGATCGCCAGGGCTTCGGCCGAGGTGCTCGGGTCAGCCACGGTTGGGCCGGAAGCGATCACCGTGGCGAGGTCGCCTGGGACATCGGAAATCGCGTAGGTATAAACAGTGGCAGGCCAGCAGGCTTTGCCGAGGCGGCCGCCCTTGATCGCCGAGAGGTGCTTGCGCACGCAGTTCATCTCGCCGATGGTCGCGCCGGACTTGAGCAGGGCTTTGTTGATCGCTTGTTTGTCGGCCAGGGTGATGCCAGCTGCTGGCAGGGCGAGCAAGGCCGATCCACCGCCCGACAGCAGGAAGATCACGCGATCGTTTTCGGTCAAATTGCTAACCAGTTCCAGCACCCGTTTCGCCACGGCCAGACCGGCTGCATCAGGCACCGGGTGGGCGGCTTCGACCACTTCGATTTTTTCGCATGGGGCGCCATGACCATAGCGGGTGACCACCAGGCCAGACACTTCACCCTGCCAGCAGCGCTCGACCACTTGGGCCATGGCCGCGGCGGCTTTGCCAGCACCGATGACGATCACTCGAGCGCTGCGTTCTTTGGGTAAATGGGCTTCGAGGACATGCTGCGGATGGGCCGCGTCGATGGCTGTGGCAAACAGCTCGCGCAGGAATTGTTGCGGATCGACCGACATGGCGGGCTCCCGGAGTTCTTGTTATTGGGGTAGGACGACAGCGGGTGTTGCGACGCGGTCCAGTGTGGGAGCTGGCTTGCCTGCGATTCAGGCGACGTGGTGTATCAGGTACACCGCGGCGATTTCATCGCGAGCAAGCCCGCTCCCACAGGGGACCGAGCCAGCTTCATGCAAGGGTTTTATTTATCGCGAATCGAGAAGTTCGCCATGTGTTCCAGGCCCTTGATCAGCGCCGAGTGGTCCCAATTGCTGCCACCGATGGCCGCGCAGGTGCTGAACACTTGCTGGGTGCCAGCGGTGTTGGGCAGGTTGATGCCCAGCTCGCGCGCACCGGCCAGCGCCAGGTTGAGGTCCTTCTGGTGCAGGCTGATGCGGAAACCTGGATCGAAGGTGCCTTTGATCATGCGCTCGCCGTGTACTTCAAGGATCTTCGACGAGGCGAAACCGCCCATCAGCGCTTCACGTACCTTGGCTGGATCAGCACCGTTTTTCGAGGCAAACAGCAGGGCTTCGGCAACGGCCTGGATGTTCAGCGCAACGATGATCTGGTTCGCGACTTTGGCGGTTTGACCGTCGCCATTGCCACCGACCAGGGTGATGTTCTTGCCCATGCTCTGAAACAGCGGCAGTGCACGTTCGAAAGCATCGCTGTCGCCACCGACCATGATGCTCAGGGTCGCGGCTTTGGCGCCGACTTCACCACCGGACACCGGGGCGTCGAGGTACTGCGCGCCTTTCTCGTTGATCTTCGCTGCGAAGGCTTTGGTCGCGGTCGGCGAGATCGAGCTCATGTCGATGACAACCTTGCCTTTGCCAACACCGGCGGCGACGCCATCGGCACGGAACAGCACGTCGTCGACTTGTGGGGTATCCGGCACCATGACGATGATGAACTCGGCTTCCTGAGCGACTTCTTTCGGGCTCGCCAGAGCGACCGCGCCGCCAGCGACCAGGTCAGCTGGAGCGGGGTCGTGGTGTGCCGACAGGAACAGGCTGTGACCGGCTTTCTGCAGGTTCAACGCCATTGGGTGGCCCATGATGCCGGTGCCGATAAATCCGATTTTAGCCATGAGAAAATCCTCTTGTTTTTATTGCTGCTTCAAGCAAATAGGGGAGCGCTGCTTTTGTGGGAGCGAGCTTGCTCGCGATAGCGGTGGAACAGGCAACAGAGATGTCGAATGTTATGGCCTCATCGCGAGCAAGCTCGCTCCCACAGGGAAATCACTTCAAATTACGTTATGGGTTTTCAACCAACCCAAACCCGCTTCAGTGGTGGTCAGCGG
This sequence comes from Pseudomonas sp. GW822-FHT02D10, assembly GCF_058802345.1. Lineage (NCBI taxonomy): Bacteria > Pseudomonadati > Pseudomonadota > Gammaproteobacteria > Pseudomonadales > Pseudomonadaceae > Pseudomonas > Pseudomonas sp. GW822-FHT02D10. The sequence continues at coordinate 34,682 of NZ_JBXAOB010000020.1, forward strand.
CTTGTATTCACAACCGACCCAGCCCTGATAACCGATGCGGTCCAGGTGTTCGAACAGGAAGCGGTAGTTGATTTCACCGGTGCCCGGCTCGTTACGACCCGGGTTGTCGGCCAGTTGAATGTGGTTGATCTCGCCCAGATGCGTCGCCATGGTGCGGGCCAGGTCGCCCTCCATGATTTGCATGTGGTAGATGTCGTATTGCAGGAACAGGTTGGCGCTGCCCACGTGTTCGCGAATCGACAGCGCCTGAGCGGTGTTGTTCAGATAGAAGCCCGGAATGTCACGGGTGTTGATGGCTTCCATCACCAGTTTGATGCCCACCGCTTGCAGCTTGTCAGCGGCATATTTGAGGTTGGCGACAAAGGTCTTTTCCACGGTGGCATCGTCGACGCCTTGTGGGCGGATACCGGCCAGGCAGTTGATTTGGGTGTTGCCCAGAACCTGTGCATAGGCGATCGCCAGATCGACCCCGGCGCGGAACTCTTCCACGCGATCCGGATGGCAGGCGATCCCGCGTTCACCCTTGGCCCAGTCACCGGCCGGCAGGTTGAACAGCACTTGGGTCAGGTCGTTGGCATCCAGTTGAGCCTTGATCTCGGCGGAGCTGAAATCGTAAGGGAACAGGTATTCGACACCGCTGAAGCCGGCTTTGGCGGCCGCTTCGAAGCGGGCAAGAAAATCCTGCTCGGTAAACAGCATGGACAGGTTGGCTGCGAAACGCGGCATGGTGGTCTCCTAAATTTGTGAGGCCTCCTGTGGGAGCGAGCTTGCTCGCGATGGCGGTGTGCCAGACAACAGCAATGTTGAATGTGCTGGCCTCATCGCGAGCAAGCTCGCTCCCACAGGGGGGCACGGTCAGTCGAGCAACGAAATCGCAGTCGGTGCGTCGGTGCCGACCAGCGCCAGGTCTTCGAATTCGTTGACGGCGTTGATCTCGGTGCCCATGGAAATGTTGGTCACGCGCTCCAGGATGATCTCGACGATCACCGGCACCTTGAACTCCTCGATCAGCTCTTGCGCCTTGCGCAGGGCAGGGGCGATATCAGCCGGTTCGAACACGCGTAGAGCCTTGCAACCCAGGCCTTCGGCAACCGCTACGTGGTCAACCCCGTAACCGTTGAGCTCCGGTGCGTTGAGGTTGTCGAAGGACAGCTGCACGCAGTAGTCCATGTCGAAACCGCGCTGTGCCTGACGGATCAGGCCCAGGTACGAGTTGTTCACCACCACGTGGATGTACGGCAGTTTGAACTGCGCGCCCACTGCCAGTTCTTCGATCATGAACTGGAAGTCGTAGTCGCCCGAAAGGGCTACGACCGAGCGCGAGGGATCAGCCTTGACTACGCCCAGCGCTGCCGGAATGGTCCAGCCCAGAGGACCGGCCTGACCGCAGTTGATCCAGTGACGCGGTTTGTAAACGTGCAGGAACTGCGCGCCGGCAATCTGCGACAGACCAATGGTGCTGACGTAGCAGGTGTCTTTTCCGAACACCTGGTTCATCTCTTCATACACGCGTTGCGGCTTGACCGGCACGTTGTCGAAGTGAGTCTTGCGGTGCAGGCTGGACTTGCGCTGCTGGCAGTCTTGCAACCAGGCGCTGCGGTCCTTCAATTTGCCGGCGGCTTTCCACTCGCGGGCCACTTCGATGAACATTTTCAGTGCCAGGCCAGCGTCGGAAACGATGCCCTGATCTGGCGTGAACACACGGCCGATCTGGGTCGGTTCGATGTCGACGTGAATGAATTTGCGGCCTTCGGTGTACACGTCAACCGAACCGGTGTGACGGTTGGCCCAACGGTTACCGACACCCAGCACCACGTCGGATTTGAGCATCGTCGCGTTGCCGTAACGGTGCGAAGTCTGCAAGCCGACCATGCCGACCATCAGCGGGTGATCGTCCGGGATCGTGCCCCAGCCCATCAGGGTCGGGATAACCGGGATACCGGTCAGCTCGGCGAATTCCACCAGCAGGTCGCTGGCGTCGGCGTTGATGATGCCGCCGCCGGCTACCAGCAATGGGCGTTCAGCCTGATCGAGCATGGCCAGGGCTTTCTCGACCTGCTTGCGGGTTGCCGCTGGCTTGGCCAGTGGCAGTGGCTCGTAAGCATCGATGTCGAATTCGATTTCGGCCATCTGCACGTCGAACGGCAGGTCGATCAGTACCGGGCCTGGGCGGCCGGAGCGCATTTCATAGAAAGCTTTCTGGAACGCGTAAGGCACCTGGCCCGGTTCCATGACAGTGGTCGCCCACTTGGTCACTGGCTTGACGATGGTGGTGATGTCGACGGCCTGGAAGTCTTCCTTGTGCATACGGGCGCGGGGTGCCTGCCCGGTGATGCAAAGAATCGGGATCGAGTCGGCCGAGGCGCTGTAAAGCCCGGTGACCATGTCGGTGCCAGCAGGGCCGGAGGTGCCGATGCACACGCCGATGTTGCCGGCCTTGGTGCGGGTGTAACCCTCGGCCATGTGCGAGGCGCCTTCAACGTGGCGAGCGAGGACGTGATCGATGCCGCCGACCTTTTGCAGGGCGGAGTACAGCGGGTTGATTGCAGCGCCCGGAATGCCAAAAGCGGTATCAACCCCTTCACGGCGCATCACCAGAACGGCGGCTTCGATTGCTCTCATTTTGCTCATGGTTTTGTGCCTCTTTACGTTTTGTAATTGTATACAAGTGGCTTTGCGCAGAGTGTATTCACGGCGGACGGCGCAGGTCAATCCATTTTCTCAAGCAGCTGTTTCATTCGTCGGAGGGCCATAAATGCTGTGGCGTTTCGTCGCATGAGCTGCTTTTCGAAAATTATTGTATACAAAAAAACAATTCATTGTGTTCTATTTGTTGCGTCGGGCTTCTCAACAAAAAGAAACCCAAAGGCTTTCCCATAACAAGATAAGGACGGCACCCATGAGCGCTTTAACCTTGAAAGTCGCAGTCAATCTGACCGGTCAGGCCATCGCCTTCGGGCGCAAAATCGCCGCGGCACCGCTGACCATTGCAGTACTCGATGCCGGCGGGCATTTGTTGAGCTTGCAGCGTGAAGACGGCGCGAGCCTGCTTCGTCCACAGATCGCCATCGGCAAAGCCTGGGGTGCGATCGCCATGGGCAAGGGTTCGCGGCTATTGGCACTGGACGCACAACAACGCCCGGCGTTTATCGCGGCGTTGAACAGTCTGGGGCAGGGCAGCGTCGTACCCGCGCCAGGCGGGGTGCTGATTCGGGATCAGGACGGGGTTGTGCTGGGGGCGATCGGCATCAGCGGTGACACCTCGGATATCGATGAACAATGCGCGATCAGCGCCATCGAGGAACAGGGGTTGCGGGCGGATGCGGGTGTGACGGCCTGATTTGTGTTGACTGATCTACCGCCATCGCGAGCAGGCTCGCTCCCACATTGGATCTCCTGTGTTCACAAATCCCCTGTGGGAGCGAGCCTGCTCGCGATAGCTATCTACCAGACACATCCAGCTAAAGGTCTGCCCTACCATCCGGCATTCACAAGTCTAGCCTTCTTCATGACTTGATCATGGAAGGGGCAAGGGTATGCCGGATCTACCCGCTTCACATCGCTTGCGCATCGGCCGCTATGCCGAACAGAACCGAATTTACCTTCTGACTGCCAACACGCTTGGTAGAGAGCCTGTTTTCAACGACTTTGTCTTGGGTAGATTAGTCATCGCACAGTTTCGCGCCGCGCAAGACCAAGGCTGTGCTAACTCATTGGCGTGGGTTGTCATGCCCGATCACTTTCATTGGTTGATCGAGTTGCAGCAGGGGGCGCTGAGTGGATTGATGCAAAGGACCAAGTCATTGAGTACTAAAGCGGTAAACCTGTCCACCGGTCGTAAGGTCAGCCTTTGGCAGAAAGGCTTTCATGATCGGGCGCTGCGCCGTGAGGAAGATCTCGTAAAGCTGGCTCGGTATGTTGTGGCCAACCCATTGCGGGCGGGGCTGGTTGAGCGGCTTGGCGATTATCCGCTGTGGGATGCTATCTGGGTTTGACCGAATACCGAGTTGCCCCCATCGCGAGCAGGCTCGCTCCCACATTGGACTGTAGTGTTCACAAACCCCCTGTGGGAGCGAGCTTGCTCGCGATGGGGGCGTTGCGGTCTACCTGTCAGGCTCGCAGCCCTTGAGCACCAACCGAATGATGGTCTGCGCCGCCGCTTCGTAGTCGCTTTCATCCAGCTTGGCCTTGCCGGTGACGGCGGAGATCTGCCAGTCGAAGTCGGCGTAGGTCTGGGTCGCGGCCCAGATGCTGAACATCAGGTGATTGGGGTCGATGGGGGCGATCTGGCCGCGATCGATCCAGGTCTGGATGCAGTCGATGTTGTGCTTGGCCTGAGCGTTGAGCTGTTCGACCAGGTCGGCGCTCAGGTGCGGTGCACCGTGCATGATCTCGCTGGCAAACACCTTGGATGCGAACGGCAGGTCGCGGGAGATGCGAATCTTCGAGCGAATGTAGCCGCTGAGCACTTCGCTGGGCACACCGTCGGCGTTGAACGGCGTCGAGGCCGCAAGGATCGGCTCGATGATGCTTTCAAGGACCTCGCGGTAGAGGTTTTCCTTGGATTTGAAGTAGTAGTAGACGTTGGGCTTGGGCAACCCCGCCTTGGCCGCGATGTCACTGGTTTTGGTCGCGGCGAAGCCTTTGTCGGCAAACTCTTCACTGGCGGCACGCAGGATCAGTTCTTTATTGCGTTCGCGGATAGTGCTCATAAACCAGGTGATTCCTTGCCTGTACTGGCGGTTGCGCATGGTAGCACCGGCCTCGCGCGGCGCTCAAGAATGCCCTGGAGCGGCTCGGCACGTTATGCTGCGCAACATTCATTTGCAAAGGAAACCATGATCCATGGCAGGAAGCAGTTTGCTGGTGCTGATCGACGATATCGCCGCCGTACTCGACGATGTCGCGCTGATGACCAAGATGGCCGCGAAGAAGACCGCCGGCGTGCTTGGCGACGACTTGGCGCTCAACGCCCAGCAGGTATCCGGTGTACGCGCCGAGCGGGAAATCCCGGTGGTCTGGGCCGTGGCCAAGGGCTCGTTTCGCAACAAACTGATTTTGGTGCCGTCGGCGCTGGCCATCAGTGCATTCATCCCTTGGCTGGTCACACCCTTGTTGATGGTCGGTGGCGCCTATTTGTGTTTTGAAGGTTTCGAAAAGCTTGCGCACACATTCCTTCACAGCAAGGCTGAAGATCAGGCGCAACACGCGCAATTGGTCGAAGCTGTAACTGATCCGGCGACTGATCTGGTGGCGTACGAGCAGGACAAGATCAAAGGCGCGGTGCGCACCGACTTCATCCTTTCGGCTGAAATCATCGCCATCACCCTCGGCACCGTCGCCGGTGCAACGCTAATGCAGCAAGTGATCGTGCTGTCAGGCATCGCTATCATCATGACCGTCGGCGTTTATGGCCTGGTGGCGGGCATCGTCAAACTCGACGACCTCGGACTGTGGCTGACCCAGAAGCCCGGAGAGATGGCCAAAAGTATCGGCGGCGCCATCCTGCGCGCCGCGCCGTACATGATGAAAAGCCTCTCGGTGATTGGCACTGCGGCGATGTTCCTGGTCGGCGGCGGGATTCTCACCCACGGCGTGCCGGTGGTGCATCACTGGATTGAAGGTGTCAGTCAGAGCACGGCCGGTTTCTCGTGGATCGTGCCGAGCTTGCTCAACGCGGCAGCGGGGATTGTTGCGGGCGCGGTGGTGTTGGCGGGTGTGATGGTGGTGAGCAAGATCTGGAAAGCAGTCAAAGGCTAAAGCCTGGACACTATCCAAGGGCAAAACTTATCAACTGTGGGAGCGAGCTTGCTCGCGATAGCGGTCTAACCGTCAACATCGATGTTGAATGTTATGGCCTCATCGCGAGCAAGCTCGCTCCCACAGTTGATTTGTGGTGTGCATGAAAAAGGCCATTCGATCCGCTTGAATGGCCTATTTTGTTGCCGATGAAGTTACTCGGCAATCTGCAACTTGCGCGCTTCGGTGTACACGTAACGCACTTTCTCGTACTCGAATGGCGAGTTTAGCTGGCCGTAGCGGAAGTTGGTCTGGTAGCGCTTGTCGATGCCGCGCAGGACCCAGATTTCCGGGTGATTTTCGCTGACTTTCGACACGTTCAGGTAGTTGATTGCCGACTCCGCCGTGTAGTCGACCGCAAGACCGGCGGTATCACGCAGGTTTGATGGGCCGAGAATCGGCAGCATGAGGTAGGCGCCGCCCGGAACCCCGTAGAAGCCCAGTGTCTGGCCGAAGTCTTCGACCTGGCGTGGCAGGCCCATGGCGGTGGCCGGGTCCCACAGGCCGCCGATGCCGAGGGTGGTGTTGAGCAGCAAGCGCCCGGTGGTTTGCATCGAGCGCTGGCCCTTGAACTGCAGCAAGCTGTTGACCAGGTTGGGCACGTCGCCCAGGTTGTTGAAGAAGTTGCTGACGCCGGTGCGCAGGAAACTTGGGGTGATGTAGCGATAACCGTCGACCACCGGCAGGAACACCCACTGATCGAAGCGATAGTTGAAGTGGTAGACCCGACGGTTCCACGACTCCAATGGGTCATAGACGCTCAGCGCACTCAGGGTCGAGCGTTCGAATTCGCGTTGGTCCAGCCCTGGGTTGAACTTGAGTTTGGTCATGGGCTCGGTGAAGCCGTCCTGATCGACTACGGTCGTGCTGTTGGCCTTGCTGTTGTCGGCATTGGCATAACCTGCGCAGAGCAACGCGGCGAGTAGCAGAAAGTGTTTAGCCACGGAAGAACTCCAGCATGGCGTCGGCGTTGACGCGGTAGTTGAGGTTGCCGCAATGGCCGCCGTGAGGGTAAACCGTCAGGCGGTCGCCGAAGGTTTTACGCAGGAAGCCGAGGTCGCCCGGGCCGAGGATCACATCGTCGGCATTGTGCATCACGGCGATTTTCGGGCTGTCGTGCAGGTAGTCCTTGAGCGCATAGAGGCTGACCTGGTCGATCAACTGCAAGATGCTGCCGCCATCGGTGCGGGCGCGCCACATGGGGATCACCTGCTCGGTGAGGTAGCAGTCGAAATCACATTGCAGTGCACGCTTGAGGAACGGCGTGAGGCTGGTGCCTTCGGTGATCGGAAACTTGGGCGGGGTGATCAGGCCGCGTCGGTTGATCAGGTCCGAGGTAAAGGCGATATCGGCCGCCGAAAAGCGGAACGAGGTGCCGATCAGCATGGCCATCTGTTCGTTGGTCAGGTGCTGCTTCGATTGCTGGAAGTCGTAGACCAGCGCGTCGTTGAGGTCGATGTAGCCTTTCTGCTGGAAGTAGCGGGTCAGCTTGTTGAGCACCAGTTCATAGAAGGTGGTGCTGTTGTTGATGCCCTTGACCTCGGTTTGTACCAGTTTGTCGAGGTTGGTGACGGAGGTGTAGAGGTTGACCGGAGGGTTGAGCAGCAAGACTTTCTTGAAGTTGAAGCTGCGTCGGGTTTCATCCAGCTTACTGACAAACGCCGCATCCAGTCCGCCCAGGCTGTAGCCGGTGAGGTAGTAGTCGGTGATCGGCAGCTTCGGGTTTTGCGCGCGAACCGCTTGCATCACGCGGTACATGTCCTCGGCGTCTTCCTTGGACACGCCTGGGGTGGCGAAGCGCGAGGCGGCGCTCATGAAGTCGAAACTGGTCGGTGAGGACAGTTGCACAACGTGATAACCGGCCTTGTAGTAGAGCTTTTTCAGGTATTCGTTAATGCTGCTGTCGAAGCGCGCACCCGTGCCGGAAATCAGGAAAATCAGCGGTGCGGCGTGATCCTGAGTGGCCATGCGATAGGTGAGCTTTTTCACTGCCCAGAAATTGTCCGGCAGGTTGAAGTCGCGCTCCGGGCGCAGCGTCAGGGTGTAATCCGATTGGTGGATCTGGTCGTTGGACGGCAGCTCGGGACGCAACTCCGGCGGGGTCGTGGCGATGGTCGCCTCGAACGGGTTGGTCAAGGGGTAGCCATAGCTGACGGCGTCGATGTCTGCCGCCAGTGCGGACGCACTCAAGATAAGGCCGCCAAACAAGGCAGCAAAGCGCAAGGAACGGAGCATGACTAAATCCCTTAGAGGAAGGTGCCTGATGAGGTTCGCAGGCTATGACCATCGGTAGTGCGCCTAAGTGCCATGGGGCGGCATCAAAGAGGCTGAATTCGGATCAATAGTGGCCGAACGATACACTTTGCAGCGATTGGCTGAACAGTTTTCTGATGGTCTTGCTTGCTTACCGCTGGCGGGCGATTAAGCTGGGCGCCGTTTTCGTTTATCGGAGTGCTTCATGTCTCGCCGTCTGCCCGTCATTATTTTGCTTATCGCCTTGCCGCTGTGGCTGGCTGCCAGTTTTGGCCTGCGTTATGTCCTGATGGAGGATGCGCAGTGGGTCGGTCTCTGCATCGATGAGGCGAGCCGTTGGGAATGCCAGGCGCGTTCGACCCTCGGCTTGATGATTCACTTCAAGGTGATGGGCTGGGCTGCATTGGCGGCGGCGGTGCTGGGCTTTGTTGTGCCGGGTCGGGCCGGCTGGTGGCTGGCGGTGCTGGCGCTGGTGTTCGGGTTTCCGGCATTGGCCTTGTACAACACCGGCATTGCGGTATTTGCCGTGGTGATCGCGGGGTTGCGGTTGGTCCGGGCGCCGCGAGCTACCTGATAGACCGTCATCGCGAGCAAGCTCGCTCCCACATTGGATCATCTGTGTACACAAATTATGTGAACGACCGAGATCAAGAGTGGGAGCGAGCTTGCTCGCGATAGCACCGACAGGTGCTCTATACAAATTAAGCGTTGCGCACCCGCAAGCTGCGCCACAGCGCGGCGACCATCAACAGGCAAACCAGCGCCCAGCCCCAGGCTTGCTGGTTGAACAGGCCTTCGCGGTACAGTTGCGGGGCAATGCTGGCACCGATGATGAAGGCCAACAGTGCAATTTCCCGACGCGGAGCGCTGACCGGGCGAATCAGGTAGACCAGCGCCGGCAGCAGCAGGGCGGCGCTTGGGAAGCTGCGATAACGCGGTTCGAACACCAGCGCCAGCATCATCACCGCCGCAGCGAACCCGGCAGCGGCCAGCAGCCAGCCGGCACGACGTTCCAGCGCATTGAAGGCGCGTTCACGCCAACCGGTTCCGGCACTCAGGAACAATGCCGCGTGGGCCAGTACCAGCAGGTTCAGGACGGTGAGCAACCCGGCAGAGATCCATTCATCAGCAAAGCGGCTGGTGGCACGAGCCAGCTCACCCCAGGTGCCAATGGAGCACGCAGCGACCGCGCCGAGCAGTGGCAACATCAACGCTGCGCGAGTACTGCGTACACGGCCGCCCAGCATCAGCGTAGCGAGGAAGATCAGGCCACCGACGGCCAGCCATTGCGGCCAGAACGGCAGATTGGTAACGGGGCCTGCCAGCACGCCCTTATCCTGACGGTTTGCATCGAACAGCCCCCAGTAACCGCCGACCGCACCTTCACTGGCACGTTTCCACGGCTGGTCAAAGGCTTCGATCAGGTTGTAGTGCCAACCTTGTTGCTCGGCCATCGCCACAAAACCACGAATGAACTTGGCTTCATTGACCCGGCTCGGGACTGCGGTTTCCCGTTGACGGCCTTCGCTTGGCCAGCCGGTCTCGCCAATCAGCACGTCCTTGGGCGCGAAACGGCTGCCAAATAGCTGCCGAACCTCGGCGACGTGCTGGAGGGCGGCGTCGATGTTGGACGGATCATCTTCCCAGTACGGCAGCAAGTGGATGGTCAGGAAGTCCACCGCCGGGGCGACTTCAGGATGCTTGAGCCAGAACTCCCAGACGTCGGCGTAGGTCACCGGCTGTTTGACGTGACTTTTGACGTGGTTGATCAACTTGGCCAATTGCGCGCCGGTCACTTCCTTGCGCAGCAGCGTTTCGTTGCCGACGATCACCGCGCTGACCACGTCCGGGTTGGCGTTGGCCTCGGCGATCAGCAGTTCGACTTCCTTGGCGGTGTCCACCGGATTGCTGTTGACCCAGGCGCCGATCATCAGTTTCAGGCCATGTTTGCGCGCCAGATCCGGCAGTGCTTCCAGGCCGGTCATCGAATAGGTGCGAATGCACTCGAAGCGGGTTGCCAGCAGGGCGAGGTCGGCGTCCATGCGCTCGGGGCGTAATTTGAATGGCTGATCGAACGGCGATTGGTCTTTATCGAACGGTGTGTAAGAGGCGCACTGCAATTTGTGCGTGGCACTGGCCACGTCCGGCAGCAGCACCGGTTGACCGAGCCCGTACCAGTAACCACCGAGGGCAAACAGGCCAAGCAGGCAGGAAAATAGATAAGCGAAGAAAGGGAAACGCGAGGTGGCGGGCATGGTCAGGCCGTCTGGGAACAAAGCCGCGCATCTTACCTGCATTTGTCCTGTGCTTGGTGGCCTGCATGATTTTGATATGCAATGTTCGAGCGGGAATGGTCGGGGTATTTTTGCAGGTCGCGGTTACTGGCGTTCTGATGTCGTTTCTCGTTGCGTTGAGGTCGCAGACAGAGCAGGTCGCCATGGGCGCGAGGTTGATTATCGACGTATCAGTACTCCGCTGATGTTCGAACGAGTTTGCGGTGAGGCGTGATGGGGGCGCTGTGCACCATAACAATACGTTGACGCTGCTCGGCATCCGTCGGGCGCAGCACTTTCGGGGAAGTAACGATGAAGATGCGACGACTCTTGGGCGCGGGTGCGGCTTTGGTACTGGCGATCAGTTCTACTGTGGCCAGTGCTGAAGGCAAGGCAGTGACTATCGGTTATGTTGACGGCTGGTCGGACAGTGTCGCCACGACCAACGTGGCGGCTGAAGTGATCAAGCAAAAGCTCGGCTACGACGTGAAGCTGCAGGCCGTGGCCACCGGGATCATGTGGCAGGGTGTAGCCACCGGCAAACTCGATGCGATGCTGTCAGCCTGGCTGCCAGTGACTCACGGCGAATACTGGGCGAAGAACAAGGATCTGGTCGTCGATTACGGCCCGAACTTCAAGGACGCGAAAATCGGTCTGATCGTGCCGGAGTACGTCAAGGCCAAGACCATTGACGATCTTAAAGCCGACGAAAGCTTTAAAGGTCGGATCGTCGGCATCGACGCCGGTTCAGGCGTGATGCTCAAGACCGATCAGGCGATCAAGGATTATGGTCTGAGCAACTACACCCTCAAGGCCAGTTCCGGTGCCGGCATGATTGCCGAGCTGACCCGTGCCGAGAAGAAAAACGAATCCATCGCTGTCACCGGTTGGGTGCCGCACTGGATGTTCGCCAAGTGGAAACTGCGCTTCCTGGAAGACCCAAAAGGCGTTTATGGCGCAGCTGAAACCGTGAACAGCATCGGTAGCAAAGAGCTGGCAACCAAAGCGCCGGAAGTCGCGAAGTTCCTGAAGAACTTCCAGTGGTCGTCGAAAGACGAAATCGGCGAAGTCATGTTGGCCATTCAGGATGGTGCCAAGCCTGAAGTGGCAGCCAAGGACTGGGTGGCCAAACACCCTGAGCGCGTCGCTCAGTGGACCAAATAATTTGATCTGACGCGTCTGGTCAGCACCTTCCAGGGCCGCTTGGCATTTATGCCAAGCGGCCCTTTGTGTTTCAGGCAGGTTAACGGCGTATTACCGTTGTTTTTTTATTGGCTCAACATTGGCGAAAGGGTCAGGTCGTTCTAATACTAAGGTCGTCTGGAACCTCACCTTCAGCCGCATAGAGTGGATACGTTCCAACTAAATCTGTGCTGCGAGGATAAAAACAATGAACGACAGCATTTACCTCTCGATTCAAAACAGCCCGCGCTTCAAGGAGCTGGTTCGTAAAAGGGAAAGGTTCGCCTGGATTCTCTCGGCAATCATGCTTGGGCTGTACTCCGGTTTCATTCTGCTGATTGCTTACGGGCCGCATTTACTGGGGGCGAAGATCAGCCCTGGGTCATCGATTACCTGGGGCATACCCATTGGGGTAGGGCTGATTGTGTCGGCCTTTGTCCTGACGGCTATCTACGTACGACGCGCCAATGGCGAATTCGATGACCTGAACAATGCGATTCTCAAGGAGGCTCAGCAATGATCCGGCGTCTATTGGCAGCTTTAGGCATTGCAGCCTTCGCACCGGCAGTTTGGGCTGCCGAGGCGCTCACCGGCGCAGTGCAAAAACAACCGCTCAACGTTTCGGCGATCCTGATGTTCGTGGTGTTTGTCGGCGCAACGCTGTGCATCACTTACTGGGCCTCCAAGCACAACAAGTCGGCGGCCGACTACTATGCGGCAGGCGGCAAGATCACCGGTTTGCAGAACGGTCTGGCGATTGCCGGTGACTACATGTCGGCGGCGTCCTTCCTGGGGATTTCCGCGCTGGTGTTTGCGTCTGGCTACGATGGTCTGATTTATTCGATCGGCTTCCTGGTGGGCTGGCCGATCATTCTGTTCCTGATCGCCGAGCGTCTGCGTAACCTGGGCAAGTACACCTTTGCCGACGTGGCGTCCTACCGCCTTGGGCAAACCCAGATTCGCACGCTGTCGGCCTGCGGTTCACTGGTGGTGGTGGCGTTCTACCTGATCGCGCAAATGGTCGGTGCCGGCAAGCTGATCCAGCTGCTGTTCGGTCTTGATTACTATGTTGCGGTGATTCTGGTGGGGATCCTGATGTGCCTCTATGTGTTGTTCGGCGGCATGCTGGCGACCACCTGGGTACAGATCATCAAGGCCGTGCTGTTGTTGTCCGGTGCCTCGTTCATGGCGCTGATGGTGATGAAGCACGTCAACTTCGACTTCAACACGCTGTTCTCCGAGGCGATCAAGGTTCACCCTAAAGGTGAAGCGATCATGAGCCCCGGCGGCTTGGTGAAGGATCCGGTCTCGGCATTCTCCCTTGGCCTGGCGTTGATGTTCGGTACCGCTGGTCTGCCACATATTCTGATGCGCTTCTTCACCGTCAGTGACGCAAAAGAAGCTCGCAAGAGCGTGCTATATGCCACTGGCTTCATCGGTTACTTTTACATCCTGACCTTTATCATCGGCTTCGGCGCGATCCTGCTGGTCAGCACCAACCCTGTCTTCAAAGACGCTGCTGGAGCGTTGTTGGGCGGTAACAACATGGCGGCAGTGCACTTGGCTGACGCGGTGGGTGGCAGCCTGTTCCTCGGTTTCATCTCGGCAGTGGCATTCGCCACCATTCTGGCGGTGGTTGCCGGTCTGACCCTGGCCGGGGCCACGGCGGTGTCTCACGACCTGTACGCCAGTGTGATCAAGAAGGGCAAGGCTAACGAGAGGGACGAGATCCGTGTTTCGAAGATCACCACCATTGCCTTGGGCGTGTTGGCGATTATTCTGGGCATCCTGTTCGAAAGCCAGAACATCGCGTTCATGGTGGGTCTGGCGTTCTCGATCGCTGCCAGCTGCAACTTCCCGGTGCTGCTGCTTTCCATGTACTGGAAGAAGCTCACCACGCGCGGTGCGATGGTCGGCGGCTGGATGGGGCTGGTCAGTGCGGTAGGTTTGATGGTCCTCGGTCCAACCATTTGGGTGCAGATCATGGGGCACGAGAAGGCGATTTTCCCGTATGAGTACCCGGCGCTGTTCTCGATGGCCATTGCCTTTGTCGGGATCTGGTTCTTCTCCATCACTGACAAATCCGCTGCGGCTGACAATGAGCGGGCGCTGTTCTTCCCGCAGTTCGTTCGCTCGCAGACGGGGTTGGGGGCGAGTGGGGCGGTGTCGCACTAACGTATAGAGTTGTATAAGCGTCTATATATAAGCTGCGTTAAACAGAAATGCCCCGGTCGAGAGATCGGGGCATTTTTGTTTGGGTAGGGTTTGAGGGGGTGTTGTCCGGTCGAATGCCATCGTCGGATCGCCGCCCGGAGCAAGCTCGCTCCCACAGTGGATCTCCGGTGTTCACACAATCCCTGTGGGAGCGAGCTTGCTCGCGATGGCGGCAGGCCAGTCACCACAGTATTTAAGGGGGGGGAGGACGGGGAAGCACAAACAAAAACGGCCTCTGCTCTTGTATCAGAGGCAGAGGCCGTTTCCGGTGCAGCCAAGACGTTATCGCAAGACAGGTCTTATTTGCGGTCTTCAAGCCGGGTGATGTCACGCGACTCGTAGCCGGTGTACAGCTGGCGCGGGCGGCCAATCTTGTACGGGCTGGAGAGCATTTCTTTCCAGTGGGAGATCCAGCCGACGGTCCGCGCCAGGGCGAAGATCACGGTGAACATGCTGGTTGGAATGCCGATCGCCTTGAGGATGATCCCCGAGTAGAAGTCGACGTTCGGGTACAGCGAGCGCTCGATGAAGTACGGGTCGGTGAGGGCGATCTCTTCCAGGCGCATGGCCAGTTCGAGTTGCGGATCGTTCTGGATGCCCAGTTCCTTGAGGACTTCGTCGCAGGTCTTTTTCATGACGGTAGCGCGTGGGTCGCGGTTTTTGTAAACCCGGTGACCGAAGCCCATCAGTTTGAACGGATCGTTCTTGTCCTTGGCCTTGGCGATGAACTTGTCGATGTTCGAGACATCGCCAATTTCGTCGAGCATGGTCAGCACGGCTTCGTTGGCGCCGCCGTGAGCCGGGCCCCAGAGTGCAGCGATACCGGCAGCGATACAGGCGAACGGGTTGGCACCCGACGAGCCTGCCAGACGTACGGTGGAGGTCGATGCGTTCTGCTCGTGGTCGGCATGGAGGATGAAGATCCGGTCCATGGCCTTGGCGAGTACCGGGCTGATCGGTTTGATCTCGCACGGGGTGTTGAACATCATGTGCAGGAAGTTTTCCGCGTACGACAGGTCGTTGCGCGGGTACATCATGGGTTGACCCATGGAGTACTTGTAAACCATCGCTGCCAGGGTTGGCATCTTGGCAACCAGACGGATCGCGGAGATTTCGCGATGCTGCGGGTTATTGATGTCCAGGGAGTCGTGGTAGAAGGCCGAAAGGGCACCGACTACACCGCACATGACGGCCATTGGGTGGGCGTCGCGACGGAAGCCGTTAAAGAAGGTCTTCAGCTGTTCATGAACCATGGTGTGGTTCTTGACGGTGCTGACGAACTGGGCCTTTTGCTCTGCGGTCGGCAGTTCGCCGTTGAGCAGCAGATAGCAGGTTTCCAGGTAGTCCGACTTCTCGGCAAGTTGCTCGATCGGGTAGCCGCGGTGTAGCAGAATGCCGTTGTCGCCGTCGATATAGGTAATCTTCGACTCGCAAGAGGCGGTCGACATGAAACCCGGGTCAAACGTGAAACGGCCCGTGGCCGTCAGGCCCCGAACGTCGATTACATCGGGACCAACGGTGCCGGTTAAAATGGGCAGCTCGACGGGGGCTGCGCCCTCGATGATCAACTGCGCTTTTTTGTCAGCCATGTGGCCTCCTATTTATGCTTGAAATCATCAGACAGACCCCCCACGCAGGGCCCGCACCACTATAGTGAGATAAATTCGAATGTCAATTTGACTAAAGTCTTGCTCCAGAAGGCTTTAACGGAACTTTTTCCTCGAAATTGACTGCCATTTACGCCTTTTATCCCGCTTGCGCAATGAGCTATTAGGGGAAGGTGTTTGCGTTGTCATTAGTAGCCTAACTGTCTATACTCGGCCACCGACCGCCAGGGGCTTTTGGGCCTGCTTTATTGGGGGTCGCATCCCTGGGTGGTGGTTACCTGACCAGTGCACTCCCCAACAACTTTGCCCTGATTGTTAGGGGCTCTTCAGTGTGAAAAAAAAGCCGTGAAAAGCCAACGACCTGTAAACCTAGACCTAAGGACCATCAAACTCCCCATCACCGGCGTTACGTCGTTTCTTCACCGTGTTTCCGGCATCATCCTCTTCCTGGGCCTTGGCTTCATGCTGTATGCATTGAGCAAATCCCTGGGTTCCGAGGAAGGTTTTGCCGGGGTGAAGGCATGCTTGACCAGTCCGCTGGCCAAGTTCGTAGCATGGGGCCTGTTGTCCGCCTTGCTGTATCACATGGTGGCCGGTGTACGCCATCTGATCATGGACATGGGCATCGGTGAGACGCTGGAAGGCGGCACGCTGGGCTCGAAAATCGTCATTGCCGTTTCCGTGGTGATGATCGTTCTGGCGGGAGTTTGGATATGGTAACCAGCGTTACGAACCTATCGCGTTCGGGCCTCTATGACTGGATGGCACAGCGTGTGTCTGCGGTCGTTCTCGCGGCTTATTTCATTTTCCTGATCGGATACCTCGTTGCGAACCCTGGCCTTGGCTACGCCCAATGGCACTTGCTGTTCGCAAACAACGGGATGCGCATCTTCAGTCTGCTGGCCCTGGTTGCCCTTGGCGCTCACGCCTGGGTCGGCATGTGGACCATCGCGACCGACTACCTGACGCCAATGGCGCTGGGCAAGTCTGCGACTGCAGTACGTTTCCTTTTCCAGGCAGTATGCGGCGTCGCGATGTTCGCTTACTTCGTCTGGGGTGTGCAGATTCTCTGGGGTATCTGATTCATGTCTAACTCAGTAAATACGCTTTCGTTCGACGCCATCATCATTGGTGGCGGCGGTGCTGGCATGCGCGCTGCGCTGCAACTGGCACAGGGCGGTCACAAGACTGCCGTTATCACCAAGGTTTTCCCGACTCGTTCGCACACCGTATCCGCACAGGGTGGCATCACCTGCGCCATCGCGTCCGCTGACCCGAACGATGACTGGCGCTGGCACATGTACGATACCGTCAAGGGTTCCGACTACATCGGTGACCAGGACGCTATCGAATACATGTGCTCCGTAGGTCCGGAAGCGGTCTTCGAGCTCGAGCACATGGGCTTGCCGTTCTCCCGTACCGAACAGGGCCGCATCTACCAGCGTCCGTTCGGCGGTCAGTCGAAAGACTTCGGTAAAGGTGGCCAGGCTGCCCGTACCTGCGCTGCTGCCGACCGTACCGGTCACGCACTGCTGCACACCCTGTACCAGGCCAATCTCAAGGCCGGCACTGTATTCCTCAACGAATACTACGGCGTCGACCTGGTGAAGAACGAAGATGGTGCCTTTGTCGGCATGATCGTGATCTGCATCGAAACCGGCGAAACTTCCTACGTTCGAGCTAACGCCACCGTACTGGCGACCGGCGGTGCAGGTCGTATCTACTCGTCCACCACCAACGCCCTGATCAACACCGGTGACGGCGTCGGCATGGCTCTGCGTGCTGGCGTGCCGGTACAAGACATCGAAATGTGGCAGTTCCACCCGACCGGTATCGCCGGCGCCGGTGTACTGGTTACTGAAGGCTGCCGCGGTGAAGGCGGTTACCTGATCAACAAGCACGGCGAGCGTTTCATGGAGCGTTATGCTCCGAACGCCAAAGACCTTGCCGGTCGTGACGTTGTTGCCCGTTCGATGGTTAAAGAAATCATCGCCGGCAATGGTTGCGGTCCGGATGGCGACCACGTAATGCTGAAACTCGATCACCTCGGTGAGGAAGTTCTGCACAGCCGTCTGCCAGGGATCTGCGAACTGTCCAAGACTTTCGCCCACGTTGACCCGGTAGTTGCTCCGGTTCCAGTGGTTCCAACCTGCCACTACATGATGGGCGGCGTTGCCACCAACATTCATGGCCAGGCGATCACACAGGACGCCGACGGCGTCGACCAGATCATCCCGGGTCTGTTCGCGGTCGGTGAAGTGGCCTGCGTATCGGTTCACGGTGCCAACCGTCTGGGCGGCAACTCGCTGCTCGACCTGGTGGTATTCGGTCGTGCCGCCGGCCTGTTCCTGGAACAGACCCTGAAAGAAGGCGTTGACTACACTCGCGCTCGCCAGTCCGACATCGACGCTGCCCTGGCGCGTCTCGATGGCCTGAACTCGCGTACCGAAGGCGAAGACGTAGCGACCCTGCGTAAAGAGCTGCAAAGCTGCATGCAGAACTACTTCGGTGTATTCCGTACCGGCGAATACATGCAGAAGGGTATTGCCCAGCTGGCTGATCTGCGTGGCCGTATCGCCAACGTCAAGATCAACGACAAGAGCCAGGCGTTCAACACCGCTCGTATCGAAGCGCTTGAGCTGCAAAACCTGCTGGAAGTGGCCGAAGCTACCGCCATCGCCGCAGAGATCCGTAAAGAGTCCCGCGGCGCTCACGCCCGTGAAGACTTCGAAGATCGCGACGACGTCAACTGGCTGTGCCACACCCTGTACTTCCCTGGTGAGAAACGCGTTGCCAAGCGTGCCGTGAACTTCTCGCCAAAAACAGTCCCGACCTTTGAACCAATGATTCGGACTTATTAAGGGTGGCCACCATGTTGCAAGTCAGTGTTTATCGCTACAACCCTGATCAGGACGCTACGCCGTTCATGCAGGAATTCCAGGTCGACACCGGTGGTAAAGACCTGATGGTGCTGGACGTGCTGGCCCTGATCAAAGAGCAGGACGAGGGTTTCTCCTATCGTCGCTCTTGCCGTGAAGGCGTCTGCGGTTCCGACGGCATGAACATCAACGGCAAAAACGGCCTGGCCTGCGTCACGCCGCTGTCTGCTGTTGTAAAAGGTAACAAGCTGATCGTTCGTCCTCTGCCAGGTTTGCCGGTTATCCGTGACCTGGTCGTCGATATGAGCATCTTCTACAAGCAATACGAGAAGGTTAAGCCTTTCCTGCAGAACGACACGCCGGCTCCGGCCATCGAGCGTCTGCAGACTCCTGAAGAGCGTGAAAAGCTCGACGGTCTGTACGAGTGCATCCTGTGCGCTTGCTGCTCGACCTCTTGCCCGTCCTTCTGGTGGAACCCGGACAAGTTCCTGGGTCCAGCTGCTCTGCTGCAAGCCTACCGCTTCCTGGCAGACAGCCGCGACACCAAGACTTCCGAGCGTCTGGCTTCGCTGGATGACCCGTTCAGCGTATTCCGCTGCCGCGGGATCATGAACTGCGTCAACGTTTGTCCGAAAGGCCTGAACCCGACTAAGGCCATCGGTCACATACGTAACATGCTGCTGCAAAGCGGCGTGTGATTCAGCTGTTGTACCCGTAGGACCGCTGTACCCGTAGAGGCTAAGGCGCGGGCTTCAACCCGCGTCGTAGCTATAACCAGAGCAGCAGCCCATAAGGCTACGGCTCTTATTTTGAAGAAATGAGACAAGCAGGGGCATCCGGGCTGGTACCCGGACTATCAGCGTGATCCTAAGTGGCTTGTTTTGGTCGTTGCACTCGGACTTCTGCAAGCTTGCTCGGTGTCTTCGCCGATGGTGTTCCCCTAACCGAGGGTGACCAAGCATGCAAGAAAGCGTGATGCAGCGCATGTGGAACAGCGGCTATCTTTCAGGTGGTAACGCTGCCTATGTGGAAGAGCTTTATGAGCTCTACCTGCACGACCCTAACGCTGTGCCAGAAGAATGGCGCACCAAATTTCAGACGTTGCCCGCTGACGGCAACGCTGCCACCGATGTTTCGCATTCGACGATTCGCGATCATTTCGTGCTGCTGGCAAAGAACCAGCGCCGCGCTCAACCGGTTTCCGCCGGCAGCGTGAGCAGTGAGCACGAGAAGAAGCAAGTTGAAGTACTGCGACTGATCCAGGCCTACCGTATGCGTGGCCACCAGGCAGCCCAGCTTGACCCGCTGGGGCTGTGGCAGCGTTCTGCACCTGCAGACCTGTCGATCAATCATTACGGCTTGACCAATGCCGATCTTGATACGACCTTCCGTGCCGGCGACCTGTTCATCGGCAAAGAGGAAGCGAGCCTACGCGAAATTCACGAAGCGTTGCAGCAGACATATTGCCGCACCATCGGCGCTGAATTTACGCACATCGTCGATTCCGAGCAGCGCCAGTGGTTCCAGCAGCGCCTGGAAGGCGTGCGTGGCCGTCCGGTGTATTCGGCCGATATCAAGAGCCACCTGCTCGAGCGCGTCACCGCAGGCGAAGGTCTGGAAAAATACCTGGGTACCAAATACCCGGGCACCAAGCGTTTCGGCCTGGAAGGCGGCGAGAGCCTGATTCCGATGCTTGACGAGCTGATCCAGCGCTCCGGTTCCTACGGCACCAAGGAAATCGTCATCGGCATGGCCCACCGTGGCCGTCTGAACGTGCTGGTCAACACCTTCGGCAAGAACCCGCGCGAGCTGTTCGACGAGTTCGAAGGCAAGAAGAAGGTCGAGCTGGGTTCCGGTGACGTTAAATACCACCAGGGCTTCTCCTCCAACGTGATGACCGCAGGCGGCGAAGTCCACCTGGCCATGGCCTTCAACCCGTCCCACCTGGAAATCGTTTCGCCAGTGGTCGAGGGTTCGGTCCGTGCCCGTCAGGATCGTCGTAACGATCCGACCGGTGAGAAGGTCCTGCCGATTTCCCTCCACGGTGACGCGGCATTCGCCGGTCAAGGCGTGGTCATGGAAACCTTCCAGATGTCGCAGACCCGCGGCTTCCGGACCGGTGGTACCATTCACATCGTGATCAACAACCAGGTTGGCTTCACCATCAGCAACCCGGAAGACTCTCGCTCCACCGAGTACGCCACCGACGTTGCGAAAATGATCCAGGCGCCGATCCTCCATGTGAATGGTGATGATCCAGAAGCCGTATTGTTCGTAACCCAACTGGCCATCGACTACCGCATGCAGTTCAAGCGTGACGTAGTGATCGACCTGGTCTGCTACCGTCGTCGCGGCCACAACGAGGCCGACGAGCCAAGCGGCACCCAGCCTCTGATGTATCAGCAGATCACCAAGCAGCGCACCACTCGTGAACTGTATGCCGATCGTCTGACCCAGAGCGGTGTGCTTGACGCTGCACGTGTTCAGGCGAAAGTCGACGAATACCGCAACGCGCTGGACAACGGTCTGCACGTAGTGAAAAGCCTGGTCAAGGAGCCGAACAAAGAGCTGTTCGTCGACTGGCGTCCGTACCTGGGCCACGCCTGGACTGCGCGTCACGACACCACGTTCGATCTCAAGACCCTGCAAGAGCTGTCCGCCAAACTGCTGGAAATCCCGGAAGGTTTCGTGGTTCAGCGTCAGGTCGCGAAGATCTACGAAGACCGTCAGAAAATGCAAGCCGGCGGCCTGCCGATCAACTGGGGTTACGCCGAAACCATGGCGTACGCGACCCTGGCGTTCGAAGGTCACCCGATTCGCATGACCGGCCAGGACATCGGCCGCGGTACGTTCTCGCACCGTCATGCGGTATTGCACAACCAGAAAGACGCGGGCACCTACATCCCGTTGCAACACCTGTACGAAGGCCAGCCACGTTTCGATCTGTACGATTCGTTCCTGTCCGAAGAAGCCGTACTGGCGTTCGAATACGGCTACTCCACCACCACGCCTGACGCGCTGGTGATCTGGGAAGCCCAGTTCGGCGATTTCGCCAACGGTGCCCAAGTGGTTATCGACCAGTTCATCACCAGCGGTGAGCACAAGTGGGGCCGTCTGTGCGGTCTGACCATGTTGCTGCCACACGGTTATGAAGGTCAGGGTCCGGAGCACTCGTCGGCTCGTCTGGAGCGTTACCTGCAGCTGTGCGCCGAGCACAACATTCAGGTGTGCGTACCGACTACGCCGGCTCAGATCTACCACTTGCTGCGTCGTCAGGTGATTCGCCCGCTGCGCAAACCGCTGGTAGTCCTGACTCCGAAGTCGCTGCTGCGTCACAAACTGGCCATCTCGACCCTGGAAGATCTGGCCGAAGGTTCGTTCCAGACCGTTATTCCGGAAATCGATGCGCATGATCCGAAAAAGGTCACTCGTCTCGTGCTGTGTAGCGGCAAGGTCTACTACGACCTGCTGGAAAAACGCCGTGCCGAAGGTCGTGACGACATCGCCATCGTGCGTCTTGAGCAGCTGTACCCATTCCCTGAGGACGACTTGATTGAAGTCCTGGCTCCTTATTCCAACCTCAAACACATCGTTTGGTGTCAGGAAGAGCCGATGAACCAGGGTGCGTGGTACTGCAGCCAGCATCACATGCGCCGCATCGTTGGCGGTCACAACAAGTCTCTCGTACTCGAGTACGCGGGCCGTGACGCTTCTGCTGCACCTGCTTGTGGTTATGCATCGATGCACGCCGAGCAGCAGGAAAAACTGCTGCAAGACGCCTTTACTGTTTAACGCCTTCGCGCACCTGAAACCGAATTTAAGGAACCACAGACAATGGCTATCGAGATCAAAGCCCCCACTTTCCCGGAATCGGTTGCCGATGGCACCGTTGCCACCTGGCACAAAAAACCGGGCGACGCGGTCAAGCGCGACGAACTGATCGTCGACATCGAAACCGATAAAGTCGTACTGGAAGTGTTGGCTACCGCTGATGGCGTGCTGGGCGCTATCGTCAAGAACGAAGGCGACACCGTTCTGTCCGACGAAGTCCTGGGCTCCATCGGGGAGGGCGGTGCTGTTGCCGCCGCTCCGGCTGCCGCTGCTGCGCCTGCACAGGCTGCTGCTTCGGCCGCTGTTGGCGAAGATGATCCTGTTGCTGCACCGGCCGCTCGCAAGCTGGCTGAAGAAAACGGCATCAACATCGCTTCCGTTGCCGGTACTGGCAAAGGCGGTCGTGTGACCAAGGAAGACGTGGTTGCAGCGGTTGCTGCCAAGAAAGCCGCTCCGGCTGCCGCGCCTGCCAAGGCCGCTGCCCCGGCTGCCGCTGCTCCGGTGTTCGCTGCTGGCGACCGCACCGAGAAGCGTGTACCGATGACCCGCGTGCGGGCTACCGTGGCCAAGCGCCTGGTCGAAGCCCAGTCGAACATGGCGATGCTGACGACCTTCAACGAAGTCGACATGACTGAAGTCATGGCGCTGCGTTCGAAGTACAAGGACCTGTTCGAGAAGTCCCACAATGGCGTGCGCCTGGGCTTCATGTCGTTCTTCGTGAAAGCGGCCACCGAAGCGCTGAAACGCTTCCCGGCAGTCAACGCTTCCATCGACGGCGGCGACATCGTGTATCACGGCTATGCTGACGTCGGCGTTGCCGTGTCCAGCGACCGTGGCCTGGTAGTACCGGTTCTGCGTAACGCCGAACTGATGAGCCTGGCTGAAATCGAAGGCGGCATCGCTACCTTCGGCAAGAAGGCTCGCGACGGCAAGCTGACCATCGACGAGATGACCGGTGGTACGTTCACTATCACCAACGGTGGTACATTCGGCTCGATGATGTCGACCCCGATCGTCAACCCGCCGCAAGCGGCTATCCTGGGCATGCACAACATTCTGCAGCGTCCAATGGCGATCAACGGTCAAGTTGTTATCCGTCCGATGATGTACCTGGCTCTGTCCTACGATCACCGTTTGATCGACGGCAAAGAAGCTGTGACTTTCCTGGTTACCATCAAGAACCTGCTGGAAGACCCGGCTCGTCTGCTGCTGGATATCTGATTTCGTTGCACGGGCCGCTCAGCGATGAGCGGCCCATCTGTAATGACCAGCTTCGTCCCACGACGGTCCCCTGAAAGGGATCGTCCGGTTTGATTCGAGAAGGAATGACACATGACTCAGAAATTCGACGTGGTAGTGATTGGTGCGGGCCCTGGCGGTTACGTAGCTGCCATTAAAGCAGCGCAACTGGGCCTTTCGACTGCCTGCATCGAGAAATACACCGACAAAGAGGGCAAGCTGGCCCTCGGCGGTACTTGCCTGAACGTCGGCTGCATTCCGTCCAAGGCGCTGCTGGACAGCTCCTGGAAGTTCCACGAAGCGCAAGACGGCTTCGCGATCCACGGTATCAACCACGCTGGCGTGACCATGGACGTGCCAGCAATGGTCGGCCGCAAGGCCAACATCGTCAAAGGCCTGACCTCCGGCGTTGCTACCCTGTTCAAGGCCAACGGCGTGACCTCTCTGCAAGGCCACGGCAAACTGCTGGCCGGCAAGAAAGTCGAACTGACCAAGCCTGACGGCAGCGTCGAAATCATCGAAGCCGAGAACGTGATCCTCGCTTCGGGCTCGCGTCCGATCGACATTCCGCCGGCTCCGGTTGACCAGAAAGTCATCGTCGATTCGACTGGCGCTCTGGAGTTCCAATCGGTTCCAAAACGTCTTGGCGTGATCGGCGCTGGCGTGATCGGCCTGGAACTGGGTTCGGTATGGTCCCGTCTGGGCGCTCAAGTGACTGTCCTGGAAGCCCTGGACACGTTCCTGATGGCTGCTGACACCGCCGTTTCCAAAGAAGCGCTGAAGACCCTGACCAAACAAGGTCTGGACATCAAGCTGGGCGCGCGCGTTACCGGTTCCAAAGTCAACGGCGAAGAAGTCGTGGTGACCTACACCGACGCCAACGGCGAACAGACCATCACGTTCGACAAGCTGATCGTAGCCGTTGGTCGCCGTCCAGTGACCACCGATCTGCTGGCTGCCGATAGCGGCGTGACCATCGACGAGCGTGGCTTCATCTTCGTTGACGACCAGTGCGCTACCAGCGTTCCTGGCGTTTACGCGATCGGCGACGTGGTTCGCGGCATGATGCTGGCACACAAGGCCTCGGAAGAGGGCATCATGGTTGTCGAGCGCATCAAGGGCCACAAAGCCCAGATGAACTATGACCTGATCCCTTCGGTTATTTATACTCACCCGGAAATTGCATGGGTCGGTAAAACCGAGCAGGCCTTGAAAGCTGAAGGCGTTGAAGTTAACGTCGGCACTTTCCCGTTCGCAGCCTCTGGCCGTGCCATGGCAGCCAACGATACCGGTGGTTTCGTCAAAGTTATCGCCGATGCCAAGACTGACCGCGTATTGGGCGTCCACGTGATTGGCCCGAGCGCCGCAGAACTGGTCCAGCAGGGTGCAATCGGCATGGAATTCGGCACGAGCGCCGAAGACCTGGGCATGATGGTTTTCTCCCATCCGACCCTGTCCGAAGCCTTGCACGAAGCAGCTCTGGCAGTGAATGGCGGCGCCATTCACATTGCCAATCGCAAGAAACGCTAAGCGGATAATAAGAAACCACGGCGGTTTGGCCCGTCGTGAGCCTTGCATGCAAGACTCACCGCGGAATATCCGCTGGACGCAGTCTTGCGTAGCTCAGCTACGCGAGCAGCAGTCACAGGTGGTGCGGCACTTGAATGAGTGCAGCACCGAATGCGCAGTACCTAACGAAGACGGTAATAAGCATGAATCTTCACGAGTATCAGGGTAAGCAGCTGTTCGCTGAGTACGGCCTGCCAGTATCCCAGGGTTTCGCCGTAGACACCCCGGAAGCAGCAGCAGAAGCGTGCGACAAAATCGGTGGGACCGAATGGGTTGTCAAAGCCCAGGTTCACGCTGGTGGTCGCGGCAAAGCGGGCGGCGTCAAGCTGGTTCGCAGCAAAGAAGACGCTAAAGCATTCGCTCAACAGTGGTTGGGCAAGCGTCTGGTGACTTACCAGACTGATGCCAATGGTCAGCCAGTCACCAAGATCCTGGTTGAATCGTGCACTGATATCGCTAAAGAGCTGTACCTGGGCGCTGTCGTTGACCGTTCGAGCCGTCGCATCGTGTTCATGGCTTCCACCGAAGGTGGCGTGGACATCGAGAAAATCGCTCACGACACCCCTGAGAAAATCCTCAAGGCCACTATCGATCCACTGGTTGGCGCTCAGCCATTCCAGGGTCGCGAGCTGGCATTCCAGCTGGGTCTGGAAGGCAAGCAAGTTGCTCAGTTCGCCAAGATCTTCGTAGGTCTGGCCAAGCTGTTCAAGGATCACGACCTGGCTCTGCTGGAAGTGAATCCGCTGGTGATCAAGGCTGACGGCGATCTGCATTGCCTGGACGCGAAGATCAACATCGACGCCAACGCCATGTACCGTCAGCCTAAGCTGAAGACATTCCATGATCCGTCGCAAGACGATCCGCGCGAAGCGCACGCTGCCAAGTTCGAACTGAACTACGTAGCGCTGGAAGGCAACATCGGTTGCATGGTCAACGGTGCTGGCCTGGCCATGGGTACCATGGACATCGTCAACCTGCATGGCGGCAAACCAGCCAACTTCCTCGACGTAGGCGGCGGTGCTACCAAAGAACGCGTTACCGAAGCGTTCAAGATCATCCTGTCCGACACTAACGTCGCTGCAGTATTGGTCAACATCTTCGGCGGCATCGTTCGCTGCGACATGATTGCCGAAGGCATCATCGGCGCTGTGAAAGAAGTCGGCGTGAAAATCCCGGTTGTTGTTCGCCTTGAAGGCAACAATGCTGAGCTGGGCGCTAAAGTACTGGCAGAAAGCGGTTTGAACATCATCGCTGCTACCAGCCTGACCGACGCTGCTCAACAAGTCGTTAAAGCTGCGGAGGGCAAATAATGAGCGTCCTGATCAATAAAGACACCAAAGTTATCTGCCAGGGTATTACCGGTTCGCAAGGTAGTTTCCACACCCAGCAAGCCATCGAGTACGGCACCAAGATGGTTGGCGGCGTAACTCCAGGCAAAGGCGGCACCACTCACCTGGACCTGCCTGTCTTCAACACCGTGAAAGACGCTGTAGCAGCCACTGGCGCCACCGCCAGCGTGATCTACGTTCCGGCTCCTTTCTGCAAGGACTCGATCCTTGAAGCAGCGTTCGGCGGCATCAAGCTGATCGTTTGCATCACTGAAGGCATTCCTACCCTGGACATGCTGGATGCCAAGGTCAAGTGCGACGAACTGGGCGTGATCCTGATCGGCCCTAACTGCCCAGGCGTGATCACTCCAGGCGAATGCAAGATCGGCATCATGCCAGGTCACATTCACTTGCCAGGCAAGGTCGGTATCGTTTCGCGTTCCGGCACCCTGACCTACGAAGCTGTGAAGCAGACAACTGACGCCGGTTTCGGTCAGTCGACTTGCGTCGGCATCGGTGGTGACCCGATCCCGGGTTCGAACTTCATCGACATCCTGAAACTGTTCCAGGAAGACCCGAAGACCGAAGCGATCGTGATGATCGGTGAGATCGGCGGTTCGGCTGAAGAAGAAGCGGCTGCCTACATCAAGGCACACGTGACCAAGCCGGTTGTTTCCTACATCGCTGGTGTGACTGCCCCTGCGGGCAAGCGCATGGGCCATGCTGGCGCAATCATCTCTGGCGGCAAAGGCACTGCAGACGAGAAGTTTGCTGCCCTGGAAGACGCAGGCGTTAAAACCGTGCGTTCGCTGGCAGACATCGGCAAGGCTCTGTCCGAGCTGACTGGTTGGGCGATGAAGTAAGCCTCGCGCTTACCTTACGCTTCACCAAACAAAGGCCACCTTCGGGTGGCCTTTGTCGTTTCTGACGCTTATGTGGTGTCGGTGAGGGCCTCATCGCGAGCTAAGCCCCACATTGAATCTCAAGAGTTCACAAAACCTGTGGGAGCGAGCTTGCTCGCGATGGCTTACTTACAGTCGACAACCATTTCAATGCGAAAACGCGACATAGGAATGTCGCGTATCGGATAGTTACGCCCCGTAACAGTGCGTTTGTCGCGCAAATTCGCTACGCTAGCCGCCATTTTGCGTTTGCTGCCCACAAGGACGCTACGCGCTAAACGGGTCAGTCCCATACGGACCGACAGCATTTCCCTCACCCCTAAGGGAAATCCCTCTCTAAATTCCGATTCAGTAGTGTGGTATTTCCTTAATGAAAGTGTTGAAAGGCCAGGACATCCTGGCACTTGGCTTTATGACGTTTGCCCTGTTCGTCGGGGCTGGCAACATCATCTTCCCGCCTATCGTCGGTTTGCAGTCCGGGCCTCATGTCTGGATGGCGGCGCTGGGCTTTCTGATCACCGCAGTCGGTTTGCCGGTGATCACCGTTGTCGCGCTGGCCAAGGTCGGTGGCGCCATGGACGCCTTGAGCAGCCCGATCGGCAAAATCGCCGGTGGCGTGCTGGCGGCGGCGTGCTACCTCGCTGTGGGTCCGCTGTTCGCCACCCCGCGTACCGCGACCGTGTCTTTCGAAGTGGGCCTGGCGCCACTGACTGGCGAAAGCCCGCTGGCGCTGTTTCTCTACAGCTCGGTGTACTTCCTGCTGGTGTTCTTCATTTCGCTGTACCCGGGTCGTCTGCTGGATACCGTTGGCCGTTTCCTCGCGCCACTGAAAATCATCGCACTGGCCGCGCTCGGCATCGCCGCGTTCGCCTTGCCGGCGGGCGACATCGGCACCGCGACGCCTGAGTACGTCGCGGCACCGTTCTCCCAGGGATTCATCAATGGTTACCTGACCATGGATACCCTTGGCGCACTGGTGTTCGGCATCGTTATCGTCAACGCCATTCGTTCCCGTGGCGTCGAGTCTCCAGCCTTGATCACTCGTTACGCGATCATCGCCGGGCTGATTGCCGGCGTCGGTCTGGCGCTGGTATACGTGAGTCTGTTCCGCCTGGGCTCGGGCAGCCATGAAGTGGCCGTCGGCGCTACCAACGGCGCAGCGGTATTGCACGCTTATGTGCAACACACGTTCGGTTCCCTGGGCAGCGGTTTCCTCGCGGTGCTGATCTCCCTGGCCTGCCTGGTGACGGCAGTCGGTCTCACCTGCGCGTGCGCCGAGTACTTCAGCCGCGTGCTGCCACTGTCTTACAAGACACTGGTGATCATCCTGGCCGCGTTCTCGCTGCTGGTGTCGAACCTTGGCCTGACCAAGCTCATCGCGTTCTCGATCCCGGTACTGACCGCGATCTACCCACCGTGCATCGTCCTGGTGGCGCTGAGCTTCTGCAAAGACTTCTGGCTTGAGCAGGGCCGTATTGTCGGTCCGGTAATGCTGGTGTCGTTCCTGTTCGGCATGATCGACGCCCTCAAGGGCGCGGGTCTGGCGGACTGGATGCCAACTCAGTTGGCGCACTTGCCGCTGGCTGAGCAAGGTCTGGCGTGGCTGGTGCCATGCGTCTTTACCCTGGTTGTTGCATTCGCCTGCGACCGTTTGCTGGGCAAGCGCAGCGAAGCCTTGGCTTAAGCTTCAAGGCCCGCCACAAGCGGGCCTTGAGCAACAACAGAAATGCCCCGTATCAATCGATATGGGGCATTTTTTTGGGCGTGCGCAAATCTAATGTGGGAGCGGGCTTGCTCGCGAAGAGGGCATAACATTCAATAGTGATGTTGACTGAAAGTCCGCTTTCGCGAGCAAGCCCGCTCCCACGGGTTTTCAGTATTGCGCCTAAACATCACAAGGACCTGCATGTCGTTCATCCACACCAACCTGATCCACATTCTCGCCGCGCTCTGGTTCGTCATCTGCTGGGGCGGTTACACCCGCTACGCTATCTGGAAGGGCCGTGATACCGCGTGCCTGGCCAGTGTGCTGCACTTGTATCGCGAAGACTGGATGCGCCGCATGCTGCTGCGTGACAACCGCATCGCTGATGCCAGCGTGGTGGGCAACCTGGAGCGTAACGCCTCATTCTTCGCCTCGAGTACCTTGATCATCCTCGCCGGTATTCTCACCGTGCTGGGCTCCTCTGAGCGGGCGCTGTCGTTGTTGGCCGACATTCCGATGGTGCAACAGGCTTCCCAAGGCATGTCGGAGATCAAGCTGCTGTGCCTGGCGCTGGTGTTCGTCTACGCCTTCTTCACCTTCAGTTGGTGCATGCGCCAATACAACTTCGCGGCGATCCTGATTGGCTCGGCGCCGATGCTCGGTGAGCGCCACGTTTCCGAGCAGGAGCGCAAGGCTTTCGCTTCGCGCGCTGCGCGGGTGATCTCGATGGCGGCCAACCAATTCAACTTTGGTCTGCGTTCTTATTACTTCGGCATGACCATGCTCGCCTGGTTCGTCAGTCCGTGGCTGTTCATGTTGATGAGCGCCGGTGTAGTGCTGGTGTTGTATCGCCGGGAGTTTCATTCCGACGTGCTGGACGTAATGGTCTATACCCCAACAGAGGCACCATTGCCTGAGGCGATCAAAGAGATGGGCTGATGGTTAGCCCGACCTTGCGCACGGTATTGCTCTAACGCTTTATCGACGCGCAAAGTAAAGCCCGCACTTGGCGGGCTTTATTTTTGCAGCACTAAAACCGATTAGTTGGTTTTAGGTGCGGCTTGTTCAGCAGCTGCTTTGGTCGAATCAACCTGAGCTTTGGCAGCATCGGCGGCTTCTTTCGCAGCGTCGCTCACTTTATCCTGAGCTTCACTCATTTTTTGCTGGGCTTGTGCAGCCGGTTGGGTGGCTTCTTGAGCTTTGTCCTCGGTTTTTTTACCGCAGGCAGCGATGCCGAGGGAAGCGGTCAACATCAAGGCAATAGCTAAAGTCTTACGCATGGGGTGTTTCTCCTGGTGGAAAATATCTACTTGCCCTTTCGAGCGCTGTACTACGGATTAAGTTCCACGTTACCTACAGATATATAAGATTTATCTTGGAGGGAACTTTTTCTTAGTCCCTCTGCTGCTATGCAACAACACTAAAAAGAGCCTTTATCGAATGACCGACAACCCCATTTTCGAGCGCGCGACGCGGTTTCTATCGGCGCTGCGGCATTGCCAGGTACTCGGGTTGCGCGTGCGCAGCGCCAGTAACGACGGGCTGACGATCACTTTGCCGTACAGCCCGCAGATCGTCGGTAATCCGCAAACCGGTGTGATTCATGGTGGCGCCATCACCTCGTTGATGGATACCGCGTGCGGCATGGCCACACTCTGCGTTTTGCCGGAGTTCGAGGTTTGCCCGACCCTGGATCTGCGTATCGACTACATGCACCCGGCCGAACCGCATAAAGAAGTGCATGGCTTCGCCCAGTGCTACCGGGTGACGACCGATGTGATTTTCACGCGCGGATTCGCTTATCAGGATGATCCGGAAAAGCCGATCGCTCATGTGGTCGGGACCTTCATGCGCATGGGCAAGGGGGTCAAAGGCACCAAAGGTTTTGGTGGCGTCATCAGTGGTGGTACGAAATGACTGACAACTTCAAAGAACAATTACAGCAGGCTCATGAGCGTGGGGATTACGCCTCGCTGCTGCACCTGATTCCCTACGCCAAGCTGATTGGCGTCGAGTGCTCGCGTCTGGGCGATGAGCTGCTTTTTCGTCTACCGGCGAACAAGGACAATATTGGTAACCCGTTGTTGCCGGCGATTCATGGCGGGGTGATTGCAGGCTTCATGGAGCTGGCGGCGGCCCTGCATTTGCTGATCTTTACCGGCTCCCCGGGTGTACCGAAGATCATCGACTTCTCCCTCGACTACCTGCGCGCCGGGCAGTTTCGCGACACCTACGCCAAATGCCAGGTGTGCCGTCAGGGTCGCCGGGTCGCCAACGTGGCGATAACCGCATGGCAGAGCACTCAGACCGAGCCGATTGCTACGGCGCGTGCGCATTTCAAGATTGAAGAGACCCCCAGCCCTTGAAATCCCCGTCATAGCCCCCAACTTTGATGACATCCCGCCGCCACCCCTTCCGGGCGCGGCCACTGCCATCCAATCGGAGTTTGATGACCATGAGCGTGGAAACTCAAAAGGAAACCCTGGGCTTCCAGACCGAGGTGAAGCAACTGCTGCACCTGATGATCCATTCGCTGTATTCCAACAAGGAAATTTTCCTTCGCGAACTGATCTCCAACGCCTCCGACGCTGTCGACAAATTACGTTTCGAAGCCCTGTCCAAGCCTGAGTTGCTGGAAGGTGGCGCCGAACTGAAAATCCGTGTGAGCTTCGACAAGGACGCGAAAACCGTCACCCTCGAAGACAACGGTATCGGCATGAGCCGTGACGATGTCGTGACCCACCTGGGCACCATCGCCAAATCCGGCACTGCCGACTTCATGAAACACCTGTCCGGCGATCAGAAGAAAGATTCGCACCTGATCGGTCAGTTCGGCGTAGGTTTCTACTCCGCGTTCATCGTCGCCGATAAGGTTGACGTATTCAGCCGCCGTGCCGGCCTCGCTGCCAGCGAAGGCGTGCACTGGTCGTCCAAGGGCGAAGGCGAATTCGACGTCGCCACCGTTGATAAGGAAGACCGTGGTACGCGCATCGTCCTGCACCTGAAGTCTGCTGAAGACGAGTTCGCCGATGGCTGGCGTCTGCGCAACATCATCAAGAAATACTCCGATCACATCGCCTTGCCGATCGAACTGCCGAAAGAAGTGACGGCCGCCGAAGGTGAAGAGAAGCCGGCGCAGGAGTGGGAAACCGTCAACCGCGCGAGCGCTTTGTGGACCCGTCCGCGTACCGAAGTTAAGGATGAGGAATACCAGGAGTTCTACAAACACATCGCTCACGATTTCGAGAACCCGCTGAGCTGGAGTCACAACAAGGTCGAAGGCAAGCTGGAGTACAACTCGCTGCTTTACGTGCCGGCCCGTGCTCCGTTCGACCTGTATCAGCGTGAAGCACCACGTGGCCTGAAGCTGTACGTGCAGCGTGTGTTCGTCATGGATCAGGCTGAGTCGTTCCTGCCGCTGTACCTGCGCTTCATCAAAGGCGTGGTCGATTCCAACGACCTGTCGCTGAACGTGTCGCGGGAAATCCTGCAGAAAGACCCGATCATCGATTCGATGAAGTCGGCGCTGACCAAGCGCGTTCTGGACATGCTGGAAAAACTGGCGAAGAACGAGCCTGAGCAATACAAAGGCTTCTGGAAAAACTTCGGTCAGGTCATGAAAGAAGGCCCGGCTGAAGATTTCGCCAACAAAGAAAAAATCGCTGGCCTGCTGCGCTTCGCCTCCACCCAGGGTGAAGAAGGCGAGCAAGTGGTCGCACTGGCCGAATACCTGGCTCGCGCCAAGGAAGGTCAGGACAAGATCTACTACCTGACCGGCGAAACCTACGCACAGGTCAAGAACAGCCCGCACCTGGAAGTCTTCCGCAAGAAAGGCATCGAAGTGCTGCTGCTGACCGACCGTATCGACGAGTGGCTGATGAGCTACCTCAACGATTTCGACGGCAAGAGCTTTGTCGACGTGGCACGCGGTGATCTGGACCTGGGCAACCTGGACTCGGCAGAAGACAAGAAAGCCGCAGAAGAAGTCGCCAAGAGCAAAGAAGGCCTGGTCGAGCGTATCAAGACGGCTCTGGGTGAAACCGTCAGCGAAGTGCGGGTTTCCCACCGTCTGACCGATTCCCCGGCGATTCTGGCCATCGGCGAGCAGGACCTGGGCATGCAAATGCGTCAGATCCTCGAAGCCAGCGGTCAGAAAGTTCCGGACTCCAAGCCGATCTTCGAATTCAATCCGGCGCACCCGCTGATCGAAAAACTCGACGGTGAGCAGAGCGAAGAGCGTTTTGGCGACTTGTCGCACATCCTCTTCGATCAGGCGGCCCTGGCTGCCGGCGACAGCTTGAAAGACCCGGCCGCCTATGTGCGCCGTCTGAACAAGCTGCTGGTTGAACTGTCGGTTTAATCGCGTTAAAGAAAAACCCGCTTCGGCGGGTTTTTTCATTCTGGCGTTTCTTTACGGGAGTTAGTCATGAGCCAGGTCACTGTGCGTTCCGTGGTTTATCAGGTTGATGGTCAGTCTTACGAAGGTCGTCTGGCGTTCGATGCCAGCCACACAGGCCCGCGTCCGGGTTTGCTGATGGCGCCGAACTGGATGGGTGTCAGCGCCGGGGCCGAGAAGATTGCCCAGGAGGTTGCCGCCAAAGGTTATGTGGTATTGATCGCTGACCTGTATGGGCAGGCGATTCGTCCGCAGAATAGCGACGAGGCGGGCGCGGCGATGATGCCGTTGAAGAATGATCGTGCGTTGCTGCGCAAGCGCATGCAGGCGGCATTCACTGCCTTGCAGAGCCAGAGTGAGGCGGTGGTCGATACCTTGAAACTGGCGACGTTCGGTTTCTGCTTCGGCGGTTGCTGCGCTCTGGAACTGGCCCGTACCGGCGCGCCGCTCAAAGCGGCAGTGTCGTTCCACGGTACGCTGGACACGCCGAACCCTGCCGATGCGAAAAACATCAAAGGCTCGGTGTTGGTGTTGCACGGTGCATCCGATCCATTGGTTGCGAAAGAGCAGCTGCCGGCCTTCGAAGCTGAAATGAACGCTGCAGGTGTGGATTGGCAATTGCTGAGCTACGGCGGCGCGGTGCATTCCTTTACCGACCCGCACGCCAATGTGCCGGGCATGATGATGTATGACGCCAGGACCGCCAGGCGGGCCTTTGTGTCGATGCATAATTTGCTGGAAGAAGTGTTCAACGGCTGAGTGCTGTCTCTAGACCTGGCACCGTCAGTGTCAGGGCTGGCCTCATCGCGAGCAAGCTCGCTCCCACAGTGGTTTGGAGTCGACCATTAATATTGTGTACGACTCTGTCAAATGTGGGAGCGAGCTTGCTCGCGATGGCGATGTAACTGGCGCCGAAGATCTCAGGGCAGTTCGATCCGCTCACTCTCACCCGGCACAGTCGGCCAATCCCCGGCCGCCCAGCGTCTGCGCGCCTCATCGATTACCGCTGGATCGCTGGCGACGAAATTCCAGTTGATCCGTCGCGGTCCGTCCATCGGCGCGCCGCCGAACAGCATGGCGTGGCAATCGCTTTCGGCGAACAGGTCCATTGCTTCCCCGGCAGGCAACACCACCAGCGAGTGCGGCTCAATGGGCTCGCCATTGAGTTGGGCGTCACCGTCCAGCACGTAAAGTGCGCGTTCTTCATGCTCGGTGGGGATCAGCAACGTCGTCGCTGTTTTCAGCTCAAGCTCCGCGTACAACGTAGGAGAAAGCACCGGCACCGGTGACTCCAGGCAGAACCCTTTCCCGGCAATCATCCTGATCTTCACCCCAAGGTTATCGCTGGCCGGCAGGCTGGCGGCCGGGTAATGACTGTAGTGGCCCGGGTCCTGTTCGTGCTCTTTTGGCAAGGCCAGCCAGATTTGCAGACCGTGCATCTTGAAGTCGGTATCCCACAGCGCTTTCGGTGTGCGCTCGACGTGAGCAATCGCACTGCCAGCCGTCATCCAGCTGACGTCACCCGGTTTCACGATCTGGTCAGAGCCCAGGCTGTCCTTGTGCTGGAGCTCGCCTTCGAACAGGTAGGTGAGGGTGGACAGACCGATGTGCGGGTGCTGGCGGATATTCATGCCTTTGCCTGCCGGATAGCGGGTTTCGAGCATGTGATCGAAAAAAACGAAAGGCCCGACGCTGCGGCACTGGGCCGATGGCAGCGGGCGCAAGATTGGTTGGCCTTCGACATCTTCGGTGCGTGGGCGGATCACGAGCGGACTGTTCATGGTGCATTCCAGGCTGTACGAGTGATGCCGTTGAGCATAACCCGCACAGCCTGCGCTTGCCGCTATTGGCTGAAGGCGCCTTCGGACAGGTGGGTCTCGATGGTCACTTCGCTGGAGGTCATAGGAACAGACCTTGCAGTAATAGAACATCTGGCGATTCAGGCGCTCCACTGATTTATCGATCGCCCAATAAAAAACGCCCCGAACCAGTCGGGGCGTTTTTATGTACAGCGAAGCGGCGGGGCTTACTTGCCCTGCCAGCGTTTCAGAACCAGGGTGGCGTTGGTGCCGCCGAAGCCGAAGCTGTTGCTCATCACGGTGTTGATGGTGGCGTTTTCGCGAGTCTTGGTCAGAATCGGCATGTCAGCCACTTCCGGGTCCAGTTCTTCGATGTTGGCAGAACCTGCCATGAAGTTGCCTTCCATCATCAGCATGCAATAGATCGCTTCGTGAACGCCGGCGGCGCCCAGGGAGTGACCGGACAGGCTCTTGGTAGAGCTGATGGCCGGAGCCTTGTCGCCGAAGACTTCACGTACACCTTTCATTTCCGCGACGTCGCCGACCGGAGTCGAAGTGCCGTGGGTATTCAGGTAGTCGATTGGCGTGTCGACGGTGGACATGGCCATCTGCATGCAGCGGATGGCGCCTTCGCCGCTTGGAGCGACCATGTCGTAGCCGTCGGAGGTCGCGCCGTAGCCGACGATTTCCGCGTAGATCTTCGCGCCACGGGCCAGAGCGTGTTCCAGCTCTTCGACCACGACCATGCCGCCACCGCCGGCGATGACAAAACCGTCACGCTTGGCGTCGTAGGCACGGGAGGCTTTTTCCGGTGTCTCGTTGTACTGGCTGGACAGTGCGCCCATGGCGTCGAACAGGAACGATTGGCTCCAATGCTCTTCTTCACCGCCGCCGGCGAACACGACGTCCTGCTTGCCCATCTGGATCTGTTCCATGGCGTTACCGATGCAGTGAGCACTGGTGGCGCAGGCAGATGCGATGGAGTAGTTCAGACCCTTGATCTTGAAGGGGGTGGCCAGGCAAGCGGAAACCGTGCTGCTCATGGTCCGCGTAACGCGGTATGGGCCGACGCGCTTGACGCCTTTTTCGCGCAGGATATCCAGCGCTTCCATCTGGTTCAGGGTCGATGCGCCACCGGAGCCGGCGATCAGGCCGGTGCGCGGGTTGGAAACCTGCTCGTCGGTCAGGCCGGAGTCAGTGATGGCGTCTTTCATGGCCAGGTAGGCGTAAGCCGCCGCGTGGCCGACGAAGCGATAGATCTTGCGATCGATCAACTCTTCGAGTGGCAGGTCAATGGAGCCGGAAACCTGGCTACGCAGACCCATTTCGGCATATTCCGGGTTGAACCGGATGCCAGGGCGGCTTGCACGCAGGTTAGCGGAGACGGTCTCTTTGTCATTGCCCAGGCACGAAACGATGCCCAGACCAGTGATAACGACGCGGCGCATGCGAATAACCCTTAGAAGTTGTCAGTGGATGTGAATACGCCGACCCGAAGGCCTTCGGCGGTGTAGATCTCGCGGCCGTCGACGCTGACCGAACCATCGGCGATGGCCAGGTTCAGCTTGCCCTTCAGAACGCGTTTGATCTGGATGTTATAGGTGACTTTTTTGGCGGTTGGCAGAACCTGGCCGAAGAATTTCACTTCGCCCGAACCCAAGGCGCGGCCGCGGCCCGGCAGGCCTTGCCAGCCGAGGAAGAAACCAACCAGCTGCCACATGGCGTCAAGGCCCAGGCAGCCTGGCATCACCGGGTCACCTTCGAAGTGGCAGGCGAAGAACCACAGGTCTGGAGTGATATCCAGCTCGGCGACCAATTCACCTTTGCCGTACTTGCCACCCTCTTCGCTGATATGAGTGATGCGATCCACCATCAGCATGTTCGGGGCGGGCAGTTGCGCGTTACCAGGGCCGAACAGCTCACCGCGACTGCAGCGCAGCAGGTCTTCCCGGGTAAAGGCGTTTTGTTTGGTCATGCGAGCTCCTCAATAATCCCATGCGGCAGGTGGGGCAAATCTTCCCGGCCGATCGAAGCGTTCATGCTTCGAATTGGCAGCCTACTCATAGACTATTGCGTTGTGGTGAAAGTCACAGCACAAGGGACATGAATGTACACTTGTGCACTGAAATTATTTTTCAAGCCCAATTTCGAGCTTCTCAAGGTGCCTAAGACTGCCGCACTTTCGCCTTTCACGCCAGTCGCAGATGGTCGATCAGTCTGCACCAGGGTCTGTTGACGATTGGTGGCGACCACCACCAAACGTCAGCAGACCCTAGCGTACCCAACGTTGCAGAATTTGTTGCAGATCGGTGCGTTTGAAAGGCTTGGCCAGATAATCGTTCATCCCCGCCGACAGGCAGGCCTCGCGGTCACCCTGCAAAGCGTTGGCCGTGAGGGCGATAATCGGTAGATCGGTGCAGCCGGGCAGTTGGCGGATCTGCCGGGTGGCTTCGTAACCGTCGATGACCGGCAGCCGACAATCCATCAGAATCGCCTCGAAAATCAGGCTCTCGGCACTGCGTACCGCCTGCGCACCATCGGTGGCGACGCTGACAGTAAAGCCCAGACTGCGCAGCATTGCTTCGATGACCGTCTGATTCACCGGGTTGTCTTCTACCAGCAGCACATTGCGCCCCTCGCCGTGGTCGTTGCCGGTTGGCGTGCGCGGGGCCAGGGCCGGCGGCGTCTGCCGGGACAGCGCCAGTGGAATTTCCAGGGTAAACACCGAGCCTCGGCTTTCCTCGCTCTGAGCGCGCAGTGTGCCACCCATCCGCTCGGCCAGCGTACGGGCAATCGGCAGGCCCAGGCCGGTGCCGCCGTAGCGCCGGGAGATCGAGCTGTCGGCCTGCTGGAACGCGTTGAACATCAGCTCCAGGCTTTGCGCCGAAATGCCAATCCCGCTATCGCGCACGGTGCAGGTGAACCACAGCAGTTCATGGTCCAGCGATTGCCACTGCGGTTCAATCGTCACCCGGCCTTTCTCGGTGAACTTCAGGGCATTGCCGATCAGGTTGACCAGAATTTGCCTGATCCGTGTCGGGTCGCCCTGGACTTGCAGCGCCTGCATGTCGTCGGGGATCTGCAATTCCAGGCTCAGGCCCCGTTGCACCGCACTGTGCTGGAAGGCCAGGGCGCAGCTGTTGATCAGCTCGGCGAGGTTGAACGGAATGTGCTCCAGTTCAAGGGCCGAGCGTTCGATACGCGAGAAGTCGAGAATGTCGTTGATGACCTTGAGCAAGTGCTCGGTGGACTCCGACGCCAGCGCGGCGTACTCGATCTGTTCCTCTGTCATGTCGGTGGTTTCGAGCAGTTGCAGCATGCCCAGCACGCCATTCATCGGCGTGCGCAGCTCGTGGCTCATCATCGCCAGGAAGTCAGACTTGGCGCTGTTGGCCTTTTCCGCTTCTTCGCGGGTCTGGATCAGTTGCGCCATCGCTTGATGTTGCTCGCGGCTTGCGAGCTCAAGGCCATCGGCGAGGTTGTTGATGTGGCGCGACAGGTTGCCCAGTTCAGCATCGTCGACGATCGGCAGCGGCGTTTTGTAGTCGCCTTGCTGAATGGCCTTCACCGCATTGCCCATCGCGCTGATGGGCTCTGACAGGCTGGCGGCCAGGCGCCGGGCCAGCAGGAAGGTAAAGAGCAGGGCGAACAGTGCGAGGATCGCGGCCTTGAGCAGGATTTCCTGTTGTCGCTGGCTGAAGGCATCGTTGGACATGCCGACGACGACTCGCCCCAGATAGTCTTCGGCGGGACCAATGGCCGGTGGCGGCCCCTGCAGGAAATCGTCGTTGAGCTGAATCCGTTGCAAGCGCACCGGAGCCTGAAACTCTTCGACCTGTTGCGAGCCTTGGCGGATTTGCGAGGGTTGCTCGACGTGCACCAGAACCTTGCCGGCGTTGTCCTGTACCTCCAGGAAACGCACATGCGGCGTTGTCAGCGAGGCCTTCATCAGGCTTTCGAGCACCTCATTGTTGCCAGAGATCACACCGTACTCGGTGGCCGGGGCCAGTTGATTGGCGATTAATTGACCGGTGTGGTTGAGCTCCTGGCGCAAATCCTGGATTCGCACGACGGTAAAGAAACTGATCAGCAGCAACGTCAACAGCAGAGCCGGGCCGAGGCTGATGATCTGGGTGCGGGTATTGATGCCCCAATGGCGACGCAAGCTCATGGGCGGTTTTCTCCTTCGGCCAACTGTGTTGCAACCGCCGCGGGCTCAATCTGTTCGATGCCTAAGGAACGAGCGACTTGCGGGTTACTTGATACCTTGAAGCGCTGCGGATAGAGGGTGCGCGGCCAACTGGCCGGCGAGCGGTCAAGCAAGTCATCCAGGATCGCCAGCCAATCACTCTGATCGCTGTAGCTGCTGGCCAGGCTGCCGGCCCTGACGAAGCCCGCGTTGGGACCGATCAATGCCAGCTGTCGGCCATAGCTGCTGAGCAGTAGATTCTTGGCGGTTTTCGGGTTGTATAGGTCGGGGTCGTCGAGCCCCAGCAATACGTCGCTGTTCTTCAACAGGCTTTGCAGAGGCCGGCTGTCATTGGTGTTGTCCCAACGTTCGGCGACGATCTCCAACCCCAGTCGGTGCGCGGCGTGGTGCAGTTCCTTGAGTAGAAACTCGCTGTTCGCCCCGTACAGCACGCCGACTCGTCGCGCTTGTGGCAACAGGGCCTGGGTCAGACGAAGCTGGCGGCTCAGCGGTGGATCACTCCACAACAGACTCAGGTGCAGGGGCAGGGCGTTACCCAAGCGCTGATTGGCTTGCAGCCGGCTGATGCGCAGCACCAGCGTCGCCGGCCCCTGGTTGTCTTGCAGGCGCCAGTCCAGGCTCGGCAGGTCGAGCAGGATCAGCCGCGTCGCGTCGGGTATCCGGGACGGTGGGGGGAGGTCGGCAAGGCGTGTGAAGCGCACGCTGTCTTCGGGCCTCTGCTCGGCCAGGGCGCGGGTAAAGGCCTGCACGCCGGGACTGTCTTCGGCGCCAGTCAGCAACACGTCGGCCGCGCGCACGGGCAGACAGCTCAGGCAGACAAGCAACAGTCCCCAAACCCAAGGCCGGCGGCTTCGGGGGGAGAGGGTGCGAGTCTGGCTGTGGTCCATGTCAGAACTCTAACTCTGCGCTGAAGTAGGGCACGTGGCGCGAGTCATAGTGGTTGTCCACGAAGGTGATCGCCTGGTTGACGAGGCGTGATTGCCGCGCATGTTAACCGAGCTGTTCGAGTTTTTCAGTCACGATGCCGGCATTTTCCTCGGTTTTGTAGGTCTGCTTCCTACAAGTGCCGGTAATTGACACAGGGGCTGGCCGGCGCTGGACCGCCCCGTATAATGCGGCTATTGCCACTGGTATGGATTAACGGATTACATATGACTGAACAGCGCCCGATTGCGGTCCTGGGAGGCGGAAGTTTTGGTACCGCCGTGGCTAATCTGCTGGCCGAGAACGGTCATCAGGTCCGGCAGTGGATGCGCGATCCTGAACAGGCCGAGGCCATACGGGTCAACCGCGAGAATCCACGCTACCTCAAAGGCATCAAGGTTCACCCTGCGGTGGAGCCGGTCACCGACTTGCTGGCCACCCTGACTGAGTGCGATCTGTGTTTCGTCGCACTGCCTTCCAACGCCCTGCGTTCGGTACTGGTGCCATATGCCGAGCGTCTGAGCGGCAAGTTGCTGGTGAGCCTGACCAAAGGCATCGAAGCCCACACCTTCAAGCTGATGAGCGAAATTCTTCAGGAAATCGCCCCGCAAGCGCGCATCGGCGTGTTGTCCGGGCCGAACCTGGCCCGTGAAGTGGCCGAACATGCACTGACGGCTACGGTGGTCGCCAGTGAAGATGAAGAACTGTGCCAGCGGGTTCAGGCTGCGCTGCACGGTCGGACTTTTCGCGTGTACGCCAGTGCCGACCGTTATGGCGTGGAGCTGGGCGGGGCACTGAAAAACGTCTACGCGATCATCGCCGGTATGGCGGTGGCGTTGGGCATGGGCGAGAACACCAAGAGCATGCTGATCACCCGAGCCTTGGCGGAAATGACCCGCTTCGCGGTGAATCAGGGGGCCAACCCGATGACCTTCCTGGGGCTGGCCGGGGTCGGCGACCTGATCGTCACCTGTTCGTCACCGAAAAGCCGCAACTATCAGGTGGGTTTTGCCCTCGGCCAAGGCATGAGCCTGGAAGCGGCGGTGACGAGTCTTGGTGAAGTCGCCGAGGGCGTCAACACCCTCAAGGTACTCAAGGCCAAGGCCCAGGAAGTCGGAGTTTACATGCCGTTGGTCGCCGGTTTGCATGCAATCCTGTTTGAAGGGCGCACGCTCAATCAGGTTATTGAACTGTTGATGCGCGGTGAGCCGAAAACCGATGTCGACTTTATCTCCACCAGCGGTTTCAACTGAGTACTCAATTTACAGGGGCAGGGAGCGAGATATGAACGATCCAAAAGTAGAAGCCAGGTACGAATCCATTCTGCTGCGCGTGCTGTGGATGCTGGTGTATGTGCTGGTCTGGCAGGTCGCGCAATTTATCCTTGGCGCTGTGGTGCTGGTGCAGCTCATCTATCGGTTGATCTACGGCGCACCGAGCGCCGGCCTGATGAACTTCGGTGACAGCCTCAGCCAGTTCCTGGCGCAGATCGGCCGTTTCGGCAGTTTCCACAGCGACCAGAAACCGTGGCCATTCGCCGATTGGCCGGCCCCGCGGACACCGGAAGGCGAGGCCCCGCACGCCGTACCGCCAGCGCCGCATCCGGCCCGTGATGAGGAGCCGAAGCTATGAAAGTCTGGGTGTTGCGTCACGGTCAAGCCGAGTCTCACGCCCGTAGCGACGCTGAACGGGAGTTGACCGCGCAGGGTCGCGAAGAAGTGTTGCGCAGTGCCGCGCAGCTGATCGGCCAGCCGATTCAGGCAATTATCGCCAGCCCGTACGTGCGGGCGCAGCAGACCGCGCAACTGGTGCGCGAGGCGCTGGGCTTTGAGCCGGAAATCCGCACGGTGCCGTGGCTGGCGCCAGACAACAATCCGTTGATCGTCGTCGATCATCTCGATTCGGCGGAAAATATCCTGCTGGTCAGCCATAACCCTCTGGTGGGCAATCTGATTGGCTACTTGCAGCACGGCCATTTGCGCGCACCGCAGCCGATGAACACCGCCAGTCTGGCCGAGCTTGAAGCTGATTTGCCGCTGGCCGGGGGCATGACGCTCAATAGCGTCAAAAACCCGTAGATTATTTGATTTGAAATAGCCAACCAAGCAATCGCTTGGTTGGGCTACGCTTGCCGCCACACCGAACAAAAAGGAGCGCATCGCATGTCCGCCGCTTTTCGTTTGCCGCTGCAAGTGTTCTACGAGCGTGAAGCTCGCCACCCCCGTCAGCGTTTTCTGGTCCAGCCGATTGGCGGTGGCCAGGTCGAGACGCTGACCTGGGCCGACGTCGGCCATCAGGCGCGCTGCGCCGCGCACTGGCTGCGGGCCCGGGAGCTGCCTCAAGGCAGCCACATTGCACTGATCTCGAAAAACTGCGCGCACTGGATCATTGCCGACCTGGCGATCTGGATGGCCGGGCATGTCTGCGTTCCGTTGTACCCCAACCTGACGGCCGACTCGGTGGCCCAGGTGCTTGAGCACTCGGAAGCCGCGCTGGTGTTCATCGGCAAGCTGGACGACTGGCCGGGCATGTCCAGCGGTGTCAGAGCCGACCTGCCGACCATCAGCTTGCCGCTGTGCCCGACGGGTGAATTCGATTTCAGCTGGGCCGACCTGCAACGCAGCTCTCCGATTCAGGACGATCCAACCCCCGGCGCTGACCAGTTGGCGACCATCATTTACACCTCCGGCACCACCGGTTTGCCCAAAGGCGTGATGCACAGCTTCGGCAACCTGGGCTTCGCCACGACTCACGGCACGCAGTTGTTTGGGCTCAATGAGTCGGACCGGTTGTTATCGTACCTGCCGTTGTGCCATGTCGCCGAACGGATGTTCGTCGAGCTGGCGTCGATCTATACCGGGCAAACGGTATTTTTTGCCGAAAGCCTCGACACCTTCCTCACCGATTTGCAGCGCGCCCGGCCGACGGCGCTGTTCGGTGTTCCGCGCATCTGGAGCAAGTTTCAGATGGGCGTGTACAGCAAGATTCCGGCAAAACGTCTCGACTTTCTCCTTGGCTTGCCGATCATCGGTAAACGGGTCGGGCACAAGGTGCTCGCAGGTTTGGGGCTGGATGCCTTGCGCGTTGCCTTGTCCGGAGCTGCGCCGGTGCCGCAGGCCTTGCTGTACTGGTACAAACGCCTGGGTCTGGACGTGCTTGAGGTCTACGGTATGACCGAAAGCTGCGGTTATTCCCATATATGCCGGCCGGGCCAGAACAAACCTGGCTGGATCGGCCAACCGTGCCCGGAGGTGGAGGTTCGGATCGAGGACTCGGGTGAAGTGCTGGTGCGCAGTGGCGCGACCATGCTCGGCTATTTCAAGGAACCGCAGAAAACCGCTGAGACGATCACCGAGGACGGCTTTCTGCGCACCGGCGACAAGGGTGAGCAGGACGCCGAAGGCTATTTGCGCCTGACCGGGCGGCTCAAGGAAATCTTCAAGACCAGCAAGGGCAAGTATGTGGCGCCGGCGCCGATCGAAAACCGTCTGGCGGTGCATTCGCGTATCGAGCAGGTGTGTGTGGTCGGCGACGGTCTGAGTGCGCCTCTTGGGCTTTGCGTGCTCTCGGCGGTAGGCTTGCAGGACGCCGCC
Source organism: Pseudomonas sp. GW822-FHT02D10 (assembly GCF_058802345.1). NCBI lineage: Bacteria > Pseudomonadati > Pseudomonadota > Gammaproteobacteria > Pseudomonadales > Pseudomonadaceae > Pseudomonas > Pseudomonas sp. GW822-FHT02D10. The sequence continues at coordinate 78,385 of NZ_JBXAOB010000020.1, forward strand.
AGCGTCGCGCGCAACGCCTTGCAGTCGAGCCTGGAACGCTTGCTCGAAGAGGTCAACGGCGCCCTCGACAAACACGAACGTCTGCGCCAACTGGTGGTGGTCAAAGACAGTTGGGCGGTGGAAAACGGCTTTCTCACACCGACCTTGAAGATCAAGCGCAACATGATCGAAGCGGTGTATGGCGCACGGTTCGAAGAGTGGAGCGCGCGCAGCGAAGCGGTGCTGTGGCAAGATTGAGTCACGAACAAAACCAACGAAGGAAGTCAGCGATGAGTCTGTGGCGTACCGCTCCCAACATTGAACAGTTGAACGCGATTCAGAAAAACACCATTGGCGAAGTGCTGGATATTCGCTTCGAAGCGTTTGATGGCGAATCGCTGACCGCCAGCATGGTCGTCGACCATCGCACCCATCAGCCCTACGGTTTGCTGCATGGCGGCGCCTCGGTGGTGCTGGCCGAAACCGTCGGTTCCATGGCCAGCTTCCTGTGCATCGACACCAGCAAATTCTATTGCGTGGGCCTGGAAATCAACGCCAACCACTTGCGCGGCCTGCGCAGCGGGCGGGTGACGGCGGTGGCCAAGCCGATCCACATCGGCCGCACTACGCACGTCTGGGATATTCGCTTGAGCAGCGATGAAGGCAAGGCCAGCTGCGTGTCGCGGTTGACCATGGCGGTGGTGCCACTGGGTGAAACGCCGCCGGTGCGTTGATGAGGATTGATCGTGTGAGCATCGGTGCGGAACTCGTACCGATGCTCTTTGTATTTCGGATCAATGTTGTTCACGAAATAGCCTGTCCAGATGCAGACTTCCTTCCCAGTATCCCCGGTGTGGATTGGAAGGTGTTGCATCACTACCTCGTTTCGCAGCACCAGGCGCTTCAATGTCAAACAGCGGGGATAGAGAATCTTTGATATACCCCTTCTTGACTTGCTCCATGGCCAGTCCGCGACCTTCAGTGTAGAACCCGAGCAGGCCGCTCAGTGCTCCCTGTAGTGCTGGATGCAGACTCTTGATGTGAGGGGTGAGCAATCCGTTCAGAAAACGGTACGTGGAGCCCGATACCGAACGCCCAGCGCCCCCATGAAGAGTGTTTCCCCAGTTACTCGGTATGGCAGCGTTGGTGCTGTCGTCGTAGTAGGTCTGGTCTGAAGGATAGGGCCGCATATAGGTCCCTAGAAAACCATCTATCGATTCGGCCACAGGACCCAGGATTCCACTGAACGACGAGGGCAGGAGCGAGTTGAGCGCGCCTATGCCGGCTCGAATGACCCCATATCCCAGCGATGTCTTAAGCACTGAGGGGGATTTTTCGGAGAAGCCGGCAGTCGCTTGGAATTTGATTGCTGCGCCAGGGGTGAACGTATCCGCTGCAAATTGGCGTGCATATCCACCGAGCACGGCGGCGATGCGTCCGATGGCATCGCTGTGGAGTTCTGGATCTGAACCGGCCGATGGGACACCTTGTTCACTGAGCAACGCAGGAGTTGCAGCAGAGATAGCACCTACACCGCCGACAATTGCGGCTATGCCACTGCTTTGCGTATAGCCTTTTGTGAGCCCGTAGCCGACATACAAGGCTGCTCCCCCCTCTAATGATGCGGCTAGCATATGCAGGCCAAAATTGACTTCGGGGCTCGGTGGGATTTGTTCGAGTATATGCCGTGTTGCAAGTTGCACCCCGATGCCGAAGGCAGCGGCAGCTCCGTCGCGCACTGCTGCTGCCGCGGCTGCGTTGAAGCGATTGGCATCGACCTTCATCAAGCCTTGCATATCCACATGGCTTATTGGGTTGCCGGCGACCATGGCGTACAGATTCAACCCATCCGCCAACCCCGACGGATCAGCGCTCAGCCAGCGCTGTCGCCAGGGCAGGTAGTATCGGCGGCCGTAGTAATACAACCCCGTTGCATCCCGTTCCTTGCCTGAGTAGCGAAGGGTCTTGTAGCTCGCCTCGACCTTGTCCCGTCCGGCCCACCAGGACGTCCCACCGTAGGGGTAGTAACTTTCCTGGCTGATGAGTTCGGCGTTGTCATCCAGTTCCAGGGCGCTTGAACCCAGATGATCGCTGAAGGCGTAACGGTGCTGGTTTTCGGGAATGTCCGCTCGTTGGCCGTTTTTCCAATGCAGCACCTGCACCGTACAGCGTCCGGCCTGCACGGTGATGACGTGCAGGGTTTCGCTTGGGCCGGTGCGAATTTCCAGGCCAGGCAGGTAACGGGTTTCGTGAGTGCGGGTCAGTTTCCCGGTGTAAGCCGTGCGGATTTTTCGCTGGCGCTGGCCGCTGCTGTCGTAAATGTAGAACTCGGCGTCGTTGGGCTCTTCTTCACGTACCACCTGATCGACCTGACGCAATTGGTTGCGCAGGTCCCACAGCAGGGATTGGCCAGGTTGTAACGTTTTCAGGTTGCCATTGCGGTCGTAGCCGGCGTGAATCTCGTCTTCGTCGGGGCGTTTACCATCAGCGCTGTACGGCAGGCTGCGGTTGCTAAGTGCGGCGACAGCGGTGTGTTCGGTGCGGCTTCCACTGACGGCCGTGTGTTGCAGCAGTTCCAGGTTGCCCGCCGGGTCGTAGTGGTAGGTCTGCTGGTAGTTTTCCAGTTGGCCGGGATCGGCGGGTGACTGAAAGGCTGGTAAGTGCGGGCCGCCCGGAGCATTACGGGTTTGTCGGCCGCTGGCAAAGATCAATCGATACAGGCTGTCGTACTCGTAGGTATTGATCGCAGCCACCCGCTGATTGCGGAAGTAGCGAATCGGCTGGGCTGCATCGCTGACGCTGTAGATATTGCCCGCGGGATCGTAGTCGTAGGTCAGGTCTTGCAACGGTGCTTTTCCCTGGGCCTGTGCCTTGAGCTGGAGTAGCCGGCCGTCCTCGGCGGCATAGGTCGCGTAGGACACCACCCCATTGCCTGCACGTTGCTGTTCAATCTGGCCGAAGGCGTTGTAGCGGATGGCGCTGACCAGCGTCTTCTCTTCGGCAGCGCCGTCCAGTTTCAGGCGCACTTCTCGCAGTTCGCCGGCGCAGGTCTGACTGAAGATTTGCCGGTTGCCCCCGGCGTCGGTCTGTTCGCACGGTTCGCCAACGGCGTTGTAGCGTACGCGGGTGATAGCGGGTTCGAGTTCCAGCAAGGCGTCGCGTTCGGTTTCGACTTCGGGCCAATTCACCAGCCACTGAGGGTCAGCGATGAATTGTCGAGACTGCTCGAGGGGGGCACCCGCAAGGCTGAATTCAGTGAAGTGCTGGGTGCCGGCGGTATCGTCAAGGCGGATCAATCGACCGCAGCGGTTGTGGGCTGCGGTTTCTGCTGTGGCATCGGCGTAGGAAAAGCGCTCGGTACAACGCTCCGGTTCACCGTGAGCCTGTTCGAAAACTGCACTCGGTCGCAGGAGAGCGTCATGGATCGCGCGGCTTTGGTTACGTTTTTGATCCCAGCCTTGCAACGGTTGTCCGGTAGCACCGAGTAACCCCAGGCGCCATCCGGCGTCGCTGTTATCGGACAGCAGTGCTGCGCCCGACAGGCTGAATACCGTGGACTGGTTGACCGCCACCCCGGAGCCGCCTTCGAACAACTGGAACAGACGCGGGTCACGGCTATGAACGGCGCGCCCAGCCGCATCGTAGACCTGCTGAGTGATGTGTGAATCCACCGTGCGATGATAAGCCACTGCCCGCACCGCTAGCCCGCGAGGGTCGATTGCAGCAAGGGTCGGCGTGTTGGCGTGTGTCATGGACTACCCATATCAACGATGTTGGGGGAACGGTCCTTTTCGAACTAACCGGGCCCGCTGTCAACTGTCAGAACTAACAGGTAAGCCCATTACCACGGCAGGACTGTCATCATTCCTGGCAGTTACGGTCATTGCTGTGAGCTTGCGTCTTACGGACAATCAACACCTGATTTCGTTTATGGGTACGCCGTGATGTCGCAGCAGATTTTTTTCGCCCACGCCAATGGCTTTCCTTCAGGCACCTACGGCAAGTTGTTCGCCGCGCTGGCGCCGGAGTACCAGGTCGCGCATCTGCAGCAGCACGCTCATGACCCGCGGTTCCCGGCCGACGATAACTGGCACAACCTGGTGGACGAACTGATCCATCACCTTAAGCTGCAACCTGAACCGGTGTGGGGCGTTGGCCATTCCTTTGGTGGTGTCTTGCACCTGCACGCGGCCCTGCGTTGCCCTGAACTGTATCGCGGCGTGGTGATGCTCGATTCACCGGTGCTGACGCGCCCCGATCAATGGGTCATCCGCGCGGCCAAGCGTTTTGGTTTTATCGACCGTTTGACCCCGGCCGGCCGTACCCTGGGACGTCGTGAGGAGTTCGCCGATCTGGAATCGGCGCGCCGCTATTTCGCCGGTAAAACCCTGTTTCGCGGCTTCGACCCGGAATGCTTCGATGCTTATTTGCAACACGGCCTGCACCAGGTCGGTGATCGCCTGCGCTTGCGCTTCGATCCGGCCACCGAGATCAGCATCTACCGTGGCGTTCCGCACACAAGTCCAGGCCGTCCTCGCCAGTTGAAAGTGCCGCTGGCGGTGGTTCGTGGCCGGCAGAGCCGGGTGGTCATGCGCCATCACGCAAGCTTCGTGGGGCGTCTACCGCAAGGCGAGTCGCTGACGATGCCCGGCGGCCACATGTTTCCCCTCGAACGCCCACAAGACACCGCGACGTTGCTGAAAAGCCTGTTCAGTCGTTGGGAAGGGCGCAGCGAACGGAGTTGCGCATGAGCAACGTCGAAGAAGTTCGTTTGAGCCTGCCGCACATCGAGTTGGCCGCGCACCTGTTCGGCCCCGAAGATGGCCTGCCGGTGATTGCCTTGCATGGCTGGCTGGACAACGCCAACAGCTTCGCGCGCCTGGCGCCGAAGCTTGAAGGTTTGCGGATTGTCGCGCTGGACATGGCCGGGCACGGGCATTCCGGGCATCGGCCATTGGGCGCCGGTTATGCACTGTGGGATTACGCCCACGACGTGCTGCGAGTAGCCGAACAGTTGGGCTGGAAGCGTTTTGCGCTGCTGGGCCACTCCATGGGCGCGATCGTTTCGGTGGTGCTCGCCGGTGCCCTGCCCGAGCGCGTGACGCACCTGGCGCTGATCGACGGGGTGATTCCGCCCACCGCCGCTCACGACAACGCCGCCGAACGCATGGGCATGGCCCTGCAAGCGCAACTGGACCTGCAAGAAAAGCGCAAACCGGTTTACAACACTCTGGATCGGGCCATCGAAGCGCGCATGAAAGGCCTGGTCGCGGTCAGTCGCGAAGCCGCCGAACTACTCGCTCAGCGTGGATTGATGCCCGTGCCGGGCGGCTACACCTGGCGCACCGACAGTCGCCTGACGCTGGCGTCTCCACTGCGTCTGTCAGATGAACAGGCGATGTCCTTCGTTCAGCGCATCAGTTGTCCTGCGCAACTGGTGGTCGCCGCTGACGGCATGCTCGCCAAGCATCCAGAATTGCTGGAGCGTCTACCCTTTAGCCGTGAACAGCTGCCCGGCGGCCATCATTTGCACCTGAATGACGAGCCCGGCGCCGCCCTTGTTGCAGACTGTTTCAATCGGTTCTTCGCCGTTCCTTGACTTGCAGCGGGCAACTGTCGAGGCTGGGCGGGTTGAAATGGGAGACAACCATGATAGATCTCTACACCGCTGCGACCCCGAATGGCCACAAGGTCTCTATCGTGCTCGAGGAACTCGGCATGCCCTACACGGTGCATGCCTTGAGTTTCGACAAGAAGGAACAAAAGGCTCCAGCCTTTCTCAAGATCAATCCCAATGGCCGGATCCCGGCGATTGTCGACCGCGCCAACGGTGATTTCGCCGTGTTCGAATCCGGCGCGATTCTCATCTACCTGGCTGAGCTGAGCGGGAAACTGCTGCCCAAAGACCCGAAAGGGCGCTCAGTGGTGATCCAGTGGCTGATGTTCCAGATGGGGGGTATTGGTCCGATGCAGGGCCAGGCCAACGTGTTTTTCCGTTACTTCCCGGAAAAGCTTCAGGGTGCCATCGACCGCTATCAGCATGAAACCCGGCGTTTGTATGAAGTGCTCAACACGCGCCTGGAAACTGTCGAGTACCTGGCCGATGAATACAGCATCGCTGACATCGCCACGTATCCGTGGGTTCGTGGCCATGAATGGTCGGGTGTTTCGGTAGAGGGTTTACCCGGCTTGCAGCGCTGGATGGCCGCGATGGAGGCCCGCCCGGCGGTGCAGCGTGGCTTGCAGGTCCCGCCGCGTGTCGACGACGCCAATGTGGTCAAAGGCGCTCAGGCCATGCTGATCCGATGAGAGTACCTTCACGATTGAAAAGCATGCGTTTGATCAGTGTGTTGGGGCTGGGGTGTTTCAGTTCGCTGGTGTTTGCCGCCGATGTACCTGGAAGTCACGATTTGCCGCTGGTGCCACGTCTGGCCGATGCGCAGATCGTCGACTATCGCCCGGCTGCCGAGCTTGAACGGATCTATCCCATGGGCTCGATCCGCAAAATCAGCGGCCAACTGCGTTTCGACGGTCAGGTCAGCGCCCGTGGACAAGCGACGTCGGTGACTTACGAGTTGCCGCCGGAGCATTCGTCCACCGAGGCCTTCACCGCCGCTCGCGAAGCCTTGCAGAAACAGGGCGCAGAGCTGTTGTTCTGGTGCCAGGCCCGCGATTGCGGCGAAAGCAGCCTGTGGGCCAATCAAGTGTTCGGCAACGCAAAACTCTATGGCGCCGACGATCAACAGGCTTATCTGCTGCTGCGACTTGCGGCACCACAGGACAACTCGCTGGTGGCGCTTTACAGCATCACTCGCGGCAATCGAAAGGCCTATTTGCACGTCGAACAGTTCGAGGCCAGCAAGCCAATGGGCGAGTTGTTGCCGACCTCGGCGACCCTGCTACGTCAGCTCAAGGACACCGGCGTGCTCGATCTGCCGCGTCTGACGGGCGATCCGCAAGCGGTCTGGCTGACATTGCTGTCACGTGGCTTGAACCTCGATACGACCTTGCGCGTGAGTGTTTCCGGAGCCAACGCCGAAGCCTGGCGTCAGGCGCTGGTCGGGCAGGGCGTGCGTGCGGCGCGGATGGAGCTTGGCAACGTGCCAGCAAGCGGCCTGCACATCGAGTTCCTGCGCTAGGCTTTTCCCCTGGCGAACGTGTCATTGACCGTTCGCCTACTCTTTGTTGGTTGACCTTGCTCGAGACATTTCATGCTCAATAACGATCGACTGTTGGTGCAGATCCTGCTCCTGGCGTTGTTCGGTGCCAGCTTCTGGGTGATGGCGCCCTTCTGGTCGGCGCTCTTCTGGGGCGCCGTGCTGGCGTTTGCCAGTTGGCCGCTGATGCGCTTGCTGACCCGCTGGCTCAACGGTCGCGAATCCCTTGCGGCGGCGCTGCTGACGCTGGGCTGGATGGTGCTGGTGGCGGTGCCGTTGGTGTGGCTCGGTTTTAACCTGGCCGATCATGTGCGCGATGCCACGGCGTTCATCAAAGACGTGCAGGTTGAAGGTTTGCCGGAAGCTCCGGTGTGGCTGGCCGGGATTCCCTTGGTGGGGGAGCGGCTGGTAGGACTCTGGAACAGCATTGACCAGCAAGGCGCGGCGCTGATGCTGGCGGTCAAACCCTATCTGGGGCAGGTCGGCAACTGGTTGCTCGCGCGCAGTGCGCAGATCGGCGGCGGCATTCTCGAGCTGACCTTGAGCATCGTTTTCGTGTTCTTTTTCTATCGGGATGGCCCGCGATTGGCGGTGTTTGTTCATCGTCTGCTGGAGCGGCTGATCGGCGAGCGTGCCGGTTATTACATCGAACTGGTGGCCGGAACGGTGCAGCGGGTGGTCAACGGGGTCATCGGCACTGCCGCCGCCCAGGCGATCCTGGCACTGATCGGCTTCCTGATCGCCGGGGTGCCGGGCGCGTTGGTGCTGGGTATCGTCACGTTCCTGCTTAGTCTGATTCCCATGGGGCCGCCGCTGGTGTGGATTCCGGCCACTGCCTGGCTGGCCTGGAAGGGCGAATACGGCCTGGCGATATTCCTCGGCATTTGGGGCACGTTCATCATCAGCGGTGTCGACAACGTGCTCAAACCCTACCTGATCAGCCGTGGTGGCAACCTGCCGCTGGTGATCGTGCTGCTTGGGGTGTTTGGCGGGTTGATTGCCTTTGGGTTCATCGGGTTGTTTATAGGCCCGACCTTGTTGGCTGTGGCGTACAGCCTGTTGATCGACTGGAGTAACAGTCAGGGGCGAGTTGACAACAAGAGTTGAGTCGCTGGTGAAAAGATCGCAGCCTGCGATCTTTTCAGGTTTTGCCTGAATCAGGCTGCGGCGGACAGGTTTGTGCTTGAGCTCAGCGTATTGGTCTGTGAGTACTGCTGATTCATGCTGACGATCAACTTGCTCAGGGCCTCGGCTACCGCGCTTTGATCAATGGTGCCGCTGCTCTGACTGCTGCTCGTTTGCAGCGCCGATTTCAGCTCGTTGCTGCTGATGCTACCGCTGTTGTCCGTGTCGAGCGCCTTGAGCAGGGCTGCGCCATTATCGGTGCTGCTGGTGGATGAGCTTGAAGCCAGGGCGCTGTTCAGTTCGCTGGCGCTGATACTGCCATCACCGTTCGTGTCGAGCTGACCGAACAAGGATTGGCTGGACAGTTGCTGCGGCGGCTGCGACGGCTGAGGCGGTGTGAGGGCGGCAACCAGCTCGTCCTTGCTCACGGTCCCGTCGTTGTTCGTGTCCAGCGCGGCGAACAGGCTCTTGCTGTCGGCAGTGCTGCCGGCTTTCGTCAGGCCCGCGCTCAGCTCATCGCTGCTGATGCTGCCATTACTGTTGCTGTCCAGGAGGCTGAGCATCGCGTCGGCCATTTCCGTGCTGGGTGGCTGATTGTCAGCGGGGCGTGCCGGTGGGGCCATGGCAGCCATTTCTTCGCTGCTCAGACCACCGCTATTATCGCTGTCCAGGCTGCTGAATTGCTTGCTCAGGCTGTTCAGTACGCCGCTGTCGCTTTTCTTCGCCAGGGCGGTGCTCAGTTCATCCTTGGAAACGCTTCCGTCGCCATTGGTATCAAGCTTGGCGAACAGTTCTTTCTGACGCTGCTGGAGGCGGGCGGCATAGGCCGCACTGGTGGCGCTGGTATAGCTGGAGTTACTGCTGACGCTGCCGATCATAGGCTCACTCCTTACGGATGGAAAAAACCGGTGAAGGCACCGGTCCATGCAGCCTCGGGGGCGGAGTTGTCGTGGGTATGTGGGATTTGTACGAAACAGCACACAGAGGCTGTTCAGACCCGCGGCAGGCATACCACGGCGGTCAGGCCACCGCCCGGGGTTTCTTCCAGGCTTAACGCACCGCCCAGCCGTTCGGCGGCTTCGCGCGCGATAGTCATGCCCAGGCCAACGCCGCCGGAGTTGCGGTTGCGTGAACCTTCAAGGCGATAGAAAGGCTCGAACACCGCTTCGCGTTTGTCAGCGGCGATACCGGGGCCATGGTCGATCACTCGAATGATCACCTGCTCACGGCTGTCTTCAAGGTTGATCAGCGCTTGACCGGCGTAACGCAAAGCATTGTCCAGCAAATTGTTGATGCAGGACCGCAAGGCCATCGGCTGGACCTGCAACGGCGCACAGTGCCCGCTGGCCTGTACATCAGCGCCCTGGTCCTGGGCGTTTTCGCAGAGCGATTCGATCAGCGCCTGCACGTCCATCCATTGCAGGGCTTCGCTGGTACGTTGTTCGTGCAGGTAGCTGAGGGTCGCGTCGAGCATGCGAATCATGTCGTCGAGGTCCTGACGCATCTGCCCTTGCAGTTTGTCGTCGTCGATCTGCTCCAGGCGCAGCTTGAGCCGCGACAGTGGCGTGCGCAGGTCATGGGAGACGGCGCCGAGCATCCGCGAGCGCTGCTGCACTTGCTCACGGATACGCTTCTGCATCAGGTTGAACGTGTGCGCCGCTTGCCGTGCTTCCCGCGGGCCGGACTCATCAAGTGGTGGGCTGTCGAGGTTTTCGCTGAGGCTTTCGGCGGCGGCGCTCAGGCGTTGAATTGGCCGGGAGAGCAGCTTCGCGCCGTACCAGGCAGCAATCACCAGCGAGATAAGCTGAAAGGTCAGCGGTACGATCGGGCCACCAAACCACGGCCGCGGTGGTCTGTTTTTGAAGTGCGGCGGCGGTTGTCCGTTGAACTCGGTGGAAAACTCCGGCGGTGGAGGGGGCGGGGGATGGCCGTAATGGTGGAACCAGAAGAACGCCAGAAGGTGCGCCAGGATAATCGCCAGTAACAGCACGCCAAACAGGCGGCCGAACAGCGTATCGAAGCGTGCACGCATCAACCGATGTCTCGGGCGTCGAACAGGTAACCTTCGCCGCGAACGGTTTTGATCAGCTGAGGTGATTTGGGATCGTCACCGAGTTTTTGCCGCAGGCGCGAGACCAGCAGATCGATACTGCGATCGAACGCTTCGATCGAGCGTCCACGGGCGGCATCCAGCAATTGTTCGCGGCTGAGCACCCGTCGCGGGCGTTCGATGAATACCCAGAGCAAACGGAATTCGGCGTTCGACAGCGGCACCACCAGGCCATCGGCGGCGATCAACTGGCGCAGCACGCTGTTGAGGCGCCAGTTGTCGAAGCGGATGTTGGCGCGTTGCTCGGTGCGGTCATCGCGCACGCGGCGCAGGATGGTTTGAATCCGTGCGACCAGCTCTCGTGGCTCGAACGGCTTGGCCATGTAATCGTCGGCACCGAGTTCCAGGCCGATGATGCGGTCGGTGGGTTCGCAGCGGGCGGTGAGCATCAGGATCGGGATGTCCGATTCGGCGCGCAACCAGCGGCACAGCGACAGACCGTCTTCGCCGGGCAGCATCAGGTCCAGCACCACCACGTCGTAATGTTCTGCTTGCAGCGCCAGGCGCATCGCGGTGCCATCGGTAACGCCACTGGCGTGGATGTTGAAGCGGGCCAGGTAGTCGATCAGCAATTCGCGGATCGGAACGTCATCGTCAACGATCAGCGCGCGAGTGTTCCAGCGTTTGTCTTCAGCGACGGCGGGGGCTTTTTGATCGTCGTTCAGAGGAGCGGGGCTATTATGCATGCGTACGTTCATCTGCCAGAGAGGCTGCCAACCACAAAAGATGGGCTGCGAGGTTGTGGCTTCAGCATAGGCGTCCGGCCGTGAGGCGGGAAGTGCTGTAGGAGGTCTTGCGGTTGGCGAGGGTAGTCTTTGGCGGTGTTGAGGGCGTGTCGTGAGTGTATCGGACTCGACACAATTGCCGTGCCTTCGGGGTTTATCATCCGCTATTGGGCACCGATGAAGATGATTTACCGATCATCGGGTCCCGGACAGGCTCGCGTTCCGCTACAATGCGCGCCGATTTCGACTTGCCTGAGAGCCCACTCATGTCCGCCTGCCAGACTCCTATCATCGTCGCCCTGGATTTCCCTACCCGTGACGCCGCACTGAAGCTGGCCGACCAGTTGGACCCGAAACTGTGCCGGGTCAAAGTCGGTAAGGAACTGTTCACCAGCTGCGCTTCGGAAATCGTCGGAACCTTGCGTGACAAGGGTTTTGAAGTATTTCTCGATCTTAAATTCCACGACATTCCGAACACCACCGCGATGGCCGTCAAGGCGGCAGCGGAAATGGGCGTGTGGATGGTCAACGTGCATTGCTCCGGCGGTCTGCGCATGATGGCGGCCTGTCGCGAAGTGCTCGACCAGCGCAGCGGTCCGAAACCGCTGTTGATCGGCGTGACCGTGCTGACCAGCATGGAGCGTGAGGATCTGGCCGGGATTGGCCTGGACATCGAACCGCAAGAGCAGGTATTGCGTCTGGCGGCACTGGCGGAAAAAGCCGGGATGGACGGTCTGGTATGCTCGGCACTGGAAGCCCGTGCCTTGAAAACGGCGCATCCGTCGCTGCAACTGGTGACCCCGGGGATCCGTCCAGCGGGCAGCGCCCAGGACGATCAGCGTCGCATCCTGACACCGCGTCAGGCACTGGATGCCGGTTCTGATTATCTGGTGATTGGTCGTCCGATCAGCCAGGCGGCCGATCCGGCCAAGGCCTTGGCCGACGTCGTGGCCGAACTGGCCTGATCAGACACTGAAGATCCAATAATGTGGGAGCGAGCTTGCTCGCGATGGGGCCATAACAGTCAGCATTGATGTTGAATGTAAGTCCGTCATCGTCGGAACGCCGCCCGGAGCAAGCTCGCTCCCACAGGGTTTTGATGTAGTCAGATACTTCGTTAAACCTTCAACACCAACTTGCCAAAGTTCTCACCGCTGAACAGTTTCATCAGCGTTTCCGGGAACGTCTCCAGTCCTTCGACGATGTCTTCCTTGCTCTTGAGCTGCCCCTTGGCCATCCATCCGGCCATTTCCTGCCCGGCGGCGGCAAACTGCGCGGCGTAATCCATCACCACAAAGCCTTCCATCCGCGCGCGATTGACCAGCAGCGATAGATAATTGGCCGGGCCTTTGACCGCTTCCTTGTTGTTGTATTGGCTGATGGCACCGCAGATCACCACGCAAGCCTTCATGTTCAGGCGGCTGAGCACGGCGTCGAGAATATCCCCGCCGACGTTATCGAAATACACGTCGACCCCTTTTGGGCATTCGCGCTTGAGGCCGGCAACCACGTCTTCGTGCTTGTAGTCGATGGCACCGTCGAAGCCCAGTTCATCGATCAGGAACTTGCACTTGTCTGCGCCGCCGGCGATCCCCACCACGCGGCAGCCTTTGATCCTGGCAATCTGCCCGGCAATGCTGCCCACTGCACCTGCAGCCCCCGACAGCACCACGGTATCCCCGGCCTTCGGCGCACCGACGTCGAGCAGCGCGAAGTAAGCGGTCATGCCGGTCATGCCCAGTGCTGACAAATAGCGCGGCAATGGCGCCAGTTTCGGATCGACCTTGTAGAAACCTCGGGGCTCACCGAGGAAGTAATCCTGCACACCCAACGCACCGTTTACGTAGTCACCCACAGCAAATCCCGGGTTGTTCGAGGCAATCACCTGGCCTACGCCGAGCGCGCGCATGACTTCGCCGATGCCCACTGGCGGGATGTAGGACTTGCCTTCGTTCATCCAGCCACGCATGGCCGGGTCCAGCGACAGGTACTCGTTCTTGACCAGGATCTGGCCCGCCGCCGGTTCGCCGACAGGGACTTGCTGATAAGTGAAGGTCTCGCGGTTCGCAGCTCCCACCGGGCGTTTGGCGAGCAGGAATTGACGGTTGGTCTGGGCAGTCATGGCGGGCACTCAAGGTTGAATGAAGTCTGATTGATAGACCCTCATGGCCGTTGTCGCAAGGTGTGCTGACGCAGCGAATACAGCCCGATCCAGTGGAGTGATAGTTGGGCGGGGTTATTCATCACTGCAACTCATAAGCCATCAACCGGCCCTCTGATAGTGCTGCCGCGTGACGGGGCGGGGTGGCTAGACTGCGAAAACGCGATCACCCACATTTTTCGAGGACATAACAATGAGCATGACGTTTTCCGGCCAGGTAGCGTTGGTGACGGGGGCAGCCGCCGGTATTGGCCGCGCGACCGCCCTGGCGTTTGCCGCCGAAGGGTTGAAAGTGGTGGTCGCGGACCTCGATGTGGCGGGCGGCGAAGGCACCGCCGAGCTGATTCGGGCGGCCGGTGGCGAAGCGGTTTTCGTGCGGTGCAACGTGACTCTGGAGAGCGATGTACAGAATCTGATGGCGAAGGCGGTGAGCACTTATGGCCGCGTCGACTACGCCTTCAACAATGCCGGGATCGAAATCGAAAAGGGCAAGTTGGCTGAAGGCACAGTCGATGAGTTCGACGCGATCATGGGCGTCAACGTCAAAGGCGTCTGGCTGTGCATGAAGTACCAGCTGCCGCTGATGCTTGCCCAGGGTGGCGGCGCGATCGTCAATACCGCCTCGGTGGCGGGTCTCGGCGCGGCGCCGAAGATGAGCATCTACGCGGCGTCCAAGCACGCGGTCATCGGCCTGACCAAATCCGCAGCCATCGAATATGCGAAGAAGAAAATCCGCGTGAATGCGGTCTGTCCGGCCGTCATCGACACCGATATGTTCCGCCGCGCTTATGAAGCCGATCCAAAGAAGGCCGATTTTGCCGCAGCCATGCACCCGGTAGGACGTATCGGCAAGGTCGAGGAAATTGCCAGTGCGGTGCTGTATCTGTGCTGCGATGGTGCTGCGTTCACGACCGGTCACTCGCTGGCGGTGGACGGTGGGGTGACGGCGTTCTGATGGTTTGCGTGCGGCGTATCGCCAGGCATTGTGTTTCAAAGGGTTAGAGGAGCGCGTTTTAGCGGCGTTGTCGCACAGCTTCATGAGAGCGCCTGTGCTTAACTGACTCCAGAAAAACAGTTGGAGTGGGTCTCTCATGGAATTGAGAATCGATCGACAGGCGTTGGTGCCTGTCGTGCAGCAAATCGTTGACGCCCTTGCTGGCTGGATTCGCCAAAGTGCCGTTGAGCCAGGAACACGTTTGCCGTCTATTCGGCAGCTGGCCCGGGATAACTTGCTCAGTCAGTCCAGTGTCATTGAAGCGTATGAACGCATGGTCGCCCAAGGCGTGCTTGCGTCGCGTCATGGCTCGGGCTTTTTCGTGGCCGGGCCTTTGGTTGCGACCTGTCGTTGTGGTGATCAATCGGGCCCCGCGGGGGCTGACGCAAACAGCGCCTGGTTGGGCGATAGCCCGTTGGGCAAGCTGCCGCTAGGGCGTGGTGGTATGCCTGAAAGCTGGCGTGAGAGCGACGATCTCAGTTATGCCATTCGCCAGGTTTCTCGTACCGACATGGCTGGATTGTTCAACTACAGCACCTCGTATGGGTTGCCTGCCTTGCGCCAGCAGATTCTCAAGCGCCTGCAACAGATCAAGATCACCGTCGATGAGAATCAGGTACTCACCACCGCGGGGGCCACTCATGGGCTTGATCTGATCGTACGGGCTCTGCTCAAGCCGGGTGATTGCGTGGTGGTCGAAAGTCCGGGCTATTCGAATCTGTTCGAGCTGCTCAGGCTGCACGGCGTCAGAATGCTGGAGGTGCCACGAACCCCCCGCGGTCCGGACATTGAAGTCCTGGAGGCACTGTTGAGTGCGAATAATCCCCGCGCCTTGTTCATCAACAGCCTGTTCCACAATCCGACTGGCAGCAGCCTGGCACCCGCCGTTGCGCAACGGATTCTTGAATTGGCGACGCGTCATGAACTCATCATTGTCGAAGATGACGTCTACGCTGATTTTCAGAGCAGTGCGGGTACCCGTCTGGCGGCGATGGGCGCAGGGGAGAGCGTGGTCTATGTCGGCAGCTTTTCGAAAACCCTCAGCAGTTCGCTGCGGGTTGGTTATGTCGTGGCCAGCGCCGCAATCATTGCCCGCCTGGCAGAAGTGAAGATGATTACCAGCCTGGGTGCTTCACGGTTTTGCGAGTCGGTGTTGAGCAGCCTGATGGTCAATGGTGCCTATCGCAAACTGGTACAGCGCCAGCGTCAGCGTTTGAAGCGTGATATGGCGGTGACATTGCTGGTGCTTGAAGATGCCGAGTGGGAGGTGTTCGGCAAGCCTGCCGGTGGGTTGTACATTTGGTGCCGGCCACGAGCGCAAGATCCGGCGCGGGTCCGCGCGCTGGCTCACGAATTCGGTATTGTGCTGTCCTCCAGAACGGCCTTCAGTCCCAGTGGTGAGGCGAGCGACTGGTTACGCATTAATGTGGCTCATGCCAGTGACCCTCGCGCGCTGGCGTTTTTTCAGGCCTGCGCATTACCGGATCGACTTCGACCGTTCTGAAAACGACTTCTTCGTAGCTTTTTGCCATTATTGCGGCGCCAAAGACTTGTGCTTGGGGGCACCCCATTGCGAACCTGCAATAACTGGAAATGGCCGTGTTGCCATTGGGTATGGGAAGGGGGTTACGAGCAATGATTTCGGCCGTGCAAGGACGTTTTGCCAACCTCGGTATGGCAAAAAAACTGGGTGTCGGTTTTGTTCTGGTCCTGCAGCTGACGGCCCTGGTGGCCGCGATCGGCGTCTGGTCCTTGCAAACCATCAGTCAGCGCTTCGACGGGCTCAAGCAGATGTCGTCGCTCAACAGTGGTTTGCTCAAGGTGCGATTGCTGGAGCAGGAATACGCCCTGCACAGTGATCCGAAAACCGTCGATGCCTTGCACAAGGGGGTTGATGCGTTGATCGCCCTGGCAACGCAACTCAAGGCTCAGTCAGCGGCTAATGTCCCGGTGATGAATGATGTCGAGCAGTCGCTGGGGGCTTACCGCAAAGCTTTCGATGAGTTCGTCGAGCTGACCCAGTCCAAGGACCTGGCGCTGGAAATGGCCAGTTGGTCGGTGTCCAGCGTGGCCAATAACCTCGATGTGCTGCAGGCCGGTCTTGCCGACGATGGCACTTATGCGCTCAAGGATTCGCAAGGCAAGGATGGCGCGGAGTTTATCGAGCAGGCCAATCAGGTCAGTCAGGTGTCGCGACTGATGTTGCAGGCGATGAACGAGGCGCGAGTGCGTCTGGATCAAAGCCGCAAGGCCAGCGCCGAAAGCACCGAGCAAGGCAAGATTGAACAGGCCGATCAGGCGTTGACCCAGGCTGAGGCATTGAAGAGCGCGGTCAAGGACGCGGGCTACCAGACCGTGCTCAACGAAGTGACCGGGCATATTGCCAGTTTCAGCGAAAAACTTGCCGAGTACACAGGGCTGCTGACTGAGGAGAAAAAGGTCTATCAGCAGTTGCATGAGCGCGCCGCCGAAGTGGTGCAGCGGGTCGACCTGGCATACGGTGCTGAAGACCAGTCGATGCAGGCAGAGCTGAAGAAGAATTCGCTGCTGATCATCGCTTCGTCGGCCTTGGCATTGTTGGTCGGGTTGGTTGCAGCGTGGGTGATTACCCGCTTGATCGTTGCGCCACTGCGCAGCGTGATTCTTGTCGCTCAGCAAATAGCTGCGGGCGATCTGAGCGCAACCGTGCAGGTGACGCGACGTGATGAGATCGGCCAGTTGATGCAGGCCATGCAGCAAATGGGCGCGGGGCTGAGCAGTATCGTCAGTGGTTTGCAGGCCGGCATCGAGCAGCTTGCGAGTTCCGCGCAATCACTTTCTGCGGTGACCGAGCAGACCAACCTGGAAGTCAGCAGCCAGAAGGAAGAAACCGAGCAAGTCGCCACCGCGATGAATCAGATGACCGCGACCGTACACGACGTTGCCCGCAACGCCGAGGAAGCGGCGCTGGCGGCGCAGACGGCAGACGGCAAGGTCGAAACCGGCCAGCAGGTGGTACGTCAGAGCATGCAGCGCATCGAGCAATTGGCTGACTCGGCGACATCGGCCAGTTCGAGCATCGAAAGCCTCAGTGCGGAAATCCAGAACATTGGCACTGTCCTCAGCGTGATCAAGAGCGTTGCCGAGCAAACCAACCTGCTGGCGCTCAACGCGGCCATCGAAGCCGCACGAGCGGGTGAACAGGGCAGGGGCTTTGCCGTGGTGGCCGATGAAGTTCGTGCCTTGGCCAAGCGTACCCAGCAATCCACAGAGGAAATCGAGCGTCTGGTGAGTGCCTTGCGTTCAGCCGCGCAGGCTTCGGTGCAGCAAATCCAGAGCAGTGGTGAGTTGGTCAAGCTTGCAGTCAGTGATGCGCTACAGACCGAAAGTGCGCTGGGCAGTATCGCTGCGGCGGTCTCGCTGATTCAGCAGATGAACCAGCAGATCGCTGCAGCAGCCGAACAACAGAGTTCGGTTGCCGAAGAGATCAATCGCAGCGTGACCAGCATCCGCGCCAGTGCCGATCAATCCTCGGTGGCCATGCAAGGCAATGCCACGTCGAGTATCGAGCTGGCGCAATTGGGGGCTGAGCTGAAGGGGATGGTGGGGCATTTCAGGTTGTAAGCGTGAGATCGCTCTGGGTCTGTGGCGAGGGCGCAAGCTCCCTCGCCACCGGTGTTGTGTAAGCCTTTGGAACGGCTTTGCACACCATCACTATCAGTCGTAGATAGCTTTCTTCTTCCAGTCTGCGTCGGCTTCCACGTCTTTGAGGCCTTCGGTCAACTCGTTAACTTCACCTTCCACCGGTGCAATGTTGGTCAGCACCATGGAGTTGGCGCGCGCCAGGAGTTTTTCCAGGTACTGCAACTGTTCGCTGTAAACCTGCGGGTCTTGCTGTTTACGCAAGTACTGCACGCCACGCTCGAACGCCAGGCGGGCTTGTCCGGGTTGTTCCTGTTGCAGTGCATGTTGGCCGAGGTTGTTGAAGAACTCGATGTGCAACAACACCAGGATATGCCGAACTTCGCGGATCCAGCGCTTGGCTTCGTTGGCTGGCAGGAAACCGTCCTGTGCCGCGCGAGTGACCTGACCATGCAGGGCCTCAAGTAGAAAGCGCACGTCCTTGGCCTTGGCTTCGGTCTGGATCGGTGCCGGTGGGTTGTTGACCGGAATGGATTCGCCTTGTGCGACCAGAGCACTCAGTTCGTCAAGGCGGGCTTTGACCGCCGAATTGGCTTTATCCAGATTAAGCAGGCGTTGGCAGACGTTGAGTTCCAGTCGCGTCAGCAGCAGCTTGAGCGCCGGTGTCATCAGCTGGCCAGGAAAGGTTTCGGTGATTTCGCCACAGCGGCGCAGCCGATCATTGAGTTCGACCTTGGTGCGGGCCTTTTCCAGCTTATTGTTTTCCACCACATGGTTCATGTAGCCAATGGCGATCAATAGTGCGATCCCGACTATTACTAGCAGGGTGATCATGAGTGGAGTCACCGTGAAGACCTCTTTATAGGGTTTGCGTGCGAGTGTAGTGGCTAAGCCTGGGAGCGCATAGGGTGGCGCGACGAGTTGAGTCGAGCCGGTGCGCTGTCTATATAGGCAATGTGTGGATGGGTGCACATTGCCATCATCTGCTGGAGAGGACTATAGCGCCTTGGCGAGTGTCAGAATATAGGCGTCAAACCCTGGTCGGGCGAAAAGCCGGAATTGCCCCGCAAAGGGCAGCGAAGTCATTGATTTAAATAAATTTATAGTTGGGGGTTGACGACCCCTCAATCCATCCATAGAATGCGCGCCACTTACAGCGTAAAGCGAACAGCAAAACGCGGTAGGGAGTGAATGTTGTACGTGTGTCCCCTTCGTCTAGTGGCCTAGGACACCGCCCTTTCACGGCGGTAACAGGGGTTCGAGTCCCCTAGGGGACGC